>CAWDMF010000050.1:0-21273 GCA_963803185.1 uncultured Gammaproteobacteria bacterium | reverse complement strand
TGTGCAACTGGTCCGCAGTAGTAATAGCCAAAGTACCAGCCACAGCCTGTTCCAATATTTCCAGTCGGAATACCGGAGTCCAGATAGGTGTAACCTAAATTGGCGGTGATGTATGGTGTGAATGGGCCGCTGAAAATATTATAGGTGAAGTCAAAGTTGATACTGCTTGTATATAAATTTGAGGTAAATGGCACTGCTGTGTTCTCGCTATCATCTTGAATAATAGTGCCCGACATACTGGAACTACTTGAAGAGAAACGACCCCCAAGCTCTATATTACTGTTCAGGTTGTAACCAAAGCCAAATGCTAAACTGGAGCGTTTACTAATATTTGCTTCACTGCCATATTCAAATTGTAGAGCTTTCGAGTTAATTACCTGTGGAGCAAGGAAGAATTCCCATTTTTTAAGCCGAGAATCATTGAATGCTGCCGGAGTGTTGGTGCTGATCACAAACAACAAAATAATGGATAATTTAATTAGTTTAGTGCTTGTTTTGTTATCCATGATATTTTACAGGTTGTTTTCGTGGCTGCGGGATCAGTTGTAATATTGCTGATTGTATCGGTAAATCAGGGCGATAAGAAGCCTTGCCGACGAGTATAAAAAAGCCGTGAAACAGCGTTTAATTTATGCTTGTTGGGCTACTGGTTTTTCTTTTCTGCACAAGCTACGCAGGTTGTTACATACGGCAACGCGGCGAGCCTTTTCTCGGGTATTTCTTCTCCACAGATGGCGCATAACCCATAAGTACCATTCTTGATGCGGGCGAGGGCCACATCAATGAGATGTACGGTTTGTTTGGCTTCTTCATCGATTGCTGACAGCACGTCATCGTTCTCGCGCTGGGTCACCTGTTCGGCAAAGTCTTTTTCTACAGGTTCTGTTTTATGGTGAATATCCTCTTCTATTGTATTAATTCGACGAGTTAATTCACTTCTAAGTTTTTGTAGATTATCAACGGTGGACTGAGTTGATGACATTTTTATTACCTTTCAGGTTGAATTTAACCTTATAATTTAGCGTCTAAACATGCGATAGATAATATCTTTAAGATAAAGGCGTTCCTTTTAAAGATTACACTATCAGTTAAGCACATAAAGAAATAGCCTGCCTTGACGAGTATCAATCAGAGTTGCCTATATCTTGTAACCCGGATTTCTGGCTGCATTGTATTAATCTGCATTGCGTTTCAGGCCGGCTAATCAGGTGATGACATCCGGTGTTATGCGACCGGTATGTTTTTCAATCTGTGCGATTGATCTTGAGAGATCGATCAGCCTGGACAGCAATGCCTGTGGATCCGCTTCAAGTTTTGCCGGATCTTTTTCTGGCTGCTCGATATAAACACGCAAGGTCGCGCCTTCGGTACCCGTGCCAGACAGGCGATAGACGATACGCGCACCATTACTGAACAGGATGCGTATGCCCTGTTGGCTGCTGGTGCTGTTGTCGACCACATCGGTATAGCTGAAGTCATCACATAATTCGACAGTATAACCATCAAAATTCTGCCCGCCGAGCTCGCTGGTACGTTTCCGCAGGTCCTGCATAAGCGCATTTGCGCCGTCTGCTGAGACGCCTTCATAATCATGGCGAGTATACACATCGCGGCCAAACTTTTGCCAGTGATCGATAACGATATCAGCCACCGATTGTTTGCGTACGGCAAGAATATTTAGCCAGAACAGAACGGCCCACAGGCCGTCTTTTTCACGCACGTGGTTTGAACCGGTACCAAAAGATTCTTCGCCGCAAAGTGTAATCTTGCCGGCATCGAGCAGGTTGCCAAAAAATTTCCAGCCGGTTGGCGTTTCATAACAGTCGATTCCGAGTGCTTCCGCAACACGATCGACTGCCTGGCTGGTAGGCATGGAGCGGGCAACGCCTGCGAGTCCCTGTGCGTAGGCAGGAACGAGTGTTGCGTTAGCTGCAAGTATTGCCAGGCTGTCACTGGGGGTAACATAAAAGTCAGTCCCGAGGATCATGTTTCGGTCGCCGTCACCGTCAGATGCCGCGCCGAAGTCAGGGGCACCATCGCCGCTCATTATTGCTACCAGCTCTTTGGCATGAACCAGGTTCGGATCAGGGTGGGCGCCGCCAAAATCCACTAGCGGTTCACCGCGTAATACGGTCCCTGGTTTAGCGCCGAGTCGGTTTTCCAGGATCTCTTTGGCATAAGGTCCAGTAATCGCATTCATCGCGTCAAATGCCATGGAAAATGTGCCTGTGCCAAGCAGCTTGCGCATCGCTGCAAAATCAAACAGCTGTTCCATCAGGTCGGCGTAATCGGATACCGGGTCGATGATCACAACAGACATCTCAGCGACCTTCTGTTCACCTGTGCTGTCGAGATCAATATCCGCCGTTTCGATAATTCGGTATTCGTTTATTTCGAGACTCAGTTTATAGATGGCTTCTGTGATATTTTCTGCAGCCGGTCCGCCATTGGCAGCGTTGTATTTAATGCCAAAGTCGGCGTTTGGCCCCCCCGGGTTGTGGCTGGCTGAGAGAATGATGCCGCCAAAGGTTTTGTATTTACGGATGATGCAGGATGCAGCTGGCGTCGATAGCAGGGCGCCGCGACCGACAATGACTTTGCCGAATCCATTTGCCGCCGCCATCTTTACGATAATCTGCAGGGCTTCACGGTTGTAATAACGGCCATCACCGCCGACCACCAGGATCTGCCCCTGGTAACCTTCAAGTGCATTAAAAATCGACTGCACGAAGTTCTCCAGGTAATGTGGCTGCTGGAACGCTTTTACTTTTTTGCGTAATCCGGATGTGCCGGGTCGCTGGTCGTCGAAAGGGGTGGTGCTAACGGTTTTTATTTCCATTGTATTTATCGCTATATATACGGGTATTAGATTCGAATTAGTATGTAGTGTTGATAGTTTATCGCAAAAACCGCAAGATTTACCTGTGTTGTAGTTTGCTTGTTTTGACTCCAACATATGGTTTTTGTATTTTTCCGCAAATGAACGCAAATACTCGCAATTTTTAAAAGAAAAAAAATAAATCATCCACAGATAAACGCAGATGAACACAGATATTTAAAAAAGTTTAAAACGTTTTTATCTGTGTTCATCTGCGTTTATCTGTGGACTTAAATAGTTTTTTATTTGCGTATATTTGCGTTCATTTGCGGAAAAAAGTAAACGGCTTACTTATTAACGCGTGGGCAAAAAAGCCTGCCCACCCTACGAAACTTGCTTTAGCCTGTGAAAATCGCGCTTCAAGAAAGCGCTCCTACGGGTTTAAGTGTTTTTTAACTTACAACTGCTAACTTAAAACTTAAAACTGCTTTTTCAATTGTCCGTAAGAACTCGCTCATCATATTCTGCTTCAAAAAACAGTTTATGTTTTGCTTCTTCTTTGGCGAGGCCGTCGAGAACTTCCTTGAGATGGCTTTCGGGCATTTTTGCTGCCATGTCGCTATAAAGTTCATAGGCGGCACGTTCTTTTTTCATCGCAATGATCAGTGCATCCTGATAGGTAATGTTTTCACTGGCTTCAACTTCGACCAGGTAATCGGTAATTTTAAGGTCCAGCACTTCCTGCTCAGGTGTCAGTTCACGTTCTCCGGCTTTTACATCCTGCAGAATTTTTTTATGGTGTTTTTCTTCTTCAGAAAAATCCAGCAGTATTTTTTTCATGCCGGCTGTTTCTGCGCGCTGAGCAACATCTTCATAAAAATCAGCCGCCTGCTGTTCCTGATCAATGGCGTAATCCAGTATCTCATCAACGGTGTTCATATGTGTTACCTTTCTGGTTAAGGTGTTATTAGCTAATTTGCTGTTCTGTTTCTTTGTAAGCGTCCGGGTTGAGGAAGCGGTTTATGCCCCGTGCCGCGTGGTGGCCATCTTCGATGGCACTGATTGCGTCAGCGGTCTGGTTGGCGAAATCACCACCGACAAAAACTTTTTCCAGTGCTGTATGCTGGTATTCACCCGGGGTAAATTTACCCCATTCTACAGCCAGTTGTGCCTGTATTTCTTTTGACAGGTAGTCCAGGTTACTGCTCTGACCGATAGCCGAAATGATACAGTCATAGGTTTCAGTATGCATGCGGTCTTCCTGCAATACCGGCCGTGGCCGGCCGCCTTTCGGGTCATTGACCATTTCAGCTTCGCCCCATTTGATTGTGACCTGTTTTGGGTTATCAGCATCAATAATTTCAACCGGAATCGCCTGTTGCACGATAGTACAGCCTTCTTCCTGGGACTCGTGGATTTCTTCCAGATCTGCCGGCATGTCGGTTATACGGCGACGGTAAAGGATAGTGACATCGGCACCGAAACGGCGTGATACACGCGCTGCGTCCATTGCCACGTTACCGCCTCCAATAACGGCGACTTTACTGCCGATACCCGGGTCTCGGCCATTAGCCACATCGGCCAGTATCTGCAGGCCGGATAAGACACGCGGGTGCTGTTCTCCGTGGATGCGCATGCTGGACGGAACGGAAAGCCCGGTAGACATGAATACGGCATCGTAGTCTTTCAGCAGTTTTTCGAATTTAATGTCTTTACCTACCTGTTTGTTGTACTTAATGTCGACACCGAGTGAGACGATGTAATCAATATCCTTGTCCAGTTCAGCGTCTGGCAGACGGTAACTTGGTACACCGTAGCGCAGCATACCGCCGCCTGATTTCTGTGACTCATATAGCGTGATTGCATGTCCCTGCTTGCGCAGGTAATAGGCAGCACTGAGTCCACCCGGTCCAGCGCCGATGATAGCAACTTTAAAATTACTATCGCCAATCTGGTCGTTAAGTATACGTTTGTAATCTTTTTTATCGACCTGGTCGACAATGAAACGTTTTAACCAGCGTATAGCGACAGGTTCACCAAGGATACCGACCGGACATACGGTTTCACACTGGCGTGTACAGATGCGACCGCAGGTTGCCGGGAAAGGATTGGTGCGATACATCAGCTGCAGGCCTTTTTCGTAATCGCCGTCACGGATGCTGTGGATGTAATCGGGCACATCCATGTGTGCCGGGCAGGTAGCTACACAAATGCCACATTCGACACAACGGTCGGCTTCTTTCTTCGCCTGCTCGATGCTGTAACCCAGCGTTACTTCATCAAATGATTTTATGCTTTCTTCCGGCGGCAATAATTCCATTTCGATGCGTTTTGGCGGATACAGGTGATAACCTTCTGCACGACGGTATCCCAGTTCGTTGTTCTGCCATGACTTATCATCAACACCAGCGGTGAAATGGAAAGAATTGGGGTCTTCACTGATCCAGGCGTATTCATTACTCATGCGTAACGAGGCGGCAGTGCAGATATCCACGCACAAACCACACCAGCAACAGCGGCCATAATCAAAACGTGGGCGCAATCCGCTATCGCCTCTGCGGCCTTCGAATTCTTCGACCGCGACCATATCAATTGCCTGGTTCTGACAGATCTCATGGCAACTGCCACAGCCGATACAGGTTTCGGTAATGTTGATGTGAAAACCACGGTAAGCCGGTGCGCCGGGCCGATCAAGGGTCGGACGTATCGTTGTATAAGGTTTTTCGAAAGCGCGTTGCCAGACGAAAAAGGGCGAGAGCAGGTCTTTCAGGCTCATGAGTTTAATACTCCTGTCATCTCTCAATCTCAGGTGGATAGTTGTGTAGTGATACCATCAGGCCGGCGACATCAGCGATGTTGTTACCAACACAAAGACGTTCCATTACGGCGATGGCATGAGTGTAACTCGGGCCGCGTACGTGCACGCGACGAACTAATTCGCTGCCGTCTGTAACCATATAGTAACCGTATTCGCCACGCGTACATTCGGCTTTAACGTAGGTTTCACCCGCCGGGACTTTCCAGTGTAATACGTTGGGCATATCAGCCTGAAAGGGACCATCCTTCGGTGCCATATCGAGGCACTGGCGTATCAGGCTAATGCACTGCCGGGTTTCCTGCAGGCGCAGGTAGGCTCGTTCATAAGCATCAGAGTCGCTGCCGGTAATAACCTCGAAGTCGAGCTGGTCATAGGCAAGGTAAGGTTCATCTTTGCGCAGGTCGCGGGCAAAACCGCAGGCACGTGCATTAGGGCCGACAATACCGTAGGGGTCGATCATATCCGGGGTGATAATACCGAGGCCTTTTGCACGCGCCTTGAAAACAGTGTTGTTGTACATAACCCGTTCGACCTGATCGAGCATTTTTTCAGCGCCATCCATGACATCTCGCGCACGTTTCTCGAAACCATCCGGCAGTCCGGCACGTACGCCACCGGGCACGATATACATGTGGTAGATACGTGCACCGGTCATTTCTTCGAACAGGTCTAGCACGAAATCTCGATAAGCAATAGTCCAGTTGGCCACGGTGTACTGGCCAAACGCACCACCCTGACCGCCGATCCACATCAGGAAGCTGGCCATTCGCATCAGTTCCAGGTTCATGGTGCGCAGCCAGATGGCGCGCTCTGGTACTTCAATCCCACTGAGTGTCTCAACTGCATGTGAGTACAGGTATTCATTGAATGTCGGTTCGGGCACCGCGATACGACAGACCACGGTAAAGTTCTGAATGAAGCTACGGCGTTCCATCAGTTTTTCGAAACCGCGGTGCAAATAACCGACATGAGTTTTACAGTCGATAATGGTGTCACCTTCAAGTATCAGTTCCAGTGACATGTTGCCGGTTATGCCCGGATGCTGTGGGCCCTGCCACAGCCTGACGTATTTGCCAGAAGCCATATCGACAGGCTCAGGTTGTGCAAAATCCAGTGCTGCCGAGTGACCTGTAGAGACAGGTGTCGTAGAACTGCGGCCGGTAAATAGTTTCATTTTTCGTCACCACCGCGGTTGGGGTAGAGTTCAACTTTCATGTGTTCACGCGGTTCTTCGCTGGAGCGGCCTTCTCGGTGGCCGAAGCGTTCCTGGCTGAATTTTTTGGTATCGAACTCGCGACGCATAGGTGGTATCTGGTCCCAGCCTTCGAGGCAGAAATCTTCATCAAGACGTGGACTGCCGGGGAATCGGATACCATACATCTCGCGTAGTTCACGCTGGTAGGTCCAGGCCTGTGCCCAGAGTGTATGGATGGAAACCATTTCTTCATTGTCACGACTGATATCAACGTGCACACCCAGTGAGTGTTTTATATCATAGTTATGCAGCATGTATACCAGGGTAAAAATGCCATCTTCAATATAATCGATGCAGGTCATGAAGTTCAGATGTGTATAATTTTCACGATCACGCAGTTCACGAATAAGTCTTTCAGCATTGTTTTTGTCAACTTTGAGTGTGGTCATTCTCGGTGGACATTCAGTCACCTCTTTGACATTAAAATCACGTTTCAGTCTTTCCAGCATATCTTTCATCGATTTATTACCAGTTGTAGTCGGGCATATCCCAGTTTTTGATCACTTTCTTCTGGTTGGCCTTATACATGTCGAAGTTCTCTACATAGCGATTAGCGCCATTACATTTGCCCGCTTTTATCATTGTCTGTAGTTCCATTATGCCAGCGACCAGCACTTCGGGACGTGGCATGCAGCCTGTTATGTACAGGTCAACAGGCAGATATTGATCGAACTGGTTGACGGTGTTGTAACTATCGAAATACATACCGCCGTTGACCGGGCAGATACCCAGGCATATCACGAACTTGGGCCCCTGCATCTGCTCATAACTGCGAATGATGCGTTTCAGGGTTTTTACCGAGGCATAACCACCAATGACAAATACCGACGACTGCCTGGGTGTCGGTCGACCAGCAACGCCAAAACGGTTGGCATCAAAGCGTGCGGTCATCAATGGGCGCAGTTCAATGGCACCGCAGCCGGTGCCAAACGCCAGTATCCACAATGAATTGGCACGTGCCCAGTTGGCAAAATCTTCCACCGCCTTGATCGGGTAGGGTTCGTAGGCCTGCGGTCTTGCATTGCTGAACAGCTGCTGCTCTTCTGCTGTAAGCCCGGCATTTTCCAGGGTGTCTTCAGTGTTCAGGCTTTTAATCATGATCATGTTCTCCAGCAGTGTGCTGTATTTTATGATGTTTCATTAAGTCACTAATGCGAACGTTGGATAGCAGATATGCTCGACCGCGAGACGCCGTCCAGGAAGATAAAAAATGGCCTCCCTGTAGGCTTGACGGTCGCGTCCTTGCGACCGACACTCACGGACGTGCATGTCTGCTATCTTCTGAACTGTTTGTAATACCATTAAGTTAATACCATTTGTATCACTTCAATAATACGCCTTCCGCGTTCAGGAAGTCAGTACCATTTGTACGTATATAATTGACATTATACCGATCAGCGTAGGGATCTTGAAGAAGAAACGAATCCCCTGATCCACTCGAAAACGCGGGAATGCCACACCAACAACAATGGCAACCATATAGATTGCCCAGGTTTTAATCATCAGTTCAAGCAGGCCGGTGGCGCCGCCAAAAAACAGGTTCATAAATAGTACCAGCTTGGTTGCACCAAACAGTGCGCGGTTGAGCTGCATCAGTCCGAGGTAGGCACTATGGAATTCTGTTGGTGGGCCGATGGGTATTTCCTGTGGCGCGAGGAAAATATCAAAGGGCGAGTAACCGGCCATACCGAGGAATGCCAACATTGCGGCCAGAGTAGCGACCCAGTTGGTGACCACGGTCCAGTTTTGCCAGCCACCCTGTTGTGCTGCAACGATCTGGGTGATAGATAGTGTGTCGTACTGGATCACGATGGATATGATTGCCAGCACAAACGGCACTTCGTAGGCCGTCATTTGTGACAAACCACGGGCAATGCCGATGGCGCTGTATGGGTGACCACTTTCACCCGCGCCCAGTGCCATGCCAAGCTGGCCGAAAAACATAAAGTAGATAACCAGGAACAGGTCACCGGCCATGCTGAAATTAGCAAATGTTTCACTGCCATAGAGTACCGGAATGAAAGCCAGTGTGCCGATGCCGCCGGCAATACGAAATACCGGGCCGAGATAAAACATGATGCCGTGACTGATGGCCGTGCGTTTAAAGAAATTTTTCAGCACATTGATAAATGGCTGTGAGTAGGGGATACCGATGCGCCCCTGTACCTTGGCAATAGTACGGTCAATAATCGCACCCATCAGCAGGCCATAGATGGTGACGATTAATAGTGTTAAGGCGAAGTTGCCGGTTTTTCCTAACCATTCGCTTATGTCATTATAGGTCACAGGGCCAGCCCTCCATTTAGCATGAACATGGCAACAAAATAGATGATGACAAACAAGGCGTAGGTCTGGCCGTTACCGTTATAGAAAACTCGTAGCGTTGCCGCCAGTGAGTGGTTCCACTCGACAACAGCGTTCCAGAAAGCGGTTGCACGTGGTCTTACCATAAAGCCGATGGCACGGTCGTAATGCGCAAAAAAGTTATAGGCAAAGTGTGTTTCTTCCGGACGACGTGGACGCTCGGCTGCGTAAACGATATTAAATTGTTCGACTTTCTGAATTTTTAGTGTCATGGAAACCAGTAACAGGAGTACCAGCGGCACCATCCAGACTCCGGCAACTACGGCCATAATCATCGGGGCGTTCCAGTAGCCATAATGTGTCTGCATAGCCAGGCCTTCCCAAACCAGGTTGTTTGTTATAAACGGATCGATGGCAATTGATAGCGGATCGAGCAGCAATTTAGGATAAGCTGAGATAACCATAATGCAAGCGACCATTACCACCTGTGGTACCAGTAGTATGGCAGGCGCCTCGCGCAGTTTCGCATGTTCCAGTTTGCGCTGGCCGAGGAACACGGTATGCAAAAATCGGTACATGTAGAGAAAAGCGACGGCACTGGAGAAAAATGCCAGTGCTGAAATCCAGTACCAGCCCTTGTCCATCAGTGCGTTAAATAGCATCCACTTGCCACCATAACCGGTCAGTGGTGGTACTCCGGACATGGCGATGATTGCTATCATGCTGAAGGTAAAAGTAACCGGCATATTCTTGATCAGGCCACCCATTTTATACATCATTCGCTCATTGGTGCGCAGCACAATACCGGCAATCGACAGGAACAGGATGCCCTTAAAGAGGAAATGGTTGACTGTCATATACATCGCCGACACCCAGCCAAGATGGCTCATCAGTGCAACGCCGGTGACAATATAACCCAGCTGTCCCATACTGGAGTATGCTACAAGACGTTTTATGTCTTCCTGGAACACCGCCATTAGTGCACCAAATGTTGCGGTGAGGATGCCTATCCAGCCAAGTACATAAGCCGGGTCGAGACCGATTTCAGACTGAACCCCAAGATGTGCCGCAATGATGATTAGACCAAACACACCGGCTTTGCTGACAATGGAAGAAAGGATGGCAGTAAAATCATCGTCAGCTTCACTATAGGCGCCGGGTAACCAGATATGCACACCGAAACCGCCCATTTTGATAATGAATCCGGCTGCCAGCAGGCTGAATACAATATTTATAGAGTTGCCGCTATTTCCAAGATCGCTAAGTAACAGGCTGCCGGTAGCACCATAAGCAACCGCGAAACCGGCCAGGATGAAGTAAGCCGAACCGAGCGAAAACAGCAGGTAGCTCAGCGCGGGTTTGGCACCATCACGTCCCAGTGTCACCAGTAAATAAGAGCTCAGTGTCATCAGTTCCCAGCTGAAGAAAAATTCCAGTGAGCTCTGCGCACGCAATAAGGTTGCCAGTGATAACAATAAAATAGTGAGTAAGGGGTAAAAACCTTTGCGCTGATCACTGCGGTACATCGCGGCGATACTGACCAGCAGGCCGCCGCCGACCAGCAGGTAACTAAACAGGCGGTTGATGCCTTCCAGCTCATTAGTCAGCAGGTAACCACCGACACCGACGGCAGCGAGCATCGGAATCGTTTTAAGGCGCCCGTTGACACTGTCCATCAGCCAGAGCACAAATCCGGCCACCAGTGGCAGAAACAAAGCGGGGCTTGCAACTTGCATGACATCCGCCATCATGTAACCAGTGGCAAACAGTAATATTGCGGCTATGGCAATGGGTGCAGGTGACCAGTAAGTAGCCGACGTTTCTGTTTGCCTGTCGTCAGTCTGTTGTGCATAACTGAACCAGCGGAACAAATAGGCCGCTTCCAGCAGTGAGCCGATTAATATCAGGGCGATCCAGCCGAACAGTTCATGACTGGCCAGCAGCATTACCAGCTCCCATTTTGCCCAGAAGCCGGGGAACGGAGGCAGGCCAACTAATGCAGTCATCATGATGCCGAGCAGCAGTAACAGTCCCCGACGTTTGGCGATCGCCGACCAGTTTCGAATACACTTACAGTCGACTACACCAGCGAGCCAGAACAGCCCGGCCTTGGCTAGCAGGTGATTAATAAACAGGCCGCCTATGATAAGGGGAAGCTGTGCTGAAGCCTCAAGCTGCGATACAAGCGCCATGGCCAGTGTCAGCAGTCCCATCTGGCCGATGGAAGAATAACCGAGCAGACGTTTTGTGTTTTCCTGTTTTAGTCCGATGAGATTGGAAAAAAGGAAGGTGAAACCACCGATCAGTGCGATGCTGTGCAGGAAGTCACCTGCCAGCGGTAACAGTTTGTATAGGGAAAAAAATACACCCGCTGAAACGCCGACAGAAATTAATGAGGCGATGCCGCTGGAAGCGTTTTCATAAACGTCCAGTCCCCAGCCATTGGCCGGATAAGGTTTAAGTTCGATGAGCAGGCTGGTGAGGACAAACAGTATGGCGATAAAACCGATTGGTCCCTGGATCAACTCACGGTGGGCAATGATGTCATCGATGTTCAACGTGCCTGTCTGGTAATAGATAAAGATGGTGCCGAGCAGAAAAAATGCCGATGCTATCGAGGTGGCGATGATGTACTTGAAACCCGCAGCCAGCACACTGCCGGTACGCTCCATACCGATTAATGCATAAGTTGCGATTGACGTGATCTCGATAAAAATAAACAGGTTAAACAGGTCGCGGGTCATCACCATGCCGTTGATGCCCATCACCAGAATCAGGTAGAGCAGTAGAGCAGAAGCGTGTTTTTTCAATCTCGGCAGATAATGCCATGCACCCAGCAGTGCAACAGTGTTGACCGCGAGCACGAAACCGCCTTCGAACAGGCCGAAGCGCAGGTTAATAGAAAACGGCGGTTTTATACCGGCGGTTTCGATATCGATAGCGCCTGCACCGTTAATGATTGCCCATAGATTAAAACCGGCGATTACTACCAGGGCGGCAAGGGTTGCCAGGAAAACCATAATCGCCGAACCACGGTGGGCACGGTCGAACAGTGGGATCAGAAAGCCCGCACCGAGCGCGAGCACATAGATGCTTAGGGGTTGCAACAATACATCTAACATATTCGTCTCTATTAAAGCCGGAGTTACCATTTCGACTCCGTACACTCATCAATCATCAGGGTCTTGCGTGCTTTATAAATGCGTACCGCGAAGGCCAGCATCACAGCGGTAACACCAAGACCGATGACGATCGCAGTGAGAACCAGTGCGGAGGGCACCGGGTCAACAACTCTGTTGACGGCATCGTTCATGGCTACAGCCTCATTGATAATAGGTGCAGTGCCAGCGGTGACGTAACCGATAGAAACCATAACCATGTGAATGCCGGTATCGGTCAACGAAAAACCGATAATCATACGGATCATGTTGCGCTGCGTCAGCATGCCCCAGATGCCGATTAGTATCAGGCCAAGACCGCTGCAGAGAACGATAAGTGAAATAGGAAAGTCGGATAATATGTTCATACCGGGCCGGTGTCCTCTTTGCGGAAGCGGTCGAGTACAGCGCTGAGTTCAAAGCCGACCTTGAGACCGACGAAGGTGTAGATTAGAGGAATCGCACCGGCACTGAACAGGTCGCCATAAGTGCCCAGGTCCATGAAACGGTTATCGAGAAAACCGCCGGCGAAAATTACGCCGAGTACGCCAACAACGACGTAGCTGAAACCGGACAGTGATTCGGTAATAGCAATCATTAACCGGCTGATATGTGACTCGGGCAATGCCAGCAGCATAAACATGGTACCCGAGGCGATGATCGCGCCACCCTGAAAACCGCCACCGGGTGACAGGTGGCCGTTCATGAAGACATAGACGCCAAACAGAATTACCATCGGCAGCAACAGTTCGGTCGCGGTTTCAACGATCTCGCTGGCCGGTTTATGTACGTTTGCGTTTGCAGTTTCTTCTGCGCGGTCACCTTTTTCCAGGCCTTTATCATCTTTATGGTTGCGCCGGGTACGGCGCAGCAGAAGACCGACTCCGGCAGCAGAGATAAACAGCACGGTGACTTCGCCCAGTGTATCAAGCCCACGGTAGGTCACCACAACTGCGGTGACAAGATTGGCTGCACCGAGCTCCTTCGGTCCTTTTTCAACGTAGTAGTGACCGAGTTTGGATAACGAGGTATTTTCGGTATAGTTCGCGACAATATTGAAAAAGATCACTGCCATCAGTACCAGCATGATAAAAATGAAGAGTCGCTTGATCATTCCGCTTTTACCCCGTTCGCTTCTTTGGCAGAATCTTTTTTGGCTTTATCTTCCGCCATGTCAAGCTGATCAATGACCGTTGTTTCTGTTTCATGGATGCCGATTGTGTGCGAGGCGCGCGCCAGTGCATGTGATGAAACCGGGTTGGTTAGCATCACGAAAAAAATAATGATAATCAGTTTTAAGGTCCAGGCCGGGTGCAGGAAAGCCAGTCCGATCAATACCGTAATCGTGCCCAGCGTGGTTGCTTTGGTACCGGTCTGGATACGGTTGTAGGTATCCGGCATACGTAACACGCCAAGTCCTGCCGAAAACAGGAACAAAGAACCGGTGATTAATAGCAGGTTACCTATGATATCGCTAATAAGCGCAATCATTTGCCGTCCTCACTTTCAGCCGGGGTAGCTTTTGTTTCTGAATTCTGCGTTTTGCGGATAGCATAGAGAAAAATCATGGTGGTTAGACCGGAACCGATAGAGGCTTCTGTCATTGCTACATCAGGTGCGGCAAGCGCGACATAGACCACAGAAGCAAACAGGCTGGCAAGTCCGGCGCTGATTACTGCACTAACCATGTTGTCCAGCAAAACTGCAAGCAGCCCGCCAATTAATATGCCTGCACACAGTACTACTGTGAGTAATGTTAAAACGAGTGTTGACATGCTGTGATCAAATACCTCTTTCCAGATAACGCGCGACGGCAAGCACACCAAGAAAACTTAACAGGCCGTAAACTAATGCAACGTCAAGATATATATAACGCTCTGCCTGATGTGCCAGCAATGCAATTAATGCGATAGTAACAATCGTCAACAGGTCGATAGCGACAACGCGGTCAACTGTTTCGGGGCCGATTACCAGGCGAATGATACCGAACACGATACTGAAAAAAATCAGCAAGGCAGAAATGATGATCGTGATTTCAGTCAAACTAACCGTTGTTAAAATATCCTCAGTCATCGTTGCTCAGCCATAAATTACTTTCAGGAATTTTTCGAAGCGGGCGGAAATTGCCTCTGTTGCAGCGACCGGGTCGGTTGCACTAATGTTTATCCAGTGGATAAAAAGAGAATCATCTTTTATGTCTACCACCAGTGTGCCCGGAGTTAAGGTAATGCTGTTAGCCAGTGCCAGTCGACCGAGGGGTGATTTAAGTTCGGTTTTTATTTCCACGATACCCGGTTTGATATTGATGTGTGGAGAGAAAACCAGTCGCATGACATTAAGGTTGGCTTTGATCAGTTCGATTAAAAATACGCCCAGATACATAAAATAATTATAAATAACGACAGGTGACCAGCGGATAACACTGTAAACCCGGGCGAAGGTAGAAAATGCCAGCGCAATAATGGCGGACACGACGACACCTGCTATCACCGTATTGGTTGCCAGTGTGCCGTTGGCTATCAGCCAGATCAGCAGCAGAGTCAACCACAGGTTGAAAAACTGTAACGGGATATTCGTGGTACTTGGCATAGTGTCCTGATTCTATCTTTTAATATATGTCAGTAATGTTGCAAACCTTAGCAACAGGATGCGGCTGAAGCTTATAGATGATTTCGAAGGTGTTATTGATCTGAATCAAATCTAAAAAATCTACTATTGTTATTCGTTGCCTTTTGCAAATTTACATGTTGCCAGTCAAATGCACCATAATAGAAGTGTGCCTGATCAAAATGATTTATTTTAGTGCAGAAATTAATGTTATTTCAATAAATCGTAAACTTATCATAGATTGAGCAATTCTTGTGCCAGTATTAATAAAAAAATTAAAAGATCGGTTTTTAAATCATTCTAATAAGTTATTAAATAAAAAAGTAGCTTAACGACAGCTCTATTAATTGTCTGTATCCCCAGACTTTAAGCCCGGTAGTTATACGCTTAAAGATAGGTACATGACAATATCAACTAAGAGGTGTCCTTAATCCTTGCTTATATGTAATATACGCTACCATTTATTTCCTATCAATAAAAACTAACAAGAGAAACTAATACTATGGAAAAGGCAGATATCGGGCTTATCGGGTTGGCAGTAATGGGGCAGAACCTGGTTTTGAATATGGCAGATCATGGTTTTCGTGTTGCGGTGTTTAATCGTACTACCAGTAAAGTCGATGAGTTCCTCGACGGACCGGCTAAAGATACCAGTATCATCGGCACTCATAGTATAGAAGAACTTGTCGATTCGCTAACGACACCGCGTAAAGTTATGTTAATGGTAAAAGCAGGTGAGGTGGTTGATTCATTTATCGAGATGCTGATACCGCTGCTGGAACCGGGTGATGTCATCATCGATGGCGGTAATTCACACTACCCGGATTCCACACGACGTACTACTTATCTGAAAGAGAAAGGTTTACGTTTTATTGGCACCGGTGTTTCAGGCGGTGAAGAAGGCGCACGCTTTGGCCCGTCCATTATGCCCGGTGGTGATCCGGAAGCATGGCCACTGGTAAAAGATATTTTCCAGGCAGTCTCTGCAAAAGTGGATGGTGAACCCTGTTGCCAGTGGGTGGGACAGGATGGTGCCGGTCACTTTGTGAAGATGGTGCACAATGGTATCGAATACGGTGACATGCAGCTGATCTGCGAAGCCTATTCATTGATGGAAAATGCGCTGGGTATGAGTTGTGACCAGATGCATGAAGTTTTTAAAGAATGGAACACCGGGGTACTGGATTCCTACCTGATCGACATCACAAAAGACATCCTCGCGGTTAAAGATGAAGACGGCGAACCACTGGTCGACAAGATACTTGATACGGCTGGCCAAAAAGGTACCGGCAAGTGGACCGGTATCAGTGCGCTTGATCTGGGTGTGCCACTGACCTTGATTGGTGAGTCTGTTTTCGCCCGTGTTCTATCGTCATTAAAAGATGAGCGGGTACACGCATCGGCCATACTGGGTCCACGTCCGAAGGTTTTGCAAACAGCGGATAAAGCAGAAACTATTAACGCGCTGCGTGATGCATTATATGCGTCGAAAATCATCTCCTATGCGCAGGGCTTTATGCTGATGTCTGAGGCAGCAAAAGAGCAGGGCTGGGATCTTAACTATGGTGAAATTGCATTGATGTGGCGAGGCGGTTGTATCATCCGCAGTACCTTCCTTGGCAATATAAAAGATGCCTACGATAAAAACCCCGGGCTGGAAAACCTGGCCCTTGATGCGTTCTTTACCGATGCGCTGAAAGCAGCGGAAGCGGGCTGGCGAAAAGCCGTAATACTTGCCGTTGAAAATGGTATTCCAGCACCAGCATTTTCATCCGCCTTATCTTACTTTGATGGTTATCGCAGTGAGCGCCTGCCGGCAAATCTGTTGCAGGCGCAGCGTGACTATTTTGGTGCGCACACCTATGAACGCATTGATAAAAAACGCGGTGAGTTCTTCCACACCGACTGGACCGGCCACGGTGGTAAGGTGGCTTCAACAACCTATGAAGTGTAAGTCAAAATAAAACATTTGCTTTCACCATTAGCGCCCATACAAAAAAATTATTTTATCCGCAAATACACGCAAATGGTCGTTCCTGCGCATCCTTGCGCCCACGACATTAGTGTTATCCATGCACGTCAACGCAAATAAAAAAGATTAAAAACTTAAGGACTTAGTCCGCGAAAAACGCAAAATACGCAAAGGTTTAAAAAGTTTTAGCATTCTTTGCGTTTTTCGCGGACTGTATTTTTGTTGTTTTTTATTTTGCGTGTATTTGCGCAAGAAACAAAAGAATTATCACGCTGTTACTGCTCGATTCAGCTAGACTTTTCCATTTCGGTTGATTAACTCGAACTAGTAAAAACCGCTAAACAACTAGCAAAAACGGCCAGCAGCGAATGCTCAACAAATAATACAAGCCAAAAAAAAAGCAGTCAAACAGACGGCCGCTATCTTTGGGTGAATTAGAATATTGAATTATTTCTTACAATGCCATAGTTGCTAGTAAATAAGCCAATCCGACAACCACTAAAACAACTGGAACATAATATATCAGCAAGCAAAAACCAGGTAGGTCATCACAAGGTTTTTGAAACCTGCATGTTTCACAAATCTTTTCTTTTATTTTTGAGGATTTTATAGGTATCTTTTTCATGCTATCTCGAAAGCCTGGTTAGAAAAATATTCAGTGGGCATAAAAAGAGGCATAACTTAAGCAGTTATACCTCTTACGATGTAGCCCCAATACCTTCAAGTGTCTTTAGCGCATGACAATGAGGATTCTAAGTGGTATTAAGATTACATTGTTCGTTGTGGTCACTTATATCAGTGAGCTAATTAAAGTTTATTTATTTCGTTCCAAAAACGATTATAAGTAATTAATCGCAACGCTCTACTTAACTTATCCTTCTTGTTCAGGCGCTGTAGCCAAAACTCGTGTTCAAGTAACAATCCTTAGTAATTATAATAATATTACATCGATATTTATAATGCTGATATAGGGGAAAACCCTATAAATTACTAAATCATTTAGTTTAAAAAGAGGCATTATTATGGAAGGTATTGACTCAGGCCAATACAACTATTGTAAATTTATAAAGCATTCACAGCTTTATGAATTTTACTGAAAGGCCGTTTCGCTGAAAGTAGGACGGAATAACTATAAAGGGTCGGTTAGCGACCTTTGAGTAAGTATTACACCAGACCAATCCAACGGTCGCTGACCGGTACTTGGCGGTCTGTCAGCACAAACAAAAACGGCTCCCGAAAGAGCCGCATTTGATTATCTTTTATGCAGTTATGATTTCTTACGTCTTGCTACCCCAACTAAACCTATAAGGCCAGAACCAAACAGCCAAACTGCAGCTGGCACAGGCACTGGTGGTACAACCCTTACATCGACCTGTATCACATTGCCACCGTTGCCAAAGGTTACAGTATAAGCATTAGCACCTAATGCAATAACAGCCGCATCGGCTATCCAGCTAGCACCATTATCAGTGCTAAGACCAAGGATAAAATTGCTGCTGCCAGTCAGATTCTTAGAAACAGCCGTTGTGGTATTAGTGGCGGTGTGATCACCCAGGCCGTTAGGACCTGCGAATCCGACAACGTCACCAATGCTCACACCAAGTGATGAACCCTGGTAAGTCTGATCTTCGTCATCAAAGATTGCCAGTTGTGCACCAAGAAGATCACCCAGCAGGAAATTTACATCTCCGTCGGTTGGCGCGAAAATTGTCGCTGCATTCACCTGGCTAGCCATGAGCAATGCGCCTAGACTCAATATTCCGTTAGCTAATTTCAAAATTTATTTCCCCATTCATATTATTTAGTAAAATTACCCGCTATTGCGACGATAGTATCGTCTCCAGACTGTGTGAAAAGTCTTTGTGATATTTGAAAGTGGCAAATGGAGGCTGATATTGGGCAATAATCTCTTTCAAGTGGATTTCACTATCACTATATTGAGATAAAACCTTTCGTATTTAGGGCTGGCACACCACCGGCACAAATTTTTTCGACTTTTCACACAGCCTCGGTCGACAACAGACCCTCAGCAATGAAGTATATTATTCACACCAACCTAATCGCTTACCACCATCATATACCCTTGCATGACCAGCTTTAATCAAACCATCTGCCAGGTTCTTACCATCCACATATACATCAGCCAGAATACGAAAGTATTTACCACGCTGCATGTTTCTTAATTCGATAGTCTTAGCAGACCGTAAAGCTTGCACGGTAAATTGTTTTGCTGCTCGCGCTTTGACTTTTTCTGATTCGCATTTACCTTTAATTTCTGGTGTATCAACACCTAACAGACGGACAGGAATACGCTCACCCACTATAGGTGGATAGCCCTCAATATTTACGTGAAAAATAGTTGCATCATCAATGCTGGTAACCTCAGATACGGTTGCATCACCATATCCTTTATTATTGAATGTATTTGAAACTTCCATACCTGGAAACAATTGAGCAGCTAAACTGTTCGGTGTGTCGTCGAAGCTGTAATGTATAACATCCGCTTTTAATGGATTAGAAATGCTGAATAATATAGAGGTGCTTAATAAAAAGAATAATCGTGACTTCATTTAACTTTTCCGTGGACACTCCATATGCCCAAATTAGTAACGTATGTAACGGGTATTACTCTCCATGCCGACATAGAGTAAATGTGTAGGCCTCAATATTTACGTGAAAAATAGTTGCATCATCAATGCTGGTAACCTCAGATACGGTTGCATCACCATATCCTTTTTTATTGAATGTATTTAAAACTTCCATACCTGGAAACAATTGAGCAGCTAAACTGTTCGGTGTGTCGTCGAAGCTGTAATGTATAACATCCGCTTTTAATGGATTAGAAATGCTGAATAATATAGAGGCGCTTAATAAAAAGAATAATCGTGACTACATTTAACTGTTCCGTGGACACTCCATATGCCCAAATTAGTAACGTATGTAACGGGTATTACTCTCCATGCCGACAGAGAGTAAATGTGTTAAGAGTGGTTGCGTTACGATACATCGGCGCAACCAAACCGATATATGTGCTTATTAAGAAAATAAGTGCGTATCTACCGGATTATTTGCGGACACGTCCGGTGTCGCATATATGAAGGTTTTAACTTTAAAAACCTACCGCAAATCCCTGTGCCTACAATGAAAAATAGAATCAATATAATACATCGTTAACGGACATAAAAAAGCACCCACTATCCGTAATAGGGGTGCCAGCAACCTGACTTCCAGTTCATGATGCTATCCGTGCATTGGTTGATTAATATATTACGCTTTGTTGAATCAATTACTATCAGTCACGTGCGCTATCTGCTGTAGGATTATTCCTACAATTCCGGCTTAAACATATTTCACAGCTATTACTGGCATAGAAAAGTCTAGTTTAGCCATAAGGCGGGCTTGGCATAGTCTGGCGAACTTTTTTATTTCTTCACGGTAACTCTTCACTTCTTCAGGTGCGTCTATACCGAACCTGATCTGACCGTTTTGAATTTTCATTACGGTTATTTTGATGTCACCATCAATAGCGATTGTTTCATCTATTTCCCTTTCAGTAATAACATTTTGCCTCCTGGCTTATTGGTTCCTTTAAAACTGGAAAGTTGTCTTAGCAAATATGAAAATAATGCATATGACTGATGACCATGCTGTCATCTCAATAATTATTGTTTCTCGCTGGTTATCTTTTTTAGGTTTCATTTTACTACTCCTTAAGTTTGTAACTGTCGTAACAATAGCCACAAATTTCTGAAAATCCGTATCGGCTGAATTAATAGTATACTGATGAGAAAATCAATTACTGTAGGTCTATTCTGGTTGTGGTTGTCAGGTTATTCCTACAGACATATAAAAGCACCCGACAATTAGAAGACTAACTTCACAATCATGTAACAGATACCTACAAGAAGTAATAATAAAACTATATCTACAGTGAATGTTAGTGGACCGTAGTCTTTTTTATTTATCATTTCCCTTCCCCCTTTTTATCCTTTCACTCGTCATTGCATCGAAATCATTAAATTCTACATGCAATATTTATGCAGATATGAATATGTGATTTAATTACAGTCACTTAGAAAAAATCTTGATTTGAATCAATCTTGAAAATGTAAAGTTATATGACAGTACTCGATTCATTACAGGCATAAAAAAGCACCCAGGACAATCTTTGCCCTGAGTGCTGCTAGCCTTACTTTCCTATGTCAGATAATATGAAAAACTGGCAGTTCGTCGTCGGCTTAATTAATATAACAGAGTAGATTCATACAGCCTCGGTCGTTAAGAGACTTTTGATGCTTAATTATGAGCAGGAAGCCTAAAACGAAAAGGCCGCTATAGCAT
>CAWDMF010000049.1:0-82446 GCA_963803185.1 uncultured Gammaproteobacteria bacterium | reverse complement strand
ATGACTGATGACTTATCTTTTCCTGATAGCCACCAACTGTAACTAATAACTTTATGTTCTAATTACTGACAACTTCCTTTTCACAAGCACCCATCTTATAACCCGTTACTTCAGGATCTGAACAGGAAGTGCAGCCTGTAGAACCAGTTTTTGTACTGCCATCCTGCAACGTTGCGCAGACCGGGTTATATTCACGGGTGCAAATTTGTGGCCTGGGTTCTTCGCATAATATTAAATCTAGTGCGCCAGGTTCCTTGTAATTGTTATTTTCATTTTCCTCATCATATAGCGTTGCACAAGCAACAGATAACAGACTTAATGAAACCAGTAAAAATATTCGTGAATTATTTAACATATCGATACTCTTTAATAAATTTTTATTTATCTTTCTGTTAGTAGTACAGCAATAATAGCGTTTTTATTATTATTTTGATCTATATTTTTTTAACTCTGCCAATAACCAGTCCTGCGTTTTTATTTTTTCTTTACCCGGGCAGGTCACCGTGTAATATTTTCCACTCATGGTACTTTTGCTAGCAGAATATTCAACAAACTCTTCAGTGCTTTTTATTTCATCCCTGAAATAATCATATTTCATTTCAATGTGGTTTACACCTTTTTCAGCCGGGTGATCGCTACCGTTTCTGTTAATAATACAGCCACTGTTTTTAACAAAAGCTAACAGGTGATTAACTTCTTTTACCTGCTCAGGCGGCACATCCGCCATGGTAAGCTCAGAGATGGCCAGGCTGCATATGATCAGCGTTATTATTAACAAATATTTTGGTATAAATACTCTTTTTTACAGTTGTGACTCTATTGGCAGCAGGCTCATGAAACCGACACCGAAACGGCGCCAGAAGCTGGTATAGGGATCAACGTCGAATGTAACAGGACTCCCCTCTTCATATCCGTGCCATAAAAGTTGCTCATCCCCATCTTCATCCTGCTTCAGTTCCAGGCGAAATGTGAGTTTATTTATCTCATCTTCAAACCCTTCAGCCATACCCTGTGCGATTTCAGTCGAGTTTAACACCAGGCCAATTTCGGAGTTTTCATAAAACGATCGTGGATCAAGGTTAAGCGAACCGATAAACACCTGCTCACGATCGAGCACGAACACCTTGGCATGTAGACTGGCTTTGGATGAAGCACCTACACCTTTCTTATCTTTTCGTTGAGCACGTGTTAATTTTTTATTCATTTCATATAGTTCGACACCATTTCGCAGCAAGGTCCTTCGATAGTTCGAATAACCCGCATGCACTATGCCGACATCGTTTGATGATAACGAATTGGTCAAAATTTTAACACTCACGCCTTTGTCAGTGAGTCTTTTGAAAAACGCAACGCCTTCATCACCCGGCACGAAATATGGCGAGATAATGATCAGTTCCTTTTTGATAGCTTCAAAATAAGGCGCCAGCTGCGTCATCAGGTGAAGTTCGTTAGCATCGCGAGAGCTGGTAATTTTATCGGGATGATCCACCACTACGGTTGCATCCCCCCAGTGATAGGTAACACTATTGTCCCGTATTTTCTGCGACAGCTCTGAGTTAAACAGTGCAGTCATATAATTAGAGGTTTGCTGCTCTTCCATAAATGCCAGCATGCCCTGCCATAGCTTCTGTACCTTTTCCTCAGACAGACGCTGTTTAATAATGGTTGTCGCCGGGTAGGCCAATGAGGTGTTCCAGTACATATCAAAACTGTTTGATACATCCTTAACGACTTCACCTATTACCAGCACATCGAGATCGGCGAATTCGAGCGTTGGGTCTGCATCGTAATATTCGTTACCGATATTTCGGCCACCAACAATAGTGGCCACATTATCAGCGGTAAATGATTTGTTATGCATACGGCGAGTCACAGAGCCCAGCCCGGTAACAAATTGTGTACCCCTGGCAATATCACGGTCAAATGGGTTGAATATACGCAGTTCGATATTGGGGTGAGCATCCAGTGCAATGATGCCTTCATCGCGACCAGCCAGGCCCATATCATCAACCAGTAAACGCACGCGCACACCCCGCTCTGCAGCTTTCCACAAAAAACCGGTAAAGAGCTTGCCGACAAGGTCATTGTGGTACAGGTAATATTGCACATCCAGACTGCGCTCTGCCACTTCTGCCAGCGCAGCCCTCGCCACAAAAGCATCGAGTCCACTACCTAGAAGAATAAAACCATCCCCGTTCATCCCCTGCTTTCTATAGTCTTGAATATTTTTACCGAGCAATGTATTTTGCGTATCAGTATAGGCGTGGGATTCAACGCGATTGACGTTTTCCGGAAGCGAGACACAGCCGTTGAGAATAGAAAGTAAAACCAGGAATATAAGGGAAATTCGCATTATGAAACTATTATAGTACATGCCTTCGAGAGGTAATTAAATACCAGGGTAGCTCTGATTAAGTATCATTTTAACCGCAGAAAAAAGCTTTATTATCGTAACAGACGTAAAAGCGAACTTTCCTCGTTAGCAGACTCCAGCGTGGCAACCAGATTGTCTCTGCGGTAAAGCAATTTAAAATATTCAAAGCCACTACTGTCCCGTTGACGGTTAGAGGCATGAATAGGAAAGTATAAATATAGCCTCATCCAGACTGTGTAAGACTTGTAGACAACCCAGCAAAGTTTACGGGACAGCAGTGAATGGCACTAAGTTAAGAGTGCTTAGCATGACCTTTCAATAACTTGGCGACATAAACTGCTGTCAAGTTAACTGCAAGGGATGTAAACCATAAAAAAGCCCCGCATGTGCGGGGCTTTTTAGCATTAATGGTAATGCGCGACTGTAGTTATTAACTACCGAAATCGAACTACATCATGCCGCCCATTCCACCCATGCCGCCCATATCACCACCACCCATTGGTGCAGGAGCTTCCTGTGGAATTTCTGCAACCATACATTCGGTTGTTATCAACAGGCCAGCAACCGATGACGCATTTTGTAATGCAGTACGTGTTACTTTAGTTGGATCAAGAATACCCATTTTTATCATATCGCCGTATTCGTCAGTTGCTGCGTTGTAACCGTAGTTACCTTTTTTCGCTGCTACGTTAGCCAGTACAACAGAAGCTTCTGCACCTGCGTTATCTACGATTTGACGTAGTGGATCTTCCATTGCACGACGTGCGATTGCGATACCAACATCCTGATCATGATTATCACCAGTCAGTTTATCAACAGCTGCACAAACACGAATTAATGCAACACCACCACCGGGCACCACACCTTCTTCAACTGCCGCGCGAGTTGCATGTAATGCATCTTCAACACGTGCTTTTTTCTCTTTCATTTCCATTTCGGTTGCAGCGCCCACTTTGATTACTGCAACACCACCAGCCAATTTAGCGACACGTTCCTGCAATTTTTCGATGTCATAATCTGAGGTTGCATTGTCTATCTGTGTACGGATCTGGTCAACACGTGCTTTGATGTCTTTTCCAGTACCGGCACCGTCAACAATCACTGTATTGTCTTTAGTGATAGTAATACGTTTAGCTGAACCTAAATCTTCCAGCGTTGCTTTTTCTAATGACAGGCCAACCTCTTCAGAAATCACAGTCGCTTTAGTTAAAACAGCAAGATCCTGCATCATCGCTTTGCGACGATCACCAAAACCAGGTGCTTTAACCGCACAAACTTTAACGATACCGCGCATACTGTTTACCACCAATGTTGCCAGCGCTTCACCTTCAACATCTTCAGCAACGATCAGTAATGGACGACTTGATTTAGCCACTGCTTCCAGTGTTGGTAATAGTTCACGGATGTTTGATATTTTTTTATCAAACAGTAAAACATAAGGGTTTTCTAAATCAGCAGTCATGTGTTCCTGATTGTTCACAAAGTAAGGTGACAGATAACCACGGTCGAACTGCATACCTTCAACGATTTCCAGTTCATTTTCTAAAGAAGTGCCTTCTTCTACGGTGATAACACCTTCTTTGCCTACTTTGTCCATTGATTCAGCAATGATGTCGCCGATGCTTGAATCAGAGTTTGCTGAAATAGTACCTACCTGTGCGATAGCTTCAGTAGTTTCACAAGGTTTTGATAATTTTTTCAGTGCTTCAACAGCAGCAATCGTTGCTTTATCAATACCTCGTTTTAAATCCATTGGATTCATACCCGCAGAAACAGATTTCATGCCTTCACGAACGATGCCTTGAGCAAGCACGGTTGCCGTGGTAGTACCATCACCGGCGATATCAGACGTTTGTGATGAAACTTCTTTCACCATCTGTGCGCCCATATTTTCAAACTTGTCTTCCAGTTCAATTTCTTTCGCAACTGAAACACCGTCTTTAGTAATGGTTGGTGCACCGAATGATTTTTCTAATACAACATTACGACCTTTAGGGCCTAATGTTACTTTTACTGCGTTGGCCAGAATGTTAACACCATTCACCATGCGGTGACGTGAGTCATCACCAAAACGTACGTCTTTTGCTGACATATATAAATTCCTCTAATCTAATTCTTAATAGTTAATGTCAAGACAGCTTATGCCGCAATGACACCTAAAATATCTTCTTCGCGCATAATCAGGACTTCATTACCATCAATTTTGATTTCTGTACCTGAATATTTACCGAATAAAACTTTATCGCCGACTTTTACATCAAGCGCACGCACATCACCTGCTTCATTGACTTTGCCATTACCAACTGCAATAACTTCGCCTTCTGCTGGTTTCTCTGTAGCCGAATCTGGGATCACGATGCCACCAGCGCTGGTGCGTTCTTCTTCCATACGTTTAACGACAACTCTGTCGTGTAATGGACGTATTTTCATTCTTGTCTTCCTCTAAATAGAAATTATAATAATGGATTAGCACTCTCTTTGTGTGAGTGCTAATCATAATGACGAAACCTGTGGAGTCAAGGGTTTGAGCACCAAAAGTTTGATGATTTGACTAATGTGGGTGATTTTGATGATTACAAGGGTAAAGACAAGAAATAACAAGAAATAACAAGAAATAACAAGAAATAACCTTATTTTGTCCACAGATGAACGCAAATGGACGCAAATATTAAAAATAGTTATAGCCTTTGTTTGCCCTGGGTAGAGCAGTAAACCCTGGATTACAAATCTGCACTTTAAAAACAACCTCAGATAACCCGTAGTATTTATATTTGCGTTCGTCTGTGGACAATTTTTTTGTTTCTCACGAACTTGAGGGATAGTTAATCTTCGCGTTTATACTCGCCTTCAATGGTACGGCCCACTTTGGGCTGCTTAGTCTCCGGCGTTTCTGCTCCGGGTTTCTGTTGTTGCTGATGATATTGTTTCGACTGCCAGAATGTAGATTGGGCACCAAAACTGGTATGCACAGCGGACTTTGCCATAATGTAGCGAATAATTGCCTGCCTACTGGCAGGTATCAGGCATAAAAAACCAATGGTATCAGTAATAAAACCCGGTGTAATCAATAACACACCAGCGACGGCCAGAGCAATGCCTTCCATCATTTCCATGGCTGGAATCTGCCCTTGCTCCATATTTCTCTGCGCGCGGGTTAACGTACTCAAACCCTGGATACGTAACAGATTAACGCCTATTACCGCTGTTATAACAACCAGCAGTACTGTCCAGAAGGCGCCGATAGCCCCCCCTATAACAATAATGAAGTACAGCTCAACGAGTGGAACAATAATAAACAATAATAATGGCATGTTTCTGATCTTCGAAGTTATTTGGGTAAATTTTGCATTTTAAGATATTATTAAGTGTTTTTTGCTAGTATTACGCCCCATTGAAACGGACAAGGCTATGCTTACGTTTAACCATTGACTGTTATTTGAACCTAAACCATCAGTCAGGTCTAATTTATTACCTAAAGCTACAATTCTGCAATTACAATCCTATTAAGTAACCAACATGATAAACCTATTTAAATACTTTCTTTCATTTTTACTATTACTGAGCATTAGTTTACCTGCTGGCGCTGCAGAAAGCTTTAATCTCCTCGATGGCCTTGGTGGAGAGGATGATATTCTCGATCCTGATCAGGCTTTTATGGTCAGTCATGACTCGCAACCGGGTCAATTCAAAATAAACTGGGTGATTGCCGATGGCCATTATCTATATCGCGACAAAATGCAGATTACAGCAAGCGACCCTGATGTCATTACCAAACCTCTGCTGATGCCGGCTGGCGAAGCTAAAGAAGATCCCATATTTAATAAAACCCTTCATGTATTTCATCACTTTGCAGATGCTACCTTGCCTTACCATTATATTAACGATGGTGACAAAGATGTCACTTTCAAGGTTAAGTACCAGGGCTGCTCTGAAATCTCCGGTATTTGTTATCCACCACAAACCAAAACATTCACCGTCAGGTTATCGCCTATTTCTGAAGCACAAGCGGCCACTATTGCCAGCTCAGCGAGCGGTCCATCAGGGGCAGGAGCTGGGCCAGTCTCTGAACAGGATGAAATTGCCAATGCATTACGCAGTGGCAATACGCTATTAACACTGCTTATATTCTTTGGTGCCGGATTATTACTGGCGTTTACCCCCTGCGTGTTCCCGATGATTCCGATTCTATCTGGCATCATTGTCGGCCAGGGTGAAGATATATCCACCAGAAAAGCGTTTTATCTGTCGCTGATTTATGTACTGGCGATGGCCATGACATACACCATCGTCGGCATACTGGTCGGTTTATCCGGCGAGAATATTCAGGCGTGGTTTCAGAACCCGTGGATAATCGGCAGTTTCGCCATTATCTTTGTGGCTTTATCTTTTTCCATGTTCGGCTTCTACGAATTACAAATGCCGACCAGCATACAAAGCAAGCTGACCCATATAAGCAACAGCCAACAGGGCGGAAATATCATCGGTGTTGCGATTATGGGTTTCCTTTCTGCACTCATCGTTGGTCCCTGCGTCACGGCGCCCTTAGTCGGCGCACTTATTTATATTGCAGAAACCGGCGACGCCGTTCTCGGCGGCCTGGCCCTGTTTTCTTTAAGCATAGGTATGGGCGCCCCCTTATTGGTCATCGGCGCTTCAGCAGGTAAGTTTTTACCCAAAGCCGGCATCTGGATGGACGCCGTTAAAGCTGTATTTGGCGTATTATTACTCGGCCTTGCCATCTGGTTACTGGAAAGGGTTGCACCGGCTGGCTTTACCATGCTTTTGTGGGCAGCATTGATTATTGTCTCGGCAATTTATATGGGCGCTATTGACGGTTTAACTGCGGGCAGCAGCGGCTGGAAAAAACTGTGGAAAGGTTTAGGCATATTACTGCTAATTTACGGCATCATTATTTTGTTAGGTTTAGCAAGCGGTAACCGAAATGTATTCCAGCCATTAAAAGGCCTGGGTGGTTCTTCTGATGCAGCAGCACAGGTCGAACATTTAAGTTTTATACAAATTAAAGGCGTTGATGGTTTAAATGTAGAACTGGCCAAAGCAAAAGCAGCTGGCAAAACGGTGATGCTGGATTTTTATGCTGACTGGTGTGTTTCCTGTAAAGAAATGGAAGCACTGACCTTTGCTGATCCTTCCGTTAAAAAAGCATTAGAGGGTGTGGTTTTACTTCAGGCGGATGTTACCCCTAACGATGACAAAGATACCGAGCTGTATAAACACTTCGGTATTATCGGTCCGCCTTCCATTATGTTTTTTGGCGCCGATGGAATTGAGCGTAGAAACTATCGCGTGGTGGGCTATAAGCCTGCTGAGGAATTTAGTCAGCATGTAAAACGGGCATTAAATTAACAGATAAACTATGTGCTGATTCGCGCGCACTCGCGTTGCAACGTATTGTTATTCGATTAGTTATTGCTAGTGTAGTTTTTATAGTATTTGTAGTTTACTTTTAATTGGGCTTTGCGGATCTCGCCCCGCAAAGCCAGAGAAGAAATCAATCGTAACTGGCAAACAACAAAACAAGAACGTTACACTCCCCTCACGACAACGAGAAACTTTCCATAACAGGTAACTGTCATATAGAATGCACTGCAATTATCTGACACCTGACTTTAGAAAAAGCCCGGGCTCACTCACACAAACTTTTTTAATGAAGAAAAGGTTATCTTGATAACTACCAGATTCATGCAATCACTGGTAAATTATTGGCGTAATAAGTCAAGTTAGAATCATCATATCCAGATAAACTCTTTCGAATAACAAATTTAAAAGAAATTAATTTTGATCGGCCATTGCTGCGTCATTTTGCAGCAACGTCAAACCAGGAATACAATGAAATACATTATTACTATAATTACCATTTTTATCAGTTTAACCGGGTGTTCTGAAGAACCTCCTGAAGAGTATGATCTCATTGTCGTTAGTACCTTTTTAAGTGCCACCTGGACAAGCAGAGTGCGTTCCTGATGATGAAAATTCATATATACCTACTCTTGTATTTACCACTAATGGCGGCGCTTTATACAATTCTGGAACTGGCACCTCTTCAAATGTTTATTATTTAGGCAATACAACATGTACCATAACTGAGGCCTTCCCTGTACCAGAAATTCGAGATCTAAATACATTTAGCTACACTCTGGGTAACAATGTTATTGTCGACGGATCTGTCGCAGAAATCACTGAAGCCACAGAAATAGACACAACAACCAATACAACGGCAGGTTTAATAACTTTTGGTGTGGCAGAATTTGATATTTTTGCGATCAAGGATAAATTCACCCTTTATTTTGGCAACAAAACCGACACTAATGATGGCACAGAGAATTATTTGCGCCCAACGCAATTATCAGACACCATCATTTACACCAGATAATTGAATAACACTGACTGAAACAGAACTTTCCTTTATAAAATGAAAAACATCCTATTTTTTATTGTTGCTATCGTCATTGCCGGTGGCAGCGGTTTTGCTTTACAAAAATATCTTAATCAGGGACAGATTTCGAAAAATCCCGCTATCGGTTTACAGCGTCCCGAATTTGCTGCTATGGATCTGGATGGGCAGCTACGAAACATCAAAGAATGGGACGGTAAAGTCATTCTGCTTAATTTCTGGGCAACCTGGTGCCCACCCTGTCTGAAAGAAATTCCTGACTTTATCGAGCTGCAAAAGGACTACGGTGATCAGGATTTTCAAATAATCGGTATTGCTGTTGATGATGAACAAGCTGTCCGGGAATATGCCACTGAAATAGGCATGAACTATCCAACCATGGCCGTTCAGTCTGAAGGTGCAGGGCTGGCAAAACGCTACGGGAACAATGCTGGCGCACTGCCATACACAGTAATCATCAATCGTAACGGCGAAATTAGCAACACGATCATGGGAGAACTAAGCAAGATACGGGCAAAAGAACTGCTGGAAGATCATGGCATCAATCTATAAATGAACTATTTTACGAATTTCGCTACAAATTCGCCGAAATAGTAGACATTTCGCTAATTTTTATGCACAATCGTTAGAAGATAATAATAATAATAATATTTCATTAAAAACAGCTCTCGGATGTCATATTAACAGCCTGAGCTTCCTTATTAAAGTAAATAAAAATGCCTGATCTGCTCGTTATCAACGGCCCCAACCTTAACCTGTTAGGCAGCCGTGAACCTGAACATTATGGCCGGGATACACTCGACAGTATCAATACCAGGTTAGTGCAACTGGCCGCAGATAACAATTTCAGCCTGGAAAGTGTACAAAGCAACGCTGAAGCAGAATTGATTGAACAGGTACACCAGGCAGCTAAAGGTAATGTACGTTTTATCATTATCAATCCCGCGGCATTTACCCACACCAGTGTGGCGTTACGCGATGCCTTAAGCGGCGTTGATATTCCATTTATTGAAATTCATTTATCCAATGTTCACGCACGTGAAGCATTTCGTGAGCATTCCTATTTTTCTGATATTGCTGCTGGTGTTATCTCTGGCCTTGGTGCTTTAGGTTATGAACTGGCGTTACAGGCAGCCATATCCCAATTAAATCAAAAACAATTACAGATGACTGCAAGTCAGGGCTAATCCTTATGGATATACGTAAAGTAAAAAAATTAATCGAACTACTGGATGAATCCGGTATTGCTGAAATAGAAATTAATGAAGGTGAAGAGTCAGTACGCATTTCTCGCTACCCCACTTCAGGACCCGCAATGCCGATGCAGCAGTATGCCGCACCCATGCCGGCACCGGTCGCTGCTGTGCACCCGCTGCTGCGGTCGAGACAGAAAGTGCCGCCGTAGAGTGCGCCATTATCGGTCACTCCGTAAATGCGCCAATGGTGGGCACCTTCTATACGGCTGCCTCACCTGGAGCACCGGACTTCTGCAAAGTAGGTGATAGTGTCAACGAAGGCGATACCGTTTGCATCATTGAAGCGATGAAGATTCTTAACCAGATTGAAGCCGATAAGTCCGGTGTAGTTAAAGCCATTCTTGTTGAAAACGCTCAGCCTGTTGAGTTTGGGCAACCACTCATTGTTATCGAATAAGGCACAGTCACATGTTATCAAAAGTTGTTATCGCCAACCGAGGCGAAATTGCATTACGCATACTGCGAGCGTGTCGTGAACTTGGCGTCAAAACCGTGGCGGTCCATTCTGAGGCTGACCGCGACCTGAAACACGTTCGCCTGGCCGATGAGTCAGTCTGTATTGGCCCGGCGCCCTCTAATCTAAGCTATCTAAATGTGCCAGCTATCATCAGTGCGGCTGAAGTCACCGACGCGGTAGCTATCCATCCCGGTTATGGCTTCTTATCTGAAAATGCTGATTTTGCCGAACGCGTTGAAGACAGTGGATTTATTTTTATTGGCCCCACACCTGAGTCTATTCGTATCATGGGTGATAAAGTCGAAGCCATCAAAGCGATGAAAAGCGCTGGCGTTCCCTGTGTGCCCGGTTCCGACGGACCACTGGGTGACGATAATGACACGAATATAGAACTCGCCAACAATATTGGTTACCCGATTATTATTAAAGCCGCTGGTGGCGGTGGCGGTCGCGGCATGCGTGTCGTACATTCCGACGCGACTTTAACCAGTTCGATTGCTTTAACCAAGCAGGAAGCCAGTACTTTCTTCGGTAACAGCATGGTATATATGGAGAAGTATCTTGAAACTCCACGCCATGTTGAGATACAGGTTTTATCCGATGGCCAGGGAAATGCGATCCATCTTGGCGAGCGTGATTGTTCCATGCAGCGACGCAACCAGAAAGTAGTAGAAGAAGCCCCTGCACCCGGCATTACCCCCAGGCAACGTAAAAAGATCGGCCAACGCTGCGTTGATGCCTGCAACAAAATAAAATATCGCGGTGCAGGTACTTTCGAATTTTTATATCAGGACGGTGAATTTTATTTCATCGAAATGAATACCCGTGTACAGGTAGAACATCCGGTGACCGAGATGATCACCGGTGTCGACATCATCAAAGAACAGCTCTACATTGCCTCAGGTGAAAAACTTCGTTACAAACAGGCTGATATTGAAATAAGGGGACACGCTATTGAATGTCGCCTGAATGCGGAACACCATAAAACCTTTATTCCCTCACCCGGTAAAATTGAGCGTTACCATGCTCCCGGCGGTCCTGGCATTCGTATCGACACCCATATTTATGGTGGCTACACGGTACCGCCGCATTACGATTCAATGATTGGAAAATTAATTGCTTATGGTTGCAATAGAGAAGTTGCGCTGGCACGCATGCAGGGCGCACTCGATGAGATCAGCATTAGCGGCATTAATACCAATATTGAGCTGCACAAAGAAATTATTGGTGACCCGAACTTTCAGGCAGGTGGCACGAATATTCATTATCTAGAACAGAAACTGGGTAAATAACCAGGTTATTGATAATAAATAATGAAAAACAGAAACTTATTCTATGCTGGCTGTCATCTCGAACGAACTTCTGTCATCTCGAACGAACTTCTGTCATCTCGAACGAACTTCTGTCATCTCGAACGAAGGTGAGAGATCTTGAGCTATAGCAGTATAATATCTCTCACCTTTGTTCGAGATGACAGAAGCAAGTATTTGTCGATTTGTTTTTCACTTTTTATTTCTCAATTTCCATTGAAAGACGCTCAGCGTCGTTTAACGTCGTAGCCTTTTTCCTGCAACACATTAACAATGCCTTTTTCACCTATCAGGTGGCCACTACCAACAACAACAAAGTAGCTTCCCTGCTGCTTTAACATTTGATCAATTTTTGACACCATCTGGTCATTTCTTTGATAAATCAAACTGTCATATATTGCACTGAACGTCGGATATTCATTCACTGCATCTTCAAATAACAGTTTGTTCATTTTTTCCTTATCACCCGTTTTCCAGTAGCGAACCATCTCTGCCATCATTGATTCTGACTCATCAAGTGAATATAAACTTTCTTTTAATAACAGCTCACCATTGGCAATATTTAAAAAAAGATTTACCTGTTGCTCCAGTGTTTCCAGTTCAATTATTTTTTTAGCGGAGACATCAGATACTGCTTTATTCAGAAAATAAGCATCGATTCCCAACTCCGGGTCAAAGCCCATTTGCATAACCTGCATGGCGGCTAGCGTTAGTACCAGGATGCCCGGTTTATAGCTTTTTACATCATCGTAAGAAATATGTAGCTTCTCTAATAGCTGCTCAAGCTGCAACCAGGTTTTTTCAGAAATCACATCTTTAATAGTTGAACCGTCTTTATACATTCCTTTTTCAAGCAACAGTCTATGGTATGCGTTATGGTCTATATTATTGATATCCAGCTCCACAACCAGAGCATCCGATTTTTCAAAAACATCTACTATCTCCTGACGCAATGGATAAAAACTTTTGTCTGCAAAATGAATTGAGCCCATCAAATAAACGCTTGCCCTGGCTGAAGTTACCTGCCAGAAAAAAGCCTTATCATTTTCCGCATAAGCATTCGCGACAACTAAAAAACTTAAAAAAATAAGTAGGCATTTTTTCATGGTTTACGACTCTTTTAATTCCAGCGCACGTTTATAAATGTCATTTTTATGTCCACCTGTCATTTTTACCAGCAGGCTTACCGATTGTTTCACCGGAAGCTCGGCGAGCAATATCGACAAATAATGATCTAGCTGTGCACTATCTGCTAGCTGCATTTCCTTGCCTTCAACAACCAGCACGATCTCACCTTTGCGCTGATTATCATCCGCCTCTACCCAGTCCACTAAATCTGATAATTCTGCTCTTTTTATGGTCTCAAATGTTTTAGTTAATTCTCTGGCAAATGTGGCGCGTCTATTTTCACCGAATACTGTGCGCATATCTTTTAAGGTTTCAACGATTCGATGACAGGAGATATAGAAGATCATGGTTCGTTGCTGCTTCGCCAGCTGCTCTAAAAAGTGTATCCGTGCGCCCTGTTTTGCTGGCGGGAAACCCTCAAATGCAAATGAGTCTGTCGCCAGGCCGGCAGCACTTAATGCCGCTATAGCAGCACACACGCCTGGCACTGGCACAATATTGATTTTTTCGTCATGCCCCTGCGTAACCAGGCGATAACCCGGGTCGCTTATCAACGGTGTACCCGCATCTGAAATGAGCGCTATTGATTTACCCGAGGCCAGTTCATCCAGTAGTTTGGGTGTCATCCGGTCCTCATTATGTTCATGGTAAGCCAGCAATGTAGACTTAATACCAAGAAAAGACAATAAACGCTGACTATGCCGGGTATCTTCCGCCGCAATAATATCAACCTGCTCTAGCACAGAGATTGCACGCTGCGTGATATCGGCTAAATTGCCTATCGGGGTCGCAACAAGATACAATGTACCTGGTACTACATCCGATTTTTGAGGATTAAATACTGACACGACTGAGTTTTCTTCCGGGTTTTCAGTTGACACGTAGAGTCTCACAAAACATACTTATTGATTGAGCGCTTTGCTCACATATAACTTATTATTTGATACTATCTTGAAATCACATACATTAACACTGTTTTTACTCATCAGCTTTGCCCTGCTCTCAGCCTGTGATACACAACCGCTAAAACCCGGGCAACAAGCAGAGGAAGAAACAAGGCCCGTTACTGAACAACAGGCCACGTTAACAGACGAAGCAGAAACGTTAGTTGAACGTGCGCAAGACAGCGATTCCGTCGCGGAACAGGTAAAATACCGCGCACTGGCTGCCAGCCTGTTTATCGAAGCCGGTAAAATTGATCTAGCTAAAGAACAGCTCGATAGTATGAAATCAGTTAGCGATGTCAGCGTGCAATCGACACGGACATGGATATCAATTGTTTCTGCAGAAATAGCCCTTGCTGAAAAAAATGCGGTACTGGCAAATCAAATCATCAGCAATATAAAGCCGGTATCACGCGAACAGCAAATTAAAATTTATACACTAAAAGCAGACCTTGATTATTTATCGGGAAAATATATGTTTGCGGTTGATCGTCGTGTGCAGCTCGACAGTTACATTGTCGATATTGAGAAAAAAAACCAGAACAATAGAAAAATCTGGGCAGCTTTATCAAACTTACCGACCCCGCAACTGAATAACCAGAACAGCAACAATCCCATTATTAAAGGCTGGCTGGATCTGGCAAAAGTCATGCGCTCAGGCCAGCAAAACATCAGCAAGCTTGAAAATGACCTACTTGACTGGGGCACACGTTACCCTTTGCATCCAGTCGGCGATACTTTTTTAAGTGAACTAATCAATAATTATCAATTTGAAATATCTGAGAAAAAACAAATCGCCGTTTTATTACCCATGCAAGGTGACTTATCAAATGTAACAGATACCATAAAAAACGGGTTGTTAAGCGCCTATTACAATGATTCAAACTCCCCAACAAAGCCGGTTATCAAATTTTACGATACTAACAATGAAAAACTTACCTTTAAGCAGTTATACCGGCAGGCTATTGAGGATGGCGCAAGCGACATAATCGGCCCGCTGGATAAAGTCATTATTAACCAGCTAGCACAACAGCAGGAACTTGACATTCCTGTACTGACACTTAACTATTCAGAAAACAGCTTTAACCACACAGAAAATCTTTTTCAATTTGGTTTATCCCCAATAGATGAAGCGCGGCAGGTAGCCGAACTTGCGATAAGACAAAATAAATTTAGGGCCGCTGTATTCTACCCGGACAGTGATTGGGGGCAACGCTTGAAAAAAGCATTCACCGAGCACTATGAGTTTTTAGGTGGCAAAGTATTAACCGTAGCAAACTATGCAACTAATACGAACGATTACAGGCGCGCAATCAGATTGTTGCTTAATCTTGACCAAAGCGCTATCCGCCGCAGCAAAGTAGAAAACCTCATTAGCAAAAAAACACAAAGCGAACCCTACCGACGGCAGGATATAGATATGATCTTTCTTGCCGCCACCCACCATTCTGCGCGCGGCATCATGCCTGCTTTCAAATTCCATCATGCCGGCGACCTGCCAGTGTATTCAACATCACATGTGTATAGCGGAAAACTTAACCGTGAACTGGATAGAGACCTGAATGGCCTGGTGTTTTGTGATTTACCCTGGGTACTGCACAACAATTCGCCTTTAGCTAAAGTATTTACGGAAAACTGGCCACAACAGCAATCGCTTACCCGTTTATTTGCCCTTGGCATTGATGCTTATCACCTGGTTTACAACCTGGATTACCTGAAAAACAGGGGTTACGCCTTTTATGATGGGCAAACTGGAAATATACAGTTAGATGATAATAATCGCATTACTCGTAAATTACTCTGGGCTAAATTTGAAAACGGCCAGGCCGTTTATTTTGAACCAGAGATACATGAGCTTACGGCACATACACAGAACAAAGCCTTGACAAATAATTACTAAACAAGCGAATGACAGCAGCACATTTAAAACAGGGAGAAGATGCTGAAGCGGCCTGCAGCCATTACCTCAAATCGCAGGGTTTAAAACTGGTTAACAGGAATTTTAGCTGTCGCTTTGGTGAGATAGACATCATCATGCTTGATAAAAACATACTGGTTTTTGTTGAGGTGCGCTTTCGAAAAAACAATAATTTTGGTGGCGGTCTGGAAAGCATCACTACTGAAAAACAACGAAAACTGCGTAGAACGGCCGAGTTATACCTGCAACAAAACAGGCAATACGAAAATGCACGATTTGATGTTGTCTCCATGTCAAAAAACACTCAAACTAGGCCAGGCTGTCAGCAATATACATTTGACTGGGTAAGCAATGCTTTTTAAAAATAGTAGAGATCTGTTCACGATATGGATTTTTCGTTAAAGCAAGGCAATGGTTATCGAAAAAGTGCAGTTTACTAAAGTAAGTCACTTTGTGACGCCGCATTTTGATACCATTTTTAACGCCGCCATAACGAAAAAGATGCTTCGCAAAGCGTTCTCTAAAAATATTCAAATTAAAAGTACCTTAATTAATTAAACGGTTTTGTTATGGATTTGATTACTCGAATTAATAAAAATTTTCAGGATAGTATCAGTACCAAACAACTGGCAGCTGAAATACTTGCAGAACCCATCAAACGTAGCGCAAAAATCATTACCCAGTGCTTTTTAAACGGTGGCAAGGTATTATCCTGCGGCAATGGCGGTTCCGCCGGTGATGCCCAGCACTTCTCATCAGAAATGCTGAACCGTTATGAAATGGAACGCCCTGGCCTGCCTGCTGTTGCATTAACCACGGATAGTTCTACCGTAACATCCATTGCTAACGATTATAACTACAATCAGATTTTTTCAAAACAGGTTACCGCCCTGGGTCATGCTGGAGATGTACTACTGGCCATCAGTACAAGTGGAAACTCCGAGAACGTCAACCTGGCCATCGATGCTGCACATGATCGCGAGATGACAGTCATTGCCTTAGACGGAAAATCAGGCGGTGAAATGGTGGGCAGGTTATCGTTAAGTGATATTGAAATACGTGTACCTTCCGAATCAACAGCCCGTATTCAGGAGGTACATTTACTGGTAATTCACTGTATTTGCGACCTTATTGATCACCAGCTTCTTGGTGGGTAAAAAGATAGTTGTAAGTTGTAAGTTGTAAGTTGTAAGTTGTAAGTTGTGTAAGTAATTTTAAATTACTGCCTCATTAATAAAAGCAGTTTTTCCACTTATAACTTTATACTTAAAACTTAAAACTTTTTTCATTATTTAACCACCCGCAATCCCGGCCGCCGGGGTTTTCCTGGAGTGGGATCCGGATCCGGTTTATCGTCACTATCAGGCGATGAAGTTGCGCCATCATCTTCAGAGAACATCATGCCCTGACCATTTTCCTTTGCATAAACAGCTAACACTGCTTCTACAGGAATGTGCAGTCCCATCGGCTGCCCGGAAAAACGCGCGCTAAATGTTATTTCAGCATCACCTAAAACCAGGCCACTGATTGCCATAGGGGCAATATTAAGAATAATCTTACCATTTTGAATATGCTGTTCAGGAACTCGCACACCGTCCACTGAAACATCAACCAGTAAGTGCGGCGTCATACCATTATCAGCAATCCACTGATACATGGCTCGAATAAGATAAGGGCGGCTGGATGTCATCTGCATAAAAAATAGTTATAAGTAATAAGCTTCAAGCAACCTGTTTTTCACTGATTAACTTACAAATGGTGCTTACAAGCGTAACTCACGCTCTGCTTCTGTCAGACTTAATATAAAACCTTCTCGATCAAACAAACGCTCAGCATATGCATTTATGGCATTCGCTTCTTTAGGTAACTCAATTCCATAATGGCGCAAACGCCAGAGTATAGGTGCTACGCTGGCATCAACCAGAGTATAGTCTTCGCTAAGGAAAAATGGCATTGCAGAAAATATTTCGGCAACCGAAGCTATACTTTCTGCAAGATCTTTTTTAGCTTTTGCGGCTGCTTTTTCACCTTTGGTTTCAATGATATCGACCAGTGGATACCAGTCATGCTCCACCTGAAAAAGTGCCAGACGCGTTTGCGCACGTAATACAGGACCAACTGGCATTAACGGAGGATGTGGAAAACGCTCTTCCAGGTATTCCATAATAACGCGAGAGTTATATAACACCAGCTCACGATCAACTAATGTTGGCAAACTACCGTAAGGATTTAAATCAATCAGATCCTCAGGTAATTTTTTAGGATCGACCAAAATTACTTCATGGACAATATCTTTTTCGTTTAAAACAATACGCGTACGGTGGCACTCAATTGACGATGCCGTTGTATATAAATTCATAGGTCTTCCAATCGCAGAGAAATAATTCGATTAAAACGGTTTAAAAAAATCACTTCGAGAAATTATTTACCGACATTGAATGGACCACTCGGCACACCGCTTCGCTGCTCCTGCATTGCCCTGATACCTGCCATCCATGGCAGTAACTGTAATAGTATGGCCCGTGTCGGTAAAAAGTATTTAGTGTACGTCTTTCCAGTACTCCTTCTTCAGTGCGTAAGCAAAACCAAAGAGAACGACCAGGAACAGTAGCACTTTCCAGCCCATACTGCGACGTTCAACCTGCACTGGTTCAGCAATATAAACCATGAAATTGGTCAGATCAGCAATAAACAAATCATATTCAACTCGGCTTAGCGCGCCAGCCTGAATCTGTTCCATGCCGTCAAATTCCTCCACTTCAACATCACCATGTACTACGGTTTTATACCTGGCCTCCTGTAAACCCTGCAGTGACCATAATACGTTTGGCATACCCACATCCGGGATCACAGTATTGTTGAAACCGGTTGGACGGTATGGATCAACATAGAAGCTACGCAAGTAGGTATAGACCCAGTCAGCGCCACGTGCGCGCGCCGTAAGTGATAAATCAGGAATCGCCATACCAAACGCATTCTTTGCGTAATCCTTGGTCATTGATACTTTCATCAGATCACCAATTTTGGTTGGCTCACCTTTTTTGCCGCGGGTATGAATCATCATTTCACGTACTTGCTGTTCATCCATTTCCAGATCTTTGGCTATTCGATTAAAACGCATAAACGAAGCGGCATGACAACTGTAACAGTAGTCCGCAAAAGCTTTTGCGCCGCGACGCAATGATTCTTTATCGTATATATCAATTGGTGCTTTATACAGGCGGGCACCACTTGACGCCGTTGCCAGCATTGGCATCACCATTACGGCAGCCATAAATAAAATGATTATCTTTTTAATACCAGCAGTTTTAATATTTACGGTTTTCATGATGTCACCCTATCTGGAACAGGCATGGTTTTTTCGTTTTTAGACGTAACAAACAGCACAATAAAGAAAGCGAAATAGAAGAAAGTGAATACGCGAGAGAAGAAGGTCAGTATTTCAGTTGCTGGCTGCATAGCTAACCAGCCCAGTACAACAAAACTAATGCAGAATACAGCCAGATTCACTTTAAAAATAACTGAGCGATAACGAATAGACTTCACTTTGCAGCGGTCTATCCACGGCAGGAAGAACAGCACCACAATCGCAGCACCCATCGCGCCAACACCCATTAATTTATCTGGCACGGCACGTAAAATCGCGTAGAAAGGTGTGAAATACCACACTGGCGCAATATGCTCAGGTGTCTTCAGTGGGTCAGAAGCAATAAAGTTTGCATGCTCCAACAGGTAACCACCACCATCAGGGATGTAGAACAGAACAACACTGAAGAAGAACAGGAATACCACGACGCCTACGATATCTTTCACCGAGTAGTAAGGATGGAAAGGAATACCATCTAATGGAATACCATTTGCATCTTTGTTTTTCTTGATTTCTACACCGTCTGGATTGTTAGAACCCACTTCATGCAGTGCAAGAATGTGTGCGACAACAAGGAATACCAGAACAAATGGTAAAGCAATAACATGCAGCGCAAAGAAGCGATTCAGGGTTGCATCACCAATCACGAAATCACCACGAATCCATAAGGTAAGATCATCACCAATCACAGGAATCGCACTAAACAGTGAAATAATAACCTGCGCACCCCAGTAAGACATCTGGCCCCATGGTAATAAGTAACCCATAAAAGCTTCGGCCATCAATGCCAGGTAGATAAACATACCAAAAAGCCATATAAGTTCACGCGGTTTTTTGTATGAACCGTACATCAGGCCACGTAACATGTGCAGATAAACCACAACGAAGAACGCAGTCGCACCGGTTGAGTGTATATAACGTATCAGCCAGCCATAAGGCACATCACGCATAATGTACTCAACTGAAGCAAACGCCAGTTCACCGTCGGGTTTGTAATGCATGGTTAGGAAAATGCCTGAAATAATCTGAATCACCAGCACCATCAGTGCCAGAGAACCAAAGAAATACCAGAAATTGAAATTTTTTGGTGTGTAATATTGAGCTAGATGATCATTCCACATTTTTGTCGCTGGAAAACGCTCATCTATCCAAGCCATTAAATTACCCATTATGCTGCCTCCCCATCTTCGCCAATAAGAATAACGTTGTCACTTACATATTTATGCGGTGGCACCATCAGGTTAGTTGGTGCAGGCACACCCTGGTAAACACGGCCAGCAAGGTCAAATTTTGAACTGTGACACGGACAGAAGAATCCACCTAGCCAGTCCGAACCCAGATCAGCTGCTGCAATATCGGGACGGAATGTAGGAGAACAGCCGAGATGCGTACAAATACCAACGAGTACCGAAATTTCTGGTTTAATAGAGCGATTGGCGTTTTGCGCATAACCAGGCTGCTGATCAGCATTTTCTGAGGCAGGATCACGAAGCTTATCATCAAGCTTTGGCAGGTCAGCGAGTGTTTTCTCAGAGCGCTTAACAATCCATACCGGCTTGCTCTGCCACTCAACGATCAGCAAACGCCCTTCTTCGAGCTTGCTGATATCAACTTCTACGGGCGCACCCGCATTTTTCGCTCTTTCACTAGGCATCCAGGAGGATAAAAAGGGAACGGCTACAAAACCGGCACCCACTGCAGCCACCACCGAAGTGGAAGCGACCAGAAAGCGGCGTCGTTTTGTATCTACTACATTATCAGTAGACATATTGGATATCTCCAAATATTAAAGAAAAATAAACTTGCACGTTAGTCGGAAAAAATAAAGATTCAATTTTTTCGGTAATTCTGACAACCTAATGCACAAAAGCGTGGTTCATCGATTTTGTTTTGCCTAAATCCACAGCTAAAACAGGTACACCGGTTGCAAACGGCGCATAGAATAACGTAAATTAGCATTTTAGCCAAGTTTAATATAACATTACCAATAAAAACAACGAGATATATATACACTCATGCAGAAGCAAAACCACCCTTTTGTATACTTTTTTGCCTGGCTGATTATTGGCGTATTTTTGGGGCTAAGCATTTTATTGTTTCGCGATGACATCAGCGTAGCATTTAATCAACATGACAAAGCCGTTGACCATAAAACAGATACCCCGGCCCGCACAGACAATTACACGCAAAGCAAACACCGCGGATTTGCAGAAGCAGTGATGAAAGCGGCACCTGCCGTGGTCAGCTTACAAACGATTATCTGGTCTGAAGCCGGCACGGAAGAGTCAGACGATAATAAAATCACGCAACAATTTCTGGGCAAAAACTCACCCCATGGTCCCAAACGTAGCGCTGAAACCGGTGCAGCCTCAGGCGTAATCATAAATGAAAATGGTTATATCCTGACAAACTATCACGTTATCTCACAACGAGATGAAATACGCGTCAGACTAAATAATGGCAAAGTCGCCAAAGCTGAACTTATCGGCTCCGATCCGGATACTGACCTTGCTGTTCTAAAGATCGAGCTTAAAAACCTGCCAACATTAAAAATTGCCGATATCAGTCAGCTCAAAGTGGGTGATATTGTACTCGCCATTGGTGACCCTTTTGCTATTGGCCAAACCGTGACACAGGGCATAATAAGCGCCACTGGCAGAACCCGCGTTTCACAAAACACCTATGAGAATTTTATTCAGACCGATGCTGCCATCAATCCGGGAAACTCGGGGGGTGCACTAATTAATACTAACGGTGAGATTGTCGGCATCAACTCAAACATTTTTTCCAGCACAGGAAATTTCCAGGGAATCAGTTTTGCCATTCCAGTCGATTTAGCACAGGACGTGGCGCAGCAAATCATTCAAAACGGATATGTAATAAGAGGCTGGCTTGGTGTTGAAGGACAGGAATTAACCTCACAGGTTTTACGCACCGTAGAGCTTGATTCTATGCACGGCATTTTAATAACTGATGTGGATAAAAATGGCCCCGGGGATATTGCAGGCTTAAAACGCGGTGATATTATCACCCGCATCAACCGCCAGGACATCCTCAGCACCAATGATATTCTAAACATGATCGCCGCTGGCAACCCGGGGGATGAATTTTTGATTGAGGGTATAAGACAGCGTCAGAGTTTTGTAACAACGGCAACGCTGGGACAGCGGCCCTTAATGAGCCGTTAGTTGGCAGTAATTTTAAAACAGTCTTACGTTTTTTAATCAGTAGTTGTCTATGTTTACTGATGAATGACTTATCGCTTAACTTACTGGCATTGGGGGTCAGAGCGAAGTCCCTGACCCCGAGCGTGGATTTCAGGCGATAGCCGCCGCACTACAACGGTATGCGTATCACCACGCCGCCCATGATATCGCCAAGTTTGAAGTCGGTCTTGGGGCTGTCCTTGTGATCGTTGTGGCAGGTTACGCACGCCTTGGCCACCGCGACATCCGGATAGACCGCAGTGTAATAACGTGCACCGCCCAGCTCCTCTTCGCCGTAATAGTTCTGGCCGGGATTGTCCAAGATATACTGCAAGCCCGCTTTCTCAATTTCGGTCTGGGGCTTGTTTTGCTTGTTGATGGGCCACAGGGAAAGCAGTGCGTAGCTGAAGTCCGCACCTTGCTCCTGGCTCAGCTCCGAACCGGCACGGAACATCTGTGCCGGCAACAGCAGCGCCTTCTCCTCTTTCCATTGTTCGCTGGCCTTGATGATTTTCTCCTCGTTGGCCAGGCGATTCACAATCAGGCGTGTATAGGCAGTGCGGTCCGCTTCCAGCACGGTATGAATCGCATCGGCCATGGCCTGCGGTGAGACACCATTGCCGGGTTCGCCGGCACAAGCCGTCATCAGCGCGGCTGCGACGACGGTAACGGCGGTTGCTCTGATTTTGTTTGATATGTGTTTCATATTGATCTCCTATGAGTTGTTACTGTTTATTAAGGCGTTTAGCCGCCATGTCGACACTTTCGATATGCCTGGCGGGCTTGCCTGCAAAGTTGCTGTCGATCAGCGCCTGGTCCGCAAGCGCATCCATGGTGAAGCCAAGCCCGTGGCAATGCATACAGACGCTGCGGATCATCTTCTGATTGGGACGCAAGTTCAGATTCTGGTTGTGCTGCACCAGAATGCGTTGTTCCGATTTAGTATTCAAACCTTCTCTGGGCAGGTGACAGCTCGCGCAGGAAACTCCGCTGCCGGGTGCACCTCGTCCTTCGATCTCAGCCTGCCAAAGGGCGTAGTGGGGTGAAGCTTTGAACGCGCGGCTGTGTTCATCGTTATGACAGCCGAGACAGGCTTCCACGGCTGCCTGCCGGGTATCGAAGTCATGCGCAGGGTGACAGGCCACACAGTTGAGCGATTCTTTTGCTGTCGCCTTCATCGGGCGCCGGGCCAGTTCCGGGTGCATCGCGGTCATGCCCTGTGCCAGCCGCATGCCGTGTCGGCCCGAGAGAAAACCGATGGTTTCCTGTTCATGACACGCTGTGCAGGCATCATGATCAGGCTTGTTGATCCAGACCCTGTTCTGATTCAACGATGCCGCCGCCGTCTTGCTGTGACAGGCCATGCAATTAACGCCACTGTTTGCATGAGACGACCCCTCCCAGTCCGCTGCATCGGCAAGGTCGACGCCGGCCGGCGCATTCTGCTCGGCCATGGTCAGGGCCTCGACCGGGTGCTGCGCAACCTGGCGGTAGCTTGCAAGCAAATTGCGCAGCGGGACTGTCGCCGGGTCTCGGATCTCCGGCTCATCCAGATGTTTGACGAGGAAATCCTCGTGCAAGGCGGTATTGTCATGGTACAGATGGCAGAACCGGCAGTCGTCGAACGGCAAATCCTTGTGACTGGGACGGTCCTGCGCAATATCCCGGTGACAGTAGATACAGAAGTCTTCTGCCAGTGTCACGCCGATCGCGCGCGTCATGGCAGGGCGATGTTCACGGTGGCAGGCGACGCAACGGCGCGCATCCACCAGGGCCAGCTTCGCCGCATTACGGGGATCGGTGAATTTCTTCGGTGGATGGGAGTCATCCACGACTTCGAGCTCGTCACCATGGCAATCGATGCAGGCCTTCTGTGACACACCGCCAAATGCCGTATGGCAGGCGCTGCATGCCAGCTCGATCTGATAGTGGCCATCGCTGGTTTCGCCCGGTACAAACAGCGACGGATCTTCACTGAACAGGATGACCACGAGGTAAACAATCAGCCCTGCCGTCAGCAACGACCAGAAACCCCAGAGCAGCAGTTTTCTGCTATTGATCCAGGTCCAGAGGAGTAGTTGTTGCTTGTTCATATGAGGCAGCGTTAATAGTAGTAGATCGTCAGGATATGGATGAGAAGCAGCGCGGCGATGGGCCAGGCCAGGCCGACATGCAGCCAGTGCAGCCGGTACTTCAGTCGGTGGCAAAGCACATGCGGGCGGCGGTTTTCAAGCACGGTGAATATGCCGACCAGCGCGCCACTCGCGATGGTCGCCAGTACCGTGAACAGGAACCAGCGGTTGAAATCCTGCCCGAGACTCAGGCCCGTGTGCGCGAACAGCAGCGCCAGCAGCAGCACGCCACTAAGAGCGTGTTTTGAACGCCACCTCGAGAACAGGCCGAATTTCAGCCGTCGCCAGCGTTTGCGAAATGACATACCCATGCCCGCGAGCATCACAGCGGCCGCGGTATAGCCGCTCACCTGTTTCCAGGTGTTTTCGGTCCACAGGAATTCGAGGTTCGGGCTGGCCTCGACGCTCGTCTGGTATTCGAACGGGCCCAGAATCGCGAACAGCGCCAGCAACAACAAGGCCACTCCTGAAGCGGCCAGCAAGGTCTTCGCCCCCTTGAGGCTGGTTATCGCGGTGACGCTGCCGCCGGGCGGCGCGAAGTGTTCGATTCTGATGCGCTCGCTGCCGATACCACTGGCGGCCAGGAAATTGCGCACTGCATTTTCATACGGCTTGGGACCGCAGACATAAAAGCGGGCATCGGGATACTGTTGCAGCAGTTTGTCGACGTCATCCTGGCCCAGCATGCCCTGCTGCTCGGTTGCCCGGAGATTGACGTGGAGTTTCTGCTCGTGCTGCGCGTCGTCCGTCAATTCATGCGCATAGGCAAACTCATCCCGGGTCAGTGCCGAATAGTCGACGTGAATGGCTGGCACTCCAGTGAGCTGATCCATGCTACGGACCATGGCCAGTGCCGGCGTGATTCCAATACCGCCGGCGAAGAACACGACCGGCTTGCGGAAGTCCAGGGGCAGATAGAAATCACCCAACGGCCGGGAAACGCGTACCGCGCATTCGCGGGTAATCCGGTCATGGAGCCAGCGGGAGAAAAGCCCGTTGGATTCCCGTTTTACTGTGATCTCGTATTGCTCCTGCTGAGCGGCAGGGGAAGTCAGTGTGTACGAGCGTTGAGCCCAGCGGCCATCGATCAGGCTTTCGATGCGGATGTGCTGGCCAGGCAATGACTCGTGCACCCCACCCTGTCGTGGCAGGAAGTGAAACGACTTGACCGCCGGTGTAACGGGCAGGATGCTGATCAGGTCGGCCGGATCCATATCGGAACGCCCGACAATCTCGGCCAGCAGGGGTGCACAGGAACCGCATACCCTCGATGCACCGGTCTGTTGCGCGAGCTTTTCCACCGTATCGCAGCCGTTCGTGACGGCCTCATTGAGGACACCGCGGGTTACACCGGTACAACGGCAGACGACAGCAGTTTCGGCAAAACTCGCCTGCTCCCGTTCCAGCCACAGTTCACCTTTTTGCTGGAAAAGCGCGAGTTGCCACGGCCAGATACGACGGTTTTCATTGATACACACCACCACCCGTCCCAGGTCTCCCCACGGTCCGACAGCGATCAGTGCGACCATCCGTCCGTTGTGGATCGTCAGTTGTCGATAAACGCCTTCTTCGCGGCGTTCGAAGACGCAACGTTGGGCAGCGCTATCCGGCTCGCGGATGCGGCGCAAGCTGAAGATGGGTTTGCCGACGACCTTGGTTGAGGTGATCTCCAGACCATCTGCGAAGTGGTACATCGCGGTGATGCTGTCCATGTCCAGAAAACTGCCGCTGTGCAACGTGACCACACCTTTGCCCGCCAGCTGGCAGAAGCCGCTCAGTCGCTGCAACTGTGAACGTATCTCCAGCGACTGGCCATAAAGTGACAGAAAACGCTCTGCACTCAAACAGGTAACGCGTGATATGCCCTCTGACTGGGCACGCATGGCCCGCGGTTCACTGTGAATCAGCGCATGCTCACCGAAAAAATTACCGGGACCCAGACGGGCCATCACGCTTTCTCCACTGACGTCGCGCCTGACCAGTCGTATCAGCCCGGAAGTGACCATGTAGAAGCGGTCGGCCGGGTCACCTTGGTCATAAACCAGCTCCCCATCAGTGAGCTCGCGCTCTTCGAGCCAGTCGCCGGTGGAATTCTGCAATGGCAATGCATGAAACTGCTCCAGACGTTGCAGCAACAGATCACAGATCTGGTCGCTACCGAGGCGCTTGATTTCGCTTATGACCCGTTCATCTTTATGCGCGATGGTACAGTAGTCAGGTCTCGCAAGCTTCGCGAGTGTCGTCGTCTCGGTGGCGATGGCGCTGGCTGTGCGTCGTCCTTCGTAGCCAGGCTGAAGTGCTTCATCGCCAAAGAAATCACCACTCTCCAGACTTGCCGTAACGATTTCATGGCCATCGTTTTCTGCGGTGGAGAGCAGACGAACTGCGCCGTTTAATATGATCCAGAGTGAGTTGCAGGGTTCGCCCTCCTCATAAATCACTTCTTCGCTGGCGAAGGTTTTGATGCGGGCGCGCTTGATCAGGGCCTGTAGGTCCTGCTCATCAAGATCCTGGAGCACGGGTATGCTCCGCATGATCGGCAGCTCTATGGTGGCACTATCAGTCAATGCTGCTCCTCATTCGGGGCATATGGCAGTTGAGTAGATCATAATACACGACGAATACAGTTGTTATGTTAACAATATACATTTTTACGGAAAAACCGGGGCAGAGAGCACACACTCTAATATTAGAAAAATTTTTCTCTGACCCCTATTCACTATTTTCGACCCCTATTTTCTGCTTCACCGTTTCCATATCTATTACTGAGTTCAATAACTTAACATGGGAGTGGAGACGGAGGACATGGGCCTCTGAGAGCAAAACCAAAGGTATAACTTATATAGAAAACGGTAATGCTACCTACCTTGCAGGTAATGCTAGCATTGGCACCCAGCCCAAAGTCGCACCGACCACGGGATAAAGGCGTGCGTGCTATTCCTCCAACCCCTACAATCGTTGCTGAACATCCAGCACAAGCAGTAATGCCCATTACAGTACCACAGGCATTTACATAACCGTTGCCCCATATCGCAGCGCCACAGCATGAAACTCGGTAACCAACATTTAGACCTATATTAAATCCTACAGCTGCTAAGGTAACAGTGCCTGTGCACATTCGAGTTGGATGACGCCATGAAGGACACCAGTATCTAAACCTAACATCAAGACTCAAAGAGTTAGAGTAATGTTGAGTATATGTGCCTTCAAGCGGTGTATCACAAATGTTAGAAGGTGCATCAATAACACCCGTGTTTGCAGCGGCATCGAGTATGGCATGAGGTATTACTAATGCAGAGAACTTGGTTGTAGCTGACAGGTTAACATGCGATATAGGCTTAGCTGATTTCATCATGCTGATTGCTTCTGCATATGCCTTTTTATTTCTAGTTAACGTTCTAGCCATATCATCCAGTTTTGCTGGTGTTAATGAAGGGCCACCAGCTGCTTTGCTCAGCGTTATGGCGGAGTTAAGAATTTCCCCCCATTCTTGCTTGACTTTTAATTTTGCATTTTGCGTTCGGGCTTTCTTTAGTCTGGTTTTAAATTCGTCCCTCATTTTGATATATGCCAGGGTGGTCATAACAGAATAAGATAGATTTATAACTCCACTTAAATCTTTTTTAAAATATTTATCTATAGCTGCTAATGCCTGGTCAGCCTCTCTTACAGCGATAAAGCTTGTTAAGTTAGATTTTGTGATTGCTACGGGTTTTAATGCAACTTTGACATTTTTAACTGTAGGTAGTTTTTGCCTGGCTTTATAAGCAGCAAAACGCTTCTTTGCCGCAGCTTGTGAAACAGCAGCTTTGGGAAACTTGGTTTTTAATACTTTTACTTTTGGTAAATTAGCAACAGTAGGTTTTAATTGAATTAATTGTGGTTTTTTTATAGGCACTTCCATCTCCATTTATTGTTAGCCTATAAATATAAAACTATAATTTAATTTCGTCCATATATAAATCAGGGTAATTGGAGGTGTCTGAATTTACTCTTTTCTCGAATGGCTAGTATATAAATTGAGCTATGTTTAAGTATTGGACTTTTAAACGCTCTTTCTATCCCAGGTCAAACCAAAGAGTTATAAAGACTACCCTCTGCACAACTTCAACTATTCACTGCCTTTTCTAACGCAGCCACAAATGCCTCGTTCTCATTCGGTGTGCCAACAGTCACCCGCAAACAATTTTTAAGCAGTCCGGCATCGGCCCTCATGTTTTTTATCAGCACACCCGATTGTTTGATACTTTCAAATACATCATTTGCATTATTGCTTAATACCCGGAATAAAATAAAATTTGCCTGGCTTGGAAACACCTGCAGTGCTGGCATAGCTTGCATTTTTTCTAACAAGTCTTCTCGCTCATCACGAATTAACTTTGCCTGTTGATCTAAAACGCCTATATTTTCTAAAATAAACTCAGCCGATATTTGCGTTAACACATTTATATTATAAGGCAATCGAATTTTATCAATTTCATTAATGATGTCCGGGTGACCACATAACAAACCTAAACGTAAACCCGCCAGGCCCATTTTAGAAACCGTGCGCATTACCAGTAAATTATCGAAATCAGCTAAGCGGTTCATAAAACTGGTTTGTGCAAACGGGTGGTAAGCTTCATCCAGCACAACCATACCCGGTGCTATTGAAATTATCTCTTCGATATCTTCTTCCTTATAACAGTTTGCCGAAGGATTATTCGGGTACGCAATAAAAATAATTGCAGGTTTATTTTGTATTATTGCCCGGCGAATACTTTCCATATCAAGTGAAAAATTTTCATCTAATGGAACACCAACATAGTTAATACCGACAAAATCAGCGATCATTTTATACATCACAAAACCAGGCTCGAACGACATCAAACAAACGTCCTCTGCTGCGACCGCCATTGCCAGCATCTGTATTAATTCATCCGAACCATTGCCCAGCACAATAGCCTTATCTTCAGGCACCTGCATCACCCGCCTCAAGGTTTTACATAAAGCGCTCGCTGAGGGATCCGGATATCGATTAAGTTCCGCTTCACTGAGTTTGACTTGTAATTGTGCTTTTAAACCCTCAGATAAATGGTATGGATTTTCCATCGCATCCAGTTTGATCAGTCCACTGGCATTTGCCACATGGTAGGCCTGAATCTCTTTAATAACAGGGCGTATCACTTGAAGACTATTTTTTAGTGCTGAATTCATGATAAAAGTGACTTAAATAATAATTTAACAGAATGATACAGGATAACAGGAACGCGAATGGTAGCAAAAGGACACCTGGAAGCACATTAAAAAAATTTAAGCCTGATACTTGAATTCAAAAAAAGCATCTACAAATTACTTAGTAACAACAAACAAATACTTTTAGGAGGTCATATATCATGAGCTTAATACGTTACAATAATCCGTGGAATCTGCTGAACACAATACAACGTGAGTTACAGAATCCAGAGTATAACCAGCTGAGTGACGACGATGCAGCAGTTGCCACTGCTAACTGGGCACCTTCGGTTGACATCAGCGAAAACGAAAATGCATTTACATTATTGGCCGACATACCCGGCGTTGATCCCAAGGAAATTGAAATTTCAATGGAAAAAGGTGTGTTAACAATTAAAGGTGAACGTCATTCAGAGAATGTTGAAGAGAAAGAAAACTACCGCCGCGTAGAACGTCAAAGCGGTCAATTCTATCGTCGCTTCACACTACCAGACAGTGCAGATGCTGATAAGATCGAAGCAAAATCTGAACATGGCGTATTACGTATTACTATACCAAAACAGGAAGTTGCGATTTCACGCCGGATCGAAATAAAACATTAAAATCAGGCCGATAAAAAGCCCGTCGAGTAGCGGGCTTTTTATCGAAGTTTAGTAGCTCAAACCTTAACTAACAATTATATTAATTATTTTCGGGCCCCGGGGACCTCTTCACTTTCAATTCAACCCGACGATTTCTGGCACGGCCATCTTCGGTTTCGTTGCTCAAAACCGGATCGGTTTCACCATATCCTTTCGATTCTAACTGTGTTGCAGAGACGCCCTTTGAGATCAGATATTCACGCACACTGGACGCTCGTTTTTCTGATAATTTCTGATTATATTTTTTTGAACCAACACTATCCGTATGCGCCTGAACTTCAACACGGACACCCGGTGAAGCGATGATTACCTGCGCGGCCTGGTCCAGCACCTGTTCTGAACCCGGTTTCAACTCTGCCGAGTTATTTTCAAAACTCACACCTTGAAGCGCAACCTGAAAAATTGAACAACCGGCTTCATCAACAGCGATATTTTCTCGTGTATTTTCACATTGATCACTGCCATCAATCACACCATCTGCATCTGCATCCGAATCAACATCATACGATGCGACAACGGGTACTGCCACAGGTGCCGGTGCTGGCTACAGATGTCACTTCAGGTTCAGCACTATATTGCACTGATTTTTTAGCACTTTTTTCAGTACTACCAAAATAATAGCCCAGCATAATGCCAATTGAACGCGCATCTTTGTCATAGAAATCTGCTGCCAGTCGGGCAAACAATCCGGATGCCTGCGAACGCCATTGCACACCAACACCACCGGAAATACCCACACTGTTTTGTTTGTCAAACGGTACTAAAGAGGTTGTTGCCTCATTTCGTATCGACGACACACCTAATTTCCCATAAACATTAAAACGACTTTCCGGCTTAAGGAAATAGTAGCCAACATGCAGTGCCGGGATCTTGTAAGAAATACCTTCTGTGCCGGTAATGGCAGGGTTCACATTAGTAAGGCCTGCTTCACCCAGATCAGCATAACTGAGTTCACCAAACCATCGCGGTTTAAAGTGCCAGCCAGCAAATAAACTGTAGCCTGCATCACTGTCATCCGAGGTACTCCAACCAGCAGCCATGCCTTCAGGTTTTACATGTGTCACTGGCAGCCAGCCCGCACCGATGTAAAAACATTTTTTAAAATCTTTATCATCATCAGATTGCAGCGGGTTATGTCGGCCGCAGTAATTTATTTCAGTATCTGCTGCAGCAGAAAATGTGTTTATCATCAACAAAAACAAAGCCGTAACTTTTAAGCTGTTAATCGATTTTCCAGTACGCATCAATAGCGGCAATAACAACAACAGCAAACTTCCAAGAGGACCAAAGCTTCCCACTCCCCTTATGGCTGTTTCCAGGCCGCCATCATTTTGTAAGCTATCGATGATGCCATTGCCGTCAAAGTCACCGTTTTCAGTCAGATCATTATAACCATCATTATCACTGTCGGTATCTCGGTAATTTGCATCACCATCTGCATCAGTATCTGGATTCTCAAGCGGAATACCTGCCGTTCCACCCGTTACGTCCGTATCCACTACATCAGCGAAACCATCCTGATCAAGATCAGCCAGATTATCCAGAATTCCATCATTATTGGTATCTAATACATCACTAAAACCAGCAGCTTCAAATACATCATTAAGACCATCGTTATCGCTATCAAGGTCTCTAAAATCCTCGGTACTATCACCGTCAGAGTCAAGCGGTATCATCGCTGCATCAATGCGGTCATCCAGACCGTCACCGTTTGTATCGGTAAAGTTATCGATCACACCATCAGCGTCGGCATCAAGCACGCTGCCATTTACTGCTTCAATGCTATCGGGCAACCCATCATTATCACTATCGAGATCGATTCGATCAGCGATACCATCACCATCGGTATCGATATCCATGGCGTTCATATCTGTTTCAGCAGTATCAGGAATACCGTCATTATCATCATCCAGGTCAAGCGTATTGGAGACACCATCTCCGTCATTGTCGTTACTTAGACCAAAGCTGCCGGGATCACCATCAATTACATCCGGCACACCATCACCATCGGTATCGGTAACATCATCGACCACACCATCACCGTCGCCGTCGAAGCCGCCATTGCCAGCATCATCGATATCATTGGTACCGTCATTGTTACTGTCGGTATCACGGTAATCCGGTATTATATCACCATCCGCTATCCTAGCTGGTGTAGTAGTGGTTCCTTCACCTGCATCTAGCTGACCATCCTGATCATCATCGACCAGACCGGCTTCCTGAACATCAGGGATGCTATCGTTATCACTGTCGATATCCAGATAATCGGGCACACCATCAGCATCGGTGTCTGTCGCTGTGACGTTATCATCGATACCGTCAGCATTGCCGTCTACACCACTTGTCTGATCAACATCAAACAGGTCATCGATACCATCTCCATCAGTATCGGTGCCGGTATCCGCTTCCGTCGCATCCAGAATGCCATCGTTATCTGAATCAATATCGAGATAATCAGGGATACCATCTGAGTCGGTGTCCAGCGCTTTAACTGCGTCATCCACACCGTCGCCGTTAACATCTGCGCCACCGGTCTGATCGACATCGAAGCGATCATCGATGCCGTCACCATCGCTATCGAGACCACTGGCGTTGCCTTCGATCACATCAGGAATTCCATCATCGTCAGAGTCCAGATCCTGTCTATCTGGCGTACCATCATTATCGGTATCGATATCCGCATTATCATCGATACCATCTGCGTTAGCGTCAACGCCGCCTGTGTGATCCACATCGAAGACATCATCGATGCCATCACCATCGCTATCGAGACCGCTGGTCACTGCTTCAACTGAATCTGGCAGGCCATCGTTGTCTGAGTCATGATCCAGGCTGTCCGCTATAGCATCATTATCGGTGTCTACGACTGCATCATCGATGCCGTCAAAGTTGGCATCTGCACCGCCAGTCTGATCGATATCATAGGCATCATCGATACCATCAGCATCCGTATCATTGCCACTGGCACCACCTTCAACAGCATCTGGAACACCATCATTATCGGCATCAGAATCAAGATAATCTGGCGCAGCATCACCATCAGAATCAGGCGTTGTCGCGTTATCATCGATACCGTCACCATTAGCGTCTACGCCACCGGTCTGGTCTACATCGAAGGTATCATCGATGCCATCGCCATCAGTATCATTACCACTGCTGCCATTCTCATGGACATCAGGAATACCGTCGCCATCCGCATCGGGATCGATAACATCAGCAAAACCATCACCATCAAAATCCCCGCCCGTAGCCAGTGCATCATCGATACCGTCACCGTTAACATCCACGCCGCCAGTCTGATCGACATCGAAGGTGTCATCGATGCCATCGCCATCGGTATCATTACCGCTGGTACCTGCTTCAACAGAATCGGGAACACCGTCATTATCACTGTCTGTATCCCGGTTATCCGGAAGACCATCACCGTCTGTATCATTACCGCCTTCTACGGTATCAGGAATGCCGTCATTGTCACTATCCAGGTCACGTTGATCGCTTATGTTGTCGCCATCGGTATCGGGCGCTATCAAACCAGCACCGCTAATGGGCACACCATTGCCGTCAACAGCAGGAACGCCGACACCAACTACGCCATCACTATCACCATCGCTGCCACCGGCCTCAATGACATCGGGGATACCGTCATTGTCACTATCCAGATCACGGAAATCTGCAACCGTATCGCCATCAGTATTCAGCGGTACACCACCGTTATAGTTGAGACTGCCGCTATCGACACTGGTTTCTACCGCATCAGCCAGACCGTTGCTACCCACTATGTTTATAGCATCGATTCGACCGTCATTATCAAGATCCAGAACGACCGCATTGGCACCGGACTCATGTAAATCAAAAATACCATCGTTATCACTGTCAAGATCCAGACTGTCAACAATTCCATCACCATCCGTATCCGTTACACCATTGCCTTCAAGTGCATCCGGAATACCGTCATTATCATCATCAATATCCGTTACCGCAGGGATGCTGTCACCATCGGTAATTAAAATGTCCGCTGTTTGATTAACCGACACACTCAGTGAGTCAAGCTGATCAAAATAAGTGACCGTCAATACATCACCGAGCTGAACGTTCATACTGCCATCGTTATTTATACCGGCGCTGCTTTCAGCAACAGTAGTGAAATTGCCAATAAAGTCCGATGCATTAACACTAGTTTCAGCAAGGCTAATTTGTTCGACTTCACCGGTACGCGGGTTGGAAACCACCACAATCTGACTTTCCTGCACCGTGACAATAGTATTTAGATCAGCATCAGTAACGGTAATACTAAAACTACCACCTGGCGCTGTCTGATCAGGCGTAACACTAATAATGCCATCATCACCAACTAATAACGCATCCGATGTAGATATGGCTGTAAGTGAGGTAGCCGCAGATGCCAGGCCATAAACATAGGTATCGATGTATGACTGGTTACCGATACCACCACTGGTAAAATCTCCCCAGGCGTGTTTCCCGGCAGGTGTCGAAGAAAGCTCACCATCTGGCAACGTCGATGTACCACCAAGAAAAGTAGCATCGTCCCAGTACACCAGTGTATCTATTGTCGAACCATCACTGTTGGCCAGATAAATAGTCAGGCCATCAGCCACCGGACCACCACTGGTTTCCGCATCATCTGCTATAAAGTGGTACTCACCCAGGCGAGTTTGTAGTTCCGCCCGGTAAGTACCGGCAGGTAATGCCGCCCCTGCTGCGTCGGTGCCATCCCAGGGTATAACAGCAGTTATGCCTGCTGTTGTGTTACCCAGCAAAAGTTTATCTCCTGTACCAAAGATACCATCACTGTTGGTGTCAATTGTAATGGAATAAGTACCATCAACATCACTGCTAAACTCAAAGTTTCCGCTGTCCTGTATACCCGCCGTGGTGCCTGGCGTAAAAGCATAGTCCTGGCCGGCATTATCAATGAATCGAAAGTCTGAGATAACAGGTGGATCAATAGGTCGCGAATTAGCAATTGCAGGGTAACTAACGTAAATTGGAAACTTGGGAGTTACACTATTTCCAGCAGATAATACACTGTAACCAGAATTGGGCGCGTCCACACCCAGGTCATTAGCTGATAACACATAAAGGTTACCGGAAAAATTATTGAGATCTAACCGCCACACATAATTAGTGTTGCTTCTGCCTCCTGGCACCAGTGGAAAATAATCTGCGTTAGTTGCATCAGCTTCAGCAAAAGAATGTGTATAAAACCCCCATTGTTTAGCCCACAAGCGCCCTGCAGCTACTGTTGGGTCTGGATTAGTCACCACATCAGGTGTGATTGATATATCAAATCGATACAACTCATTTCCGATCTGGTTATTGAGCCGAATCTCATAAGCACCTGACTTGGTTGTTATGTAACGAATGGGGTTAGTTAATGGTGCGTTAAAAGGATCATTACAATCTACATTTCCATCCGTCAGTGAAGTATCCAGTACAGAAATATTATCGGGATCGAATATCTGCACCCGAAGATCTTCAGTATTAGTCTGACCACATAAAGAGACATTAATGACTTCGCCTATTGTGAGAACATCTACGAATTGTGGAAAACCACTTGTCTCTCTCTCTTCCAGCAATGGCTGATTTAGCCCTGTCTGAAAACTTCCCTCGGCAACAACATTCTGGCTAATAACGCCAAATAAAAATAAAGCAGTTAAGCGGTTAGCTCGTATTAACAAACAAGACTCACTAGCGTTATTACAAGAGCTTGATAAATTAAACATAGATTACCTATACTAAAATGGTGTTTGATAACCAGCTGCTGACAGAAACCACTTTTCAATGGTGCAAGCATCTCCGGATCACAAAATATTATTGTTATTTTTTTATTTCATTTGTCGGAATGCTGAATTCCGATGGCGATAGCTAAAAACTAGTGCACTGTTTGGCTGACATTCAGCTATACACAACGTGTGTTTTTTGACGAAAACTCCGGAAAATCAGAAAAACAAATGGGTTTAAGTGTTTTTTGCTATTGCCGGATATAAGAGCAAGTTATATGCCAACTAGAGACAGTATAGTCAATATTAGGATTTTTACATGTGATTACAGCGAAACATTTAACAATAGCTTACAAATGAACATAAGGCCTGAATACGCCTGAGGAGTACGCTTAAGACAACGCAAATAACGAAATTACTTTTTAATGCGGTACTCCGCGGAACGTGCGTGTGCGGTTAACCCCTCACCGTGGGCAAGCACTGATGCGATTTTGCCTAGCTCAGAAGCACCTTGTGCAGAACAGCCAATCAGGCTGCTGCGTTTTTGAAAATCATAAACACCAAGAGGCGATGAAAAACGCGCGGTACCTGAAGTGGGTAAAACGTGATTTGGACCTGCACAATAATCGCCTAAAGCTTCGGCGGTATAACGCCCCATAAATATGGCGCCCGCATGGCGAATTTTTTGCGCCCATTGATCAGCATTTTCAACCGAAAGCTCTAAATGCTCAGGAGCGATGTGGTTTGCAACTTCAATTGCCTGCTCAATATCTGCTACTGAAATAAACACAGCACGATTTTCTAACGAGGTTTTAATGATGTCTTTTCTTGGCATCTGTTCAAGCAATCGCTCGATACTTTGTTTTACCTGTTCAATGAACTCGTCATCCGGGCACACCAGGATGGATTGTGCTTCTTCATCATGTTCTGCCTGGGAGAATAAATCCATCGCGATCCAGTCAGGATCCGTCTGGCCATCACAGACCACCAGTATCTCAGACGGCCCTGCAATCATATCAATGCCAACGACACCAAACACCATACGTTTAGCTGTTGCCACGAAAGAGTTACCGGGGCCGGTAATTTTATCAACCTTCGGCACAGTCTCAGTGCCATAGGCCAGTGCTGCTACAGCCTGCGCGCCACCGATAGTAAATACGCGATCGACACCCGCCACGGCAGCAGCAGCCAGTACCAGTGCATTGGTTTCACCATCGGGTGTAGGCACCACCATGATTAACTCGGGAACACCGGCTACTTTTGCTGGTATCGCGTTCATCAATACTGAAGACGGATATGCCGCTTTGCCGCCTGGCACATACAAACCCACCCGGTCCATTGCATTGACACTTTGCCCTAACACGGTACCATCAGCCTCGGTGTATGACCATGACTCAAGCTTTTGGTGTTCAGCATATTGGCGTATACGCCGGGCGGATGTTTCTAATGCTTCACGTTTGCCTGAATCAATTGATGCCAGTGCCTGCTGTAATTGCGTTTTATCCAGTTCAAATTCGCTGGCAGCAGTTAAACTCATGCGATCGAATTTATTGGTGTACTCAATAACTGCGGCATCACCTCGTTTTTTTACATCTGCCAGGATGTCCGCTACAATTTTTGCGATATCACCATCAATACCAGCCTCCCATGCAAGCAGCTTATCAAGTTTCTGATAAAAATCCGTATCGGCGTAATTTAATGAAGATAGTTTTAACATTGAATCCGAGGCTTAATTTATAAAATAATAACAGTAGTAATTTAAGCTACTGCCGAACTAATCTGATCGATGATATTACTGATTTGCTGATGTTTCATTTTCATTGCTGCTTTATTTACCACCAGGCGTGAACTGATGTCAGCAATAAAATCCACCGGTTTCAGACCATTGGCCTTTAAGGTATTACCGGTATCGACCACGTCTACAATCAAATCCGATAAGCCGACTATAGGGCCAAGTTCCATTGAGCCATAAAGTTTAATAAGCTCAATCTGTTCACCGCGTGATTCAAAATAAGATTTGGCAACATTAGTAAACTTTGTTGCAACACGTAATCGACCACTGAGACGAGGTCCAGGCTCAACCAGACCAGCGGTCATCAATTTACATTTGGCAATTTTCAAATCCAGCGGCTCATACAGGCCTTCGCCACCATGCTCCAGCAGAACATCTTTACCGGCAACCCCTAAATCAGCCGCACCAAATTGCACGTAAGTTGGCACATCGGTAGCGCGGATAATCAGCAGTTTCACATCATCGTGATTGGTATCAAGGATTAATTTTCGGCTCTTATCCGGATCGTCAGCGGGCACGATGTCGGCTGCCGCTAGCAGAGGCAAGGTCTCTTTGTAAATGCGACCTTTAGATAGTGCTATTGTAATCATGAGATATTAAATCGAGTTATTCGTGTACGCGGCGGATTTTAGCACCTAATAGCGCTAATTTTTCCTCAATATTTTCATAACCACGGTCAATATGATAGATGCGCTGCACTTCGGTCTCACCGCTGGCGACCAGGCCGGCTATGATCAGGCTGGCAGAAGCACGTAAATCGGTCGCCATTACCGGTGCCGAAGTCAGTTTGTCGGTGCCGCGAATGATGGCGGTATTACCTTCAATTTCAATATCTGCACCCATGCGCTTTAGTTCCTGAACATGCATGAAGCGGTTCTCAAACACCGTTTCAACGACGGTGGAGGTGCCTTCCGCAATAGTATTTAAGGCGGCAAATTGTGCCTGCATATCAGTCGGGAAAGCGGGATAAGGTGCCGTACGAATATTCACTGCTTTGGGTCGCCGTCCCTCCATATCCAGTGAAATCCAGTCGTCTCCCAGTTCAATTTTCGCACCTGCTTCGCGCAATTTTTCTATTACTGCATCGAGCAGGTGAGGTGCGGTATCTTTAACCTTGATACTGCCGCCGGTTATGGCCGCTGCAACCAGGTAAGTGCCGGTTTCAATTCGATCTGGCAATACGCGATAACGTGTACCGTGAAGTTTTTCGACACCTTCAATCTCAATAGTGTCGGTACCTGCTCCGGATACCTTGCCGCCCATGGCATTAATAAAATTTGCCAGATCAATCACTTCAGGTTCACGCGCCGCATTCTCAATAATAGTAGTGCCATCAGCCAGTGCGGCAGCCATCATCAGGTTTTCTGTACCCGTCACTGTCACAATATCCATCACCAGTCGGGCGCCTTTTAAACGTTTAGCTTTGGCGTGAATGTATCCGTTGCTGACCTCAATTTCAGCTCCCATATCCTGCAAACCTTTAATATGCAAATCCACTGGACGAGAACCAATGGCGCAGCCACCTGGCAGAGAAACTTCGGCTTCTCCAAAACGAGCTAATAACGGTCCCAGAACCAGAATTGAAGAGCGCATGGTTTTTACCATGTGGTAGGGCGCAGTATAATTTTTGATAGTGGAGCTATCAACTTCGACGCTTAGTTTCTCATCAATTGAAACCATTACACCCATGCAACCTAGTAACTCGACCGTGGTGGTTACATCATGCAAATGCGGTACATTTTCAATCGTTGCCGGGCCATCAGCCAATAAGGTTGCTGCCAGTATCGGTAGCACTGCATTTTTAGCACCTGAAATTCTGATTTCACCGTGCAGCTTAACGCCACCATTGATCAATAATTTATTCATTTATAAAAATCTCTTATCTCGTCTTCAACACCGTATGCCTTTGCAATGGTTAACAATGTTTCGGGTACATTCTCAAAATGTAATTTGACGTTTTCGCTAGCCGCCTGTTTTGCCATATCCAGTATCAACGCCAGTCCGGCACTGTTACAAGCCGTTATTTTCGACAAATCCACGGTTATACCTGATTCCGCGTTGGCGTTAACATTGGCGGCGGCAGATTTTTTAAGCGATTGAAAAATTACAGACGCTGACTTCATTAACTCAGGCAGCGTTGAAAAATCAACCACGCCTGAAACGAGATACTTCTGTTGAGTTTGCTGAACAATTTCAGCCTGATTTTGCTGCACCTGATTACCTGATTAATTCTTTTTGATGTTATGCACCGACTTTAGTGCTTAATTTTTCATTTTTATCTTGCAGGTATTTTAACAGACCATCAATACCACTTTTACGTACTTCCTGAGTAAAAGTACCACGATAACTGGTAACCAGGCTAATACCATCAATTTTTATATCATATACTTTCCAGCTATTATTTTTAATCCGCATACGGTAAGCCATCGGGATGGAAGGCCCGCCAGGTTGTATCACTTCTGCTTTAACCGATGTCTTATATGCATCCTCCGGCAGCTTTACCGGAAAATAGTTAATTTGCTGATCCTGGAATTCAATTAATGATTTACTGTAGGTTCTTATCAGTAAACTTCTGAACTCATCAACGAATTCCAGCTTTTGCTTTTTTGTTGCGTTTCGCCAGTTTTTACCCATGGCCAGCTTCGCCATGGTTACGTCATCCAGGTGCGGCAATATATACTCATCGATAATTTTATAAACACGTTCAGGTTCCTGCTTTAGCAGTTCACGATCATCACGCAGTATTTTTATTACCTGGTTAGAGGTTCGCTCCAGTAAAACCACCGGAGATTCAATAGAACCTGCTGTTGGTTCAGCTAGAGCCAGTTGTAACCAGGTGGTGGTAACAATGCTTAACAGCACCACTGAAAATATTGTAAGTATGTTATTCAATTTTTTCATGGTTTTTTATTCCTCTTTATTTTTATCTTCATCATCAGACATGCTGTATAAGAACTGACCGATAATTTGCTCTAACACCAGTGCCGACTGGGTTAAATCGATAACATCACCTGCTTTCAAATACTCTTCCTCAGCACCGGGTTCAAAGCCAACAAACTGCTCACCCAATAAGCCCGATGTTAAGATACTTGCTGCCGTATCAACCGGGAATTTATTGTACTGCTGATCAATTTCCATGCTAACAATCGCTTCATAAGAATCACTATTATATTGAATATCTGTAACACGCCCAATTCTAACGCCACCCGCTGAAACGGGTGAACGCACCTTTAGACCACCAACATTGTCAAAACGTGCCATTAATTCGTAATTTTCGCCAGCACCGTAGCTGCTCATATTGCTCACACTCATTGCCAGCATAAAAAAGGCAGCAATGGCTGCAGCCACAAACAGACCAACCAGAATTTCAATTGTACGTGATGTCATTTATTCCTCTCATCGTCTCTCATCTCGCTTATATTATCTACTATCTACTTCGAAAACATCAAAGCGGTCAGCACAAAGTCTAAAAACAGTATTGCCAGTGAACTTTGCACCACCGTTCGCGTAGTCGCCTGACTTAAACCTTCCGACGTAGGTATGCAGTCATATCCTTCAAACACCGCTATCCAGGTGGCAACAACCCCAAACACGAGACTTTTAATTATTCCGTTATAGATATCCATATATAAATCCACCTTATTTTGCGCTTGCGACCAGTAGGCACCGGAATCCAGACCAAGCAATTCAACGGCCACGATATAACCGCCAAGGATACCCACAGCACTGAAAATAGTCGCCAGCAATGGCATTGAGATTACACCCGCCAGAAATCGTGGCGCAACGACACGCTGCATCGGATTAACAGCCATCATTTCCATCCCTGATAACTGCTCAGTCGCCTTCATCAGGCCAATTTCAGCTGTTAATGCAGAACCCGCTCGACCGGCAAATAACAGCGCGGTTACAACCGGCCCAAGTTCTCGCAACAGTGATAGTGCAACCATTACACCCACAGAATCTTCAGCACCGAAATCAACCAGTGCATAATATGACTGTAATGACATCACCATGCCAACAAATAAACCGGCAACGACAATAATAACCAGTGTTTGCACACCAACTGAATACAACTGCTTTATCAGTAAGCCCGGACGTAAAAACAGGCTGGCACAACTTGAGATCACTGCCAGCAAAAACAGGCTGCCACGCCCCAGCCGTACAAAGCTGTGCATCGTTGCAGCACCCAGATGCTGAATTTTATCCAGTACACCGTTAAACACGCTCAACTCCTTTGGTACAGATCATCGATCAGCGGTTTAGCCGGATAATGAAAATGCACCGGACCATCAGCATCACCATGGACAAATTGATGCGTCCATGCATTCTGACTGTTTTGCAGGCTTTGCGGCGAACCACTTTCAATCAGTTTACCCGCTGAAATAAGGTGCACCTGATTTGATATTGAAAAGGTCTCTCGCACATCATGCGAGACAACGATGCTACAAACGTTTAATGCGCGATTTAATTCACTGATCAATGAAACAATCACAGCCAGTGAAATCGGGTCCTGACCGGTAAACGGCTCATCGTACATAATCATCATTGGATCCAGAGCAATCGCTCTTGCCAGTGCGACACGCCTTGCCATGCCACCCGACAATTCTGCAGGCATGAAATCAGCTGCACCGCGCAAACCCACGGCATTTAACTTGAGCAATACCAAATACCGAATCATCGCCTCATTTAATTTAGTGTGTTCGCGTAACGGGTAAGCCACATTCTCAAAGACAGATAGATCCGTCAACAAGGCACCACTTTGAAACAGCATACCCATGCGCTGTCGTAATTCAAATAACTTAGTGGTGGATAGTTGATGAACATTCAAACCATCAACTTCAATGCTGCCCTGATCGGGCGTTAATTGACCACCAATCAATTTTAATAAGGTGGTTTTACCGGTACCACTGGGGCCCATTATGGCGGTAATGCCCTGTCGAGAAATATCCAGCGACAGGCCATCGAAAATCTTTCGATGGCCACGGCTGAAGTGTAAATCTCTTATTTTGACCAGAATGTCGCTCACTAGAATATCGCTCTGCAGTATTAACTGCCAACCAGGTTTATTATAATTTTCCGGAATTGTAACATTGTCGACCGTATCATTATCGATTCTTTCGTATCGCTGAACCCGAATATTTCATAGGAATGCAGAATTTTGGGAGAACATCAGTGATGTCAGTTTGAATAATTCGCTGTTATGACACATTTAGCACTCTTTTGTTCAACCAGACAAACCAATCCAGAGCAAGCCTGAGAAATCAAACCCTCAGAGATTGAAAACCTGTACTAATACCCCATAATATCCAGAAGGGCTCGAAATTTACTTAAGTCACTGACCTGCAATAGCGGATGATTCACAATGATGGTCATATTTTCGCCCACTTCTTCTGTCGGCTTATCTGTTTTCTGTAGTGATTTCTGCGGCACACACCGTTCAAGACTTTCTGATGAATTGACGATATCCTCAACCATCATTCTGACTAATTTTAAATCGGACAGGTCACTGTCAACAAAAGCAAAGCGGGATGCCAGATGATTATCTTGCTGGCAAACAGTATATGCCGCCGAATTTAAGGTTCGCGCAGGCTTAAACACATCAACATCCAGAGCATCAACCAGGGACTTGAACGATTTTTCCCCGGATACCGCCTCAGGCCACAGATTATGTTGATTATTCTCCAGAAAAACCAGCGCAGATAACTGTGGTTGCAATATTTTCAAACTATCGCTTAGGTCAGACAATGAAATATTCTCAAGCATGTTCTCATGGCATTCCACAAAAAACTGAAAATTCTCGTTGACATCATCCAGCCAGCCTTCACAATCAACTATTTCCCCACTTTGCCAGTAGTTATAAGGAACCAGAACGGCATTAAATTCATTGCTGTAATACGACAATCGCCAGTCTTCAGACCTGTATACTGGCAAATCTTCAGGGTAGAATGACTTTAGCCAATGTTTGTGACGCCAACCGTAAGCACCAAGATTGATGGTTTTTTTCAAAGAATATACCTATTTATTTTTATACTGAAATGTTGGCGAATTTAACCACATAGCGTATTCTTCGCCATTACAAAATATCCAGACACACAAAAATAACAACAAATACTATATGTTAGTAAATTATTTTGCCATTCTTGCGGGTTTTATATTGCTTATCTGGAGTGCTGACCGTTTTATCGTTGGCGCTGCCTCAACTGCCCGTAATTTTGACGTTCCACCACTGATTATTGGCCTCACTATTGTGGCTTTAGGTACTTCCGCACCTGAAATGATGATTGCTGGCTTCGCCGCTTATGACGGCAGCCCGGCCATGGCCATTGGTAATGCACTGGGTTCGAATATCACCAACATAACCCTGGTTCTGGGTATCGCAGCACTTATCACGCCTTTAAATGTGCACTCGCGTATCGTCAAAAAAGAATTGCCCATTTTGCTACTGGCCAGTCTCACGGCATTAGCATTATTACGAGACGGTAGACTGGATCGATTTGATGGTTTTGTATTGCTCAGTTTATTGTTTTTGCTGATGTGGTGGATGACACGACAAGGCATACGCAACCAGTCAGTGGATGCACTGACCGATGAATATATCGAAGAATTACCCGGTCAAATGCCTACCTCACATGCCTTATTCTGGCTAATCGCCGGACTGGTTTTATTAACGGTAAGCTCTAAAATTCTAGTATGGGGCGCAGTAAACGTAGCGACAGACCTGGGAGTTAGCGAGCTGGTCATTGGACTGACTATCATCGCTATTGGTACCAGCCTGCCTGAACTTGCCGCTTCTATTACCGGCGCCCTCAAAAATGAACATGATATCGCTATCGGTAATGTTGTTGGTTCAAACCTGTTTAACACATTAGGCGTACTGGCTATTCCCGGACTGATACACCCCGACGCATTAGCTGAAGGTGTTCTTGAAAGAGATCTCCCGATAGTACTCGCGCTCACCATTTTACTTTTTATTATGGCGTATGGCTTTCGAGCTGAAGGTAGAATCAATCGAATAGAGGCTGGTTTGTTATTGAGTGCTTTCATTGCGTATCAAATGCTGTTATTTTTTAGTACTAATTCGTAACCGAATGCATAAGGACAGAATCAATGCCATCAACCAAAAAAACTGATACCTCAACTTTCGACTTCCAGGAGCTTGGTCGTGAAGTTGTTACTATCGAGCTGGCTGAGATTGCTGCACTACAGACCCGTATTAATGAAGATTTTTCCCAGGCCTGTAAATTATTATTAAACTGTAAAGGACGCATTGTTGTTACCGGCATGGGGAAATCCGGTCATATTGGCGGCAAAATTGCTGCCACACTGGCCAGTACCGGCAGCCCGGCGTTTTTTGTCCATCCAGGTGAAGCCAGTCATGGCGATCTTGGCATGATCACCAAAAACGACGTTGTTATTGCTTTATCCAATTCCGGTAATACCGTAGAAATCGCCACCATCATCCCTATTTTGAAACGTTTTGCTGTGCCGCTAATCAGTATGACCGGCGACAAGAATTCCACACTGGCAACCCAGTCTAATATCAACCTTGATGTTAGCGTCAGCAAGGAAGCCTGTCCGCACGATCTTGCCCCTACATCAAGCACTACGGTAGCATTAGTCATGGGTGACGCACTTGCAGTTGCCCTGCTTCAGGCCAGGGGTTTTACTGCTGAAGACTTTGCACTTTCTCATCCTGGCGGCAGCTTAGGCAGACGTCTGTTGCTACACGTATCAGACATCATGCATACTGAAGACCGTATTCCAAAGGTAAGCGAGTCTGCCAGCGTTTCTGAAGCATTACTGGAAATGAGCAAAAAAGGCCTGGGCATGACCGCCATAGTCGATCAGCAGGATAAGGTAATGGGTATTTATACCGACGGTGATTTACGCCGTTCGCTGGATAAAAATATTAATGTTCATAAAATAGCCATTAGCGACGTTATGACCAAAAATTGCCGCACAACAAGCCCCAGCGAACTGGCAGCAAGCATGGTAAAAATAATGGACGACAAAGGCATAAATGGTTTTTTGGTTACCGACGATAATAACAAACTAATCGGTGCCTTTAATATGCACGATATATTACGCGCAGGTATCGTATAACCTGGCTTGTTTTACCTTGCAAGTCAAAAACTTAAAACTTAAAACTTAAAACTATTTTCATATGCAAGATCTTATAGAAAAAGCAAAAAACATCGAACTGGTCATCTTCGATATCGATGGCGTGATGACAGATGGCAGCCTGTTCTTTGACAACAACGGCGATGAATACAAAGCCTTTAATTCACTGGATGGACATGGCTTACGCATGTTGCAGGAGTGTGGTGTTAAAGTGGCTGTTATCACCGGGCGCGAGTCAGAACTGGTTAAACACCGGATGAAAGATTTAGGTGTCACCCTGCTATACCAGGGCTATCGAGACAAAACTCCAGCCTTTGATGCCTTGCTCAAAGCAGTGAACCTCAGTAAGGATCAAGTCACCTATGTCGGTGATGATGTGGTTGACTTACCCATCATGTCGCAACTGGACTTTGCCATTGCCGTACAGAACGCGCACCCTTTTGTTAAACAGCATGCACACTGGATAACGGATCGTAATGGAGGCCATGGTGCGGTACGTAATGTCTGTGAATTTATACTTGAGGCCAAAGGCCTGCTAAATGACAAACTTCATTCATATCTGTATACAGAAAAACAAGATAACCTCTAATTAAATCATGAAAGGTCTCATTAGTTTCAGCCTTTTTATTATTATTGCTATCATTGCCTGGTGGTCTATCACCCAGGATTTTAGTGGTAGCCAATTACAGCCAAGCACTAATAAACCGTATATCAGTATATTTATGAATGAGTTTGAACTTATCGCTATGGATGATAACGGCGAGCCCAGTTATATACTTTACGGCTCATACTTACAGCAATTTAATGACTCCGATGATACTGAAATCAAGCAGCCTGTATTTCATTTATTACAGAAAAATGCGCAATGGAAAATCACCGCCGATAATGCCATAGTTAATAATAAAAATGAAACCATTCAGTTAAACAATAATGTGCTTATGCAGCAACAGAACAGTGAACCTGCCGTCAGCATTCGCACTCAAACATTGTTAGTACATACAAAAACGCAAATTGCACAAACACATGCACTGATCAATTTCACAAAAGGACTGTCCCAGATGAAATCCAAGGGTATGATTTTTAATAATATAACCAGCGAACTCGAGCTTTTATCCAATGTGAGCGGCTACTTTTTACCTTATGAATAAATTTATAATGCGATACTGTTTCAACAAAACAAGCCTGTTAACAGGTTTATTACTGTTTACCTTGCCCACTATTGTCTGTGCAAACAAACCTGTCGAAAAAATCTTTATCGAAGCCGATAATATGAACATGGACATTATCTCCGGCGAAAGCGTGTATACCGGCAATGTCAAAATTTCTCAGGGAGAACTGGTTTTAACGGGTGACAAAGTTACGCTGAAGCGTAGTAACAACAAAGTTGAACGCATGACGGTCATCGGAAAACCCGCACGATACAACCATATCTCTGAAGCCGGTGAAAAAATTACAGCACAAAGTGAACATATGATTTATATTGCCAACCAGAACAAGCTGGTATTGACCATCAATGCCCATTTGCAGCAACCTGATCTCAAGCTTAGCAGCCAGAAAATCACTTATGACACAAAAAAGAAAATCGTCATTGCTGGCAGTAACGATGGCGCAACAGCCAGCGATACTAAAACAAAACAGAAGCAACGCGTTAAGATCACACTAACGCCAAAAGAATAACCAGCAGGTCAATAACCACTAGCATGTCCACACTTCGCGCCAACAACCTGGTCAAAATCTATAAATCACGCACCGTAGTGGATGACGTCTCATTTGATGTAAACAGCGGTGAAGTGGTCGGTCTGCTTGGCCCCAACGGTGCTGGCAAAACCACCAGTTTTTACATGGTGGTTGGACTGATAAAGCCCGACAAAGGCGACATTTATCTGGATAAAACCAACATCACCCGTATGCCAATGCATGCCAGAGCACAGCATGGTCTCGGCTATTTACCCCAGGAAGCATCAGTATTCAGGAAATTAAGTGTCGAAGACAACATCCTTGCTGTACTGGAAGCCAAAAAAGAATTTAACGCCGCACAGCGCCAGGAAAAACTGAATGCCTTAATCGATGATTTACAAATCGACCATATTCGCAACAACATTGGACAGAGCCTTTCAGGTGGTGAACGCCGCCGCGTTGAAATTGCTCGAGCACTCGCTTCCCAGCCAGGCTTTGTGCTTCTCGATGAGCCTTTTGCCGGTGTTGACCCTATATCTGTAATAGAAATCCAGAAAATCATCAAACACTTGACCGACCGCAATATAGGCGTATTAATTACCGACCATAATGTACGTGAAACATTGGGAATTTGTAGTAGAGCCTACATCCTTAGCAATGGTAAAATAATCGCACAAGGAAGTCCCGATCAAATTCTTTCTAACGAAGAAGTACGAGAAGTGTATCTTGGGCGAGATTTTCGTCTATAAATAAGGTTAAGCATTGAAATGTTTCATGTAACGGAGAAATAAACGATATAAATTTGTCATAAACACTGCGCCTCATACCTGATTTTTACCCTTTTTCCATTGATCAGGGCACGGCTAAACAGACTAATTTGTCTCATACGATATACGATGAAGCCTTCACTTCAGTTAAAACTTGGTCAACACCTGACAATGACTCCTCAGCTACAGCAGGCAATACGCCTGTTGCAGCTATCAACGTTAGAACTACAAAGCGAGGTACAACAGGCATTAGAAGAAAACCCCATGCTGGAACAGGATGAGGATAACTACGAGGCCAGTACCGCCGCCGAAAATGATAATTTCTCTTCTGATAAAAAAAATGCCAGCAGTGACAATAATAATGACATCGTGGCAGAAAATGAAGACCCGCATCTTGATATGGAAAATAATCAGGAAATGCCGGACGATCTGGCGGTGGATGCTAACTGGGAAGATACCTACGATATCACCACGGCAACAGCAACGAGCAGTCAGACAAATAATGACTCCAGCAATGATTTCCTGGAAAACCAGAGCATTGAAGGTGACACCCTCCACGAACACCTGATCTGGCAATTACAAAATTCACAATTTAGTGATAATGATCTAATTATCGCCATCGCTGTCATCGATGCTATCAACGATGACGGCTATCTAACTGAAACCGTTGAACAAATCTTTGATGGTTTAAAAGACGAGTTAGACATCGAAATTGATGAAGTTGAAGCCGTACTGCATCGAATACAACGCTTTGACCCGGTCGGTATTGCCGCCCGTAACCTCAGGGAGTGTCTATTGTTGCAACTGGAACCATTTGACCCGCAAACCCCGGGACTCGCAGATGTTAAAAATATTATTGAACATCACCTGGACTTGTTGGGCGCCCATGATTATGCACGTTTACAGAAAAAAACCCGCCGTGATGAACACCAGCTTCATGAATTGATTTTATTTATACAGGCACTTAATCCGAAGCCCGGCGATGCCATTTCCAAAAATAACGCACAATATGTAATTCCAGACATATTTGTGCGGAAAGTGAACGGAGAGTGGCGGGCCAGCCTTAACCCTGAAGCCTCACCCAAGCTGAAAATTAACGCGATCTACGAAAATCACCTGAAAAATGCCGGGCGAGGCAAAGATACCAGCTACATGCGCAACAGCCTGCAAGAAGCACGCTGGTTTCTAAAAAGCCTGCAAAGCCGCAGTGATACCTTGCAGCGAGTTGGAGATTCTATTGTCAAACGGCAACGACTATTTCTGGATTATGGCGCAGAAGGCATGAAGCCCATGGTTTTACGCGATATCGCCGAGGAACTGGAAATGCACGAATCAACCATATCACGGGTAACCACCAACAAATACATGCACACACCGCGAGGGGTATTTGAATTCAAATATTTCTTCTCCAGTCACGTGGGCACCGCCGATGGCGGTGAATGCTCTGCTACCGCCATCCGTTCCATGGTGAAAAAGCTGATTGAAAGCGAAAATCCAAAAAAACCGATGAGCGACAATAAAATTTCTTTATTATTAGTCAAAGAAGGTATTAATGTTGCACGTCGAACTGTGGCAAAATATAGAGAGTCTATGTTGATACCACCTTCAAACGAGCGTAAGCGCTTAGCCTAGGAGTCTCAACGAGAGACTCCTTTAACACTAGTGGAGAAATGCCCATGCAAATTAATCTGACAGGCCATCATATCGAACTTACTGATTCTTTAAGAGATTACGTGAAAGAAAAAATGGCACGGCTGGAACGCCACTTCGATAAAGTCAGCAATACCCACGTCATACTCACTGTCGATAAACTTCGCCATAAAGCAGAAGCAACCGTCCATATGAGCGGTAATGACATATTCGCGGAATGCACAGAAGGTGATATGTACGCTGCAATCGATGGCCTTGTTACCAAGCTTGATCGACAGGTGAAAAAGTATAAGGAAAAAATAACCAATCATCTGCACAATAAACACAACAACGACTACAGCCTGGAAGAAGAGATAGAGTAGTTTTTTTAAATACCATCTACAGCATTTGAGACTAGAGGCAACCTCTATAATTTAATGAATGAACATTTTGCGATCACCACCAACAGCAGCGTTAGCAAACACTTAGCGCTGCTGTTGGTTGTTTGAATCTTAATCTGTCACCTCCTGAATTAATCGAGGCGTCCCGAACACTTCAGATCATTATGTCCATGGAAGGACTTTATTAGGGCAATGCATGGAGCGATTGCCGACAAGCGAACAGGCAATAGCAACAACATGAACCTTGATACACTAATCAGCTCGAATGCTGTTATTATCAATGCGGAAATCAAAAGCAAGAAACGCGCATTAGAATTACTTGCTGAACACCTGGCTACAGAAGCAAATCAAGCCTCTACAGAGAGCATTGATGCGCTGAAAATTTTTCAGCTGCTCACCGAAAGAGAAAAACTGGGATCTACCGGTATGGGGCATGGTGTTGCACTACCACACACACGTACCAGCATGACAGAAAAGGCCGTTGGTGCCTTTCTCAAGCTCGATAAAGGCATTGATTTCGATAGCCCAGACCAGCAACCAACAGATTTAATTTTTGCACTGATGGTGCCAGAACATTACACTGATGAACATCTTAAAATACTGGCGTATCTGGCCTCGATGTTTAGTAACGAAGACTTTTGTAAAACCATGCGTGAAAGTAACAATCATCAGGAAATATATAATAACCTTATTAAATGGAATCCGGCATAACAGCTGCCGTTAAGCTTTATTACGGTATGATGTAATTAACCCGGATATTTCATAGGAACACTATAAAACTCAATTAACACACTTCTTGTTATAAGAAGTATAGGTATATTAGAAAAGTACACAATGTGTCCGTTAACGCTATGCAGTTTTTGGGGAAATATCCGGGTTAAACCTGAATATACAGTCCAGAACAAAATCCAGAATGAAATCCAGAATGAAAGAAATTCTTTCCGCTGAATCAATCATCCTCAATCTTGCCAGCAAGATTGAATTAAAATGGGTAGCAGGCGCCGAGGACCCCAAGCTTCCATTACACGAAGTTAACCTCAGTGAACATGCTACCCTGATCGGCCACCTCAACCTCATCCATAAAAATATTATTCAGGTTATCGGTAAAACAGAATGTGACTACCTGAACGCACTGGATGAAGACTTTCGAAACAGCACTCTTACTCAGTTGTTTACCAATAAAACTGTCGCCATCATCCTGTCAGAAAATTTACCGGTACCCGATTTAATCTGTGAATACGCAAACAAATACAGCATCCCCGTTTTAAGCTGTAAAGCAGACAGCAATGATGTTGTTGATACCGCACGATACTACCTGCATAAATTATTCACCAAAAAAGAAATAATGCACGGTGTTTATATGGAAGTACTGGGCAACGGTGTATTAATTACCGGCGAAAGCAGCGTTGGTAAAAGTGAACTGGCACTCGAACTCGTCTCCCGCGGCCATCGTTTAGTCGCCGATGATGCCCCGGAATTTACCCAAATATCCCCCGACATCATTGATGGACGCAGCCCCAGTATGTTGCAGGGGTTTATGGAAGTACGTGGCCTGGGTGTACTCAATATTCGCGAGATGTACGGAGACAATGCAATAAAAATCAATAAATACCTACGCCTGATTATTCACCTGGAACAAATGAAGAAGAACAACCAGAATGATTTTGACCGGCTTAAAGGCCACAACAAAGTGCAAAAAATACTCAATGTTGAAATTCCAGTAACCGTAGTACCAGTCGCACCGGGACGAAACCTTGCGGTAATTGTCGAAGCTGCAGTGCGTAATCATATGTTACGTAATAATGGCTATGATGCCAGTCAGCAGCTTATCGATTTACAGCAACAAGCCATCAACAATGATCATTAAACGGATATAGCTTATGAAATTAGTCATCGTTAGTGGTTTATCCGGCTCAGGTAAAACAGTGGCATTACACACCCTGGAAGATGAAGATTATTACTGTGTTGATAATTTACCCATTGGCCTGTTGCCGCAATTTATCGAACGAATATTAAGCAGGAAGGTACAGCTCTATGACCATATCGCTGTCGGCATTGATGCCCGAAGTGACCCGGCAGATCTGCGTGATTTCAACACCATCTTTGAATGGATTCAACATCGCAACACAGAAACAAAAATTGAAATTGAAGTGATTTATATCCAGGCAGAACTCGATACCTTGATAAAACGTTTCAGTGATACACGTCGTAGACACCCATTAACCAAAAAAGGACTGCCACTGTCTGAAGCCATTGAAGTTGAACGTGATTTATTAAAAGATATTGCCACTTCTGCAAATTTATATATTGATACAACCCATACCAATATTCATGAATTAAGAAGTTATATTAAAGAACGCGTCGTGAAACGACAGCAGACAAAACTTTCACTGTTATTCTATTCATTTGGTTTTAAAAATGGCGCGCCGTCTGACTCCGATTTTGTATTTGACGTACGCTGCCTGCCTAACCCGTACTGGGAGCCCAATTTACGTGCTTTAACAGGACAGGACCCAGAAGTCATCGCCTTTCTGCAGGAACAGGAAGACGTACAACAAATGCTGGAGCACATCAAAAATTATTTAAATTTTGTCATACCAAAATTTATTAAACAAAACCGGTATTACATAACCGTATCGATTGGCTGTACCGGGGGACAACACCGCTCAGTCTATATTGCTGAAACATTACACGAAAGCTTTAGAAGTCAGCTGGAAAATGTTTCTATTCATCATCGTGAGTTTAGTAAATAAGCTCTAAAAAATAATGAGCATTGCCTTATTTTTTATCACCCATGAAGGTATCGCCAGTAACTTATTAAATATAGGCGAATCCATTATTCGAAAACCAAACAACAACCTTTCATTTATAGAGGTTCCGATGGATACTGGCTTCGATACAATGATTAACAGTATTCAGAGCAAGTTAAACAAACTAAACCTGAACAGGGGTATTTTATTTATCACGGACATCTATGGCGGCACACCGAGCAATATTGCACAACTACTGGCAACCAGCTACGATGCAAACTTAATCAGTGGTGTAAACCTGCCAATGATCATTCGTTTGCTAAACTACCGTAAAGAAACAGAACAGGTATTAATACAAAAAGCACTGGATGGTGCCCACAAGGGCGTACAGGTCAATAATTCAAGGTAACACTGATTAGCATGAGCATTAGTAAAAATTTAGAGATCGTTAACAAACTGGGGATGCATGCACGAGCCGCCGCACAGTTCGTACAACTTGCATCTAATTTCAATTCACATATTGAGATTGAAAAAGATAATCGACGGGTGAATGGAAAAAGTATAATGGGTGTAATGATGCTTGCTGCAAGTAAGGGCAGTAAAGTAACCCTGTATGCCGACGGCGAAGACGAAGACGATAGCATCAACAAACTTGAAGAATTAATCAATAACCGCTTCAACGAAGACGAGTAATAAATAACTACAACTGAGAGTAACTACTCAAAGAGTAGTTACCACTGAGGTAAGAATTTGAGCATCTACATAAGTGGTATTGGCGTATCAAAAGGCATCGCAATCGGCGAAGCTTATGTACTTGCGCGCGAACAATTTGATGTCAGACAAACCAACCTGCCCGCCTCTAAAATAAAATCAGAGATAAAACGCTTCAAAAAAGCACTGGCCCTGGCCAACAGACAATTACACGATATCAAAAACAAAATTGCCAAAAATACGGCTGACGATATTGTAGTTTTTATTGATACCCACCTGTTGATGATGGAAGATCCTGCATTTAACGAGGGCACCATCATAAACATAAAAGAGCATTTATGTAATGCAGAATGGGCACTGAAAATGCAGGGCGACCGCCTGGTTCAAGTTTTTGACGAAATGGAAGACCCTTATTTACGCACCCGAAAAGATGATGTCCTGCACGTTGTTAAACGCATACAAATAGCTCTTTCTGGAAATAAAGTAAATAAAGCTAATGCTTCATACAAGGGAAAAATTATTGTTACCGATGATTTAACACCGGCTGACACAATAATGATGCAACAACAGAATGTTGCGGGTTTCATTACTGAATTTGGCGGTCCTTTGTCACACACTGCGATCCTTGCCAGAAATCTTGGTATCCCGGCAATTGTTGGCATGCACCACGCACGCCATTTAATTCATCGTGGTGAAAACTTAATTATCGATGGCTCCAGTGGCACCGCAATTAACCATCCCGATGATAAATCACTAAAATTCTATCGCGCTGTAAAACGTAGCGAATCTGCAAAACGCAATCTATTAAAAACATTAAGTGGCAAACCTGCTGTCACTCTCGATAATAAACAAATTACATTACACGGAAATATCGATCGTCCTGCAGATATAAAAATAATAAAAAAGTATGATGATACCGGTATTGGTTTATATAGAACTGAAATGCTGTTTATCGAACTCAATCAATGGCCGGATCAAGCAACACACTTGAAAACCTATAAACGCGCTATCAAAGCACTCAATGGCAAACCATTAACGATTCGCACCATGGATTTAGGTGCCGATAAAGAAATACAGGACACCATCGATCAGGGACCCATGGCACATAATCCGGCCATGGGTCTACGTGCCATTCGACGATGCCTGAAAGAACCTCAGGAATTTATGCCACAGCTGCTGGCAATATTACGCGCTTCAGCCTATGGACCTGTACGCATAATGATTCCAATGCTGACCAACCTGGAGGAGCTTGATCAGGTACTGGCATTAATAGAAGAAGCAAAACTAATACTGCAACAGAAAAAAATGGCTTTCGATAAAAACATTCCTATTGGCGCCATGATAGAAGTCCCTGCTGCAGCACTTTCAGTAGATGCCTTTGCCAAAAAACTGGACTTTCTTTCCATCGGCACCAATGACCTAATCCAGTACACCCTGGCACTGGACCGCATAGACGACGAAGTTAACTACTTATACGACCCGCTACATCCATCCGTACTGAAATTAATTCACATGGCAATCAAAGCTGGCAAAAAGGCCAATATTCCGGTTTCCATGTGTGGTGAGATGGCAAGTGACACACAATATACCCGTTTATTACTGGGTATGGGGCTAGAGTATTTTAGTGTGCAGGCGAATGCATTACTTGAGGTTAAGCAGATAATTATTAACAGTAGACTTAAGGACTTGCAGGATGAGGTAAAGGGCATTATGCAGACTTATGATAGCAATGAGATTAGATCACGGGTTCAGCGGTTGGGAAGCTTGTTGTAATTTTTCCTCCTTAGCCAGGCAGAGTGAGCACACATCCTGCGCCCAGACATTATTACAATATTAACCCGAAAACTTCTCAAGCAACTGCTATTGTACTTTTTCCAGGGAATCACTGCTCAGCTTGATCAGAGGTTCCCTGGCATAATATTGTCAATTTCACCTTTTACGGTGAGCTACTCTTCTTGGTTACAGCGAATAACAGGGCAATCGGCTCGGTCATTAGCAATAGAATGATCCATCAGCTCAGACCATGAATCTTGCAGGTTTTTGTCAGCGGGTGTCACCTTAAAACCGCACTGAAGAGCCATCTCAGCCTGAGTTCTGCAGCCATAGGCATGCAGTGCATAGGCCAGGTTGTTCCAGCTGATAATCGATTCAGGTTCAACACTGACTGCAGTATTAAACGCGCTAATGGCTTCCGGCCAGTCATGATTATCAAAAGCCATGTTACCCAATGCTATCCAGATAGCAGCAACATCCGACCATTGTTTGCTCGCTGCCTGATAAGCGCTGAACGCAAGTTCCTGTTGCCCTGTTTGCTCAAAGGCATAGGCTGTTTTTAGATAGCTAAAAGGCACTGCCGTAGCGGGTATTTCACCAACAGGAACGATAACCAGTGCCCAGGAATCGGCACGTTTCCAGGTGCGCTCAAATACTTCAAAAGGGGTAAGCCAACGTTTTGTTGTACCGGAACGAAGAATAACTTCATGATTGTTTGTATCATAACCAACAACAACGGCATAATGCCACTGTGGATACCATTCAAATCCCAGGTTTTGTAGAACCAGTACTGGATTGCCCGCAGCGACTTCAGTAAAAAGGTCGATCAGCCGCGGCTCTAATTTATAGGGCAGCATTTCATGACGTCGTGCTGCCACAGTCATTTCAATTTGCAGGCTGCCCTTACGCCCAGGGATATAAACCTGTTTAGATAATTTTTCAGGTGTTGCTGCAACACCATGGGCCTGCAACACAGTAGCCAGTGCAGCAGGCCCGCACTGATATTGTGTCTGCGGATAAAACGGCGTAGCTGCAAGCTCAACGGCCAAAGGCAGGGAACCCGCTCCGTCAGCCCGTATCTGCCTGCTTTGAGGTGTAGATGCGCAACTGCTTAGTATCAGCAAAGATGCGAGCACGCTCAGTGCTTTCATGCATGGTTATTACTTAACAGGATGAATGAATGGGAATATATCCGTGGCACCAATAACGTCGGTAATGACAAATATGATGAAAATTAAGACAATGATGCCCAGCACGTCACCGCCAGCAGGCAGTTCAGTTATCTGTTGATTAAGCTGTGCGATTTCCTGCTGAGTCATTTGATTTATACGGCTTTCTAACTCTATGGTAGTAACACCCATGCTAAGCAACTGTTCCTGCACCTGCACACGATTAATGGTCTGCAATAAAACATTCTTATCATTTGTCAGTTGCACTTGATCAATAAGCTGAGCGTTAGCGATTATGGCAGCCTGAGCCTGGCCAACAGGAGCACAAATCAACAAAAGTGATAACAGTCAACGTTAAAATACGATTAAACAACGCCATGATGAAAGCCTCTTTGTAAAAAAAGTTATATAACATGAAAATTTGTTAAACAATGTTAGCATGATCAGCGCTGCTACAGTACAAGACTTCTTTTAATTGCGGCGAGTTCTATAACACCGTCACTGCTGGATTAATGGCCAGGCCTTATGACGGTCTGACAGTTACTATACGGTTTGGCGCAGATAGCACACTGACCATGAAAAAAAGCAAGCTGGGGGTGGGTGAGCAAAATGCTTTGATAACAGCAAGCTTAGCAAATACTGCTCCACACATCGATTCAATGCAGCTGATGAAACATGACAACCTTCGAAGCGCTTATTATCGCTGACCATGACAACAGAAGTCGCTAATATAGCCTTGCCTAAAATATTGCCGCATAATCTAACTCATGGTCGCCAACGCGCACAAAGCCCGAACAACAACACTGATGCAGCTCGTTCTTGTCTGCCTGCTCTGGCTGTGCGACATAGCCGCTTCACACGCAGACGTATTGATCAGCGGTGTCGATGCAAAAATCCGCAATAACATTCTTGCCTACCTGCGGCTAAATGAAGAAACCTGCGACTCGCCCGACTGGCGGGTTCGGCGCCTGTTCGCCGATGCGGATACCCAGATTCGCCAGGCGCTTGAAGTCGTTGGTTATTACAACGCCGGGATAGAGAAGACACTGGAAGAGAAGACACTGGAGATGGGCGACACCTGCTGGCTGGCGAACTTTACCATCATGCCCGGCCAGCCAGTGGTGTTACGAAATGTGTCCCTCAAAATCGATACTAGCGGTGTACAGGACAGCGAACTGGAAAACGTTTTACAGCAATGTGCTTTGAATCCCGGGGATGTTCTACAGCATGCCACCTATGAAGCCTGCAGGCGCAGGATCACCCGTACTGCCGCGGACCGGGGCTACTTCGCCGCCAGGTTCACCGAACGGCGCATTGATGTTTATCCCGACGAGTACGCGGCTGACATTACCTTGCATTTCATCACCGGCCCGCGCTATGTGTTCGGTGCGATCAGCTTCGACCAGGATTTGCTGGATCCCGATATGATCCAGCGTTTCGTCATAATCACGCCTGGCGAACCCTACGATACTGAACGCGTCAGACGCATGCAGCGTTACCTCTTTACCAGCGCCTATTTCGATCAGGTTTTATTATCACGCAATACTCGTGAAGAACCTTATTTCGACGTACCGATACACATCGAGCTAACTCCCGGCAAGAAATACCAGTACAGCGCAGGCATTGGCTTTGCCACCGACGTCGGCCCTAAACTGCGCTTCGGCGTACTCAATCGGCGGTTCAATTCTAAAGGCCACCAGGTCGAGTTCGAGACCAATATATCCAGGGTAATTTCTGATGTTGGCGTTACCTATCGCATACCTCTGGACCAGCCAAAGGACTGGTTTACCATCGATACTGGTTTCAAGTACGAGGACAACGACAGCTTCGAGAGCAAGCTGTTCACAATGGGTGTGCAACGTTTGCAGGAACGCGACAATGGCTGGATGCGCACCCTGTTCCTGAACCTGCGACGCGAGGATTACTCAACCAGCGAACTCGACACGGATAGATCCAAATTGTTAACCCCGGGGATCAGCTACGCCTTTGTAGAAGAAGACTTTCCACCACGCCCGCTTAAAGGTCACCGCAGCAGCGTGACCACGCGTGGCGCCGTGGAAGGCCTGATCTCCGACACCAGCTTCCTGCAACTGTACGGCAACACCAAGTGGGTGTTCAGTCTCTGGCCCGGTGGGCGGCTGTTACCCCGGGCCGAAGCCGGCTTTACCGCGATCGACGAGCTCGACTCCCTGCCGGCTACGGTGCGCTTCTTTACCGGGGGTGACACCAGTGTGCGAGGCTATGCCTATAACTCACTCGGACCGACAGACCCCTTCGGTAACGTGGTTGGAGGTGAAAACCTGCTAGTTGGCAGCATCGAACTCGATCAGAAGGTAGCACAGGATTGGGCGGTGGCTGTATTTATCGACAGCGGTAACGCCTACGACGCAATAAAAGAGTTCGATCCAGCAACCAGTGTCGGCGGTGGCATTCGCTGGATTTCTCCACTTGGGCCCATCCGCTTCGATGTCGCCATCCCGCTGGATAACGACGCGCCGGACAATTACCGGATTCACATCACGCTGGGGCCCGACCTGTGATGCGCGCGCTGAAAATCACTGCACTGATCTCGCTATTAACAACAATGGTGCTTGTCATCGTGCTCGTCGCGCTACTGGCATGGCTGGTGAGAACGGAACAGGGCAGCCGCTGGTTGCTGCAGCAGGGTCTCGGCGTTGCACCAGTGACGATCACGACCAGCGGCATCTCTGGCACGCTGGCAGACGGGCTTGCTGTCGACAGTCTGACCATCGAGTTAGCAACAGCAGAAATCCGGGCGGTGAATATTGTGCTCAGCTGGAGTCCCGCAAGTCTGCTGGCGGGCACCGTCGACATTAATCACGCATACATCGCCGAGCTTGGCATCGATATACTGGAAACCGAAAGCAGCGCTGAACCGATCGAAGACAAACTGTTCTGGTTACAGATTCCGCTACACATAGTTATAGAGTCAGGGCAGCTCGACAAACTGCGCATCGAAGAGGCCGAATTCGACAAGCTGAGCCTGTCAGGCAGCATCGGCCACGGACGCCTGGACATTAAAACGCTGGCTGCGCAGATTGCAGGCATCCAGCTGCAAGCACGCGGCGGACTGGCTGGGCCAGAACCCGGTCGGCTGCAAGCTACAGCGAGCTGGGAGATGCCAGCACAAAAGCTGGGGGGAAGCGGCAGTTTCAGCGGAGATATCGATGAGCTCGGCTTTACCCAGGTGATCAATGTGCCTGAAGCGGTGAATTTCAACGGTACGATTCATGACTTGTTTACTGAGCCTTCGTTGACGGGTGTGGCTAAATGGTCAAGCCTGCGTTTGCCGGGCGAGACGGTGCTGTACAACAACGCGGGCAACATCAGGGTCAGCAGTGATTTTCGCTCCGCGCGTCTCGAAGGCAGCAGCATGATGCTGCTCGAAGGCTGGCCACAAGCACCCCTGCAGCTGGATGCTCTGGTCGACCTGAAGGGTGTAAAGATCGAAACATATTCTATCGACGTTTTTGATGGACGTATCACTGGTACAGGACAGATCGATTATAGCGACGGTGTGCAGGGGCAATTGGCAATCAATGGTGAACAGATCAATACGGGTCTGATCAACAGCGATTTGCCCGGCCAACTCGGGATTGATGCCGCTCTGCTCATTGAATCGGCTGATGCGTTCTCAATTGATATAAACAAAATGAATGCGCGGGTTGTCGATCGAGATGTTAGCGCTAAGGGTCGGGTGCAATGGCGAGATACAAAACTGGCCGCGATTGATGCCAGCATCAATGCAGGCACTAACCAGCTGATCGCAGATGTAAAACTGGGCAAGCAACTGTCAGGTAAGATTGATGTCAATGCGCCCGAGCTGGCAATGTTGTGGCCAGAGCTGCAGGGCACACTGGACGCTTCGATCACGCTTGGAGGTAGTCTGGAAAAACCGCAGGTGCGTGTAGCGGCGAAAGCAAAAACCGTGACATTTGGCTCACAATCGCTGGACACGTTCACATTGAACGGAGAGCTAAAGGCTAATAATCAGCTTGCGGCCGATCTTGTTGCCACCGGCCTGATTGTCGATGACCAACAACTCGGCGATCTCGACTATTCACTGGCTGGAACAGTCGCCAGGCATGAATCGACGCTGAATTTGAACGCAGGTGTGGTTAATGTTCAGCTGCGTGCCAGCGGTGGCTGGGACGGCGAGTATCTCAGCCAGCGTTTCAACTACGGACGTATCCGGCCCGAGGGTTTTGACAGCTGGTCGCTGCAACAGAATCCGGAACTGCGTGTGTCGGCAGCGGCTGGCCAGGTCAGTGCGCACTGCTGGAAACAACATGACGCAGGCATCTGCATCGATGCCAGCAACTGGGACGCCAACAGCCTGCAAAGTGCCGCTGTCATCAATGACTTTGCACTCGCCTCCCTGCAGCCCTTGCTGGCAGAAGGTTACAGCATCGATGGCACGGTCAATGCGGACCTCAAATTGATGCGCGATACAGCCGGTATAAAGGGAGAGCTACACTGGCAGCAGTCCCGCACGCTACTGGGATATGCCGACAACATCGACAAGTTTCAGACGACGCTCGATGAAGTGAACATTGATCTTGTCTCGAATTCGACGCAAACCAGTCTCACAGCAAACCTCAGCGGTGAACAGGGACTGAACATGACCGCGACGGCCAACGTCAGTGGTCCGCTGGTTGCTGAAAGCCCGTTGCAGGCATCAGTCAATGGCCGCTTACCGGACATCGAACTACTGAGGCCGCTGCTGCAGCGGGCGCTTCACCCGGGTGAACTGGAAGGTGAGTTGACGGTTGATCTTGATATCGGCGGCACCCTGGGTGATCCGCTGTTCACCGGCGGAGCGAACCTGGCTGGTGGCTCACTGGGACTGACAGGAGCAGGCGTTACCCTGAGTGGCATCAACATCGCGGCGCAGAGTGTCGGCACCGATAAGCTGCAGGTGACAGGCGAGCTGCACTCGGGTGATGGCAGGGCTGAAATCCTCGGTGAGATACGCGCCGCGAAAAACACTGACCTGGTAGCCGATATCAGCATACGGGGCGAAAACCTGGCCAGCGTGCGCGTTCCGGACCTGAGTGTTGATACCTCGCCAGACCTGAAACTGTATATTGGTGAAGGCGTGTTCGATATCAGCGGTGTGGTACTGATTCCGCGTGCCACTGCCCAGATTAGCACGCTGCCGCAAAGCGCCGTGCCAAGGTCAGCCGACGTCATCGTGCATACCTCGGAAGGTGCAGTCGAACAGCAACAGGGCACCATCGTTACCGGCAATGTCGAGGTGGTGCTTGGCGATGATGTGCGCTTCAGCGGTTTTGGCCTGACCAGTCGACTGGATGGTGGGCTCAGGCTGACACAGAGCCGCGGCGGTTTTCTGCGTAGCGGCGGTACCGTGCGCGTGCGCGATGGTTTCCTCACCGGCTACGGCAGGGAGCTGCGCGTCGATCGCGGCGAACTCACTTTCACCGGGCCGCTGGATGATCCTTTGCTAAACATCCAGGTCAGCCGCGAGTCCATTTACGAAGGCCGGCAGTACACCATAGGCCTTCGTTTGACAGGCACAGCGCAGAACGTAAGGACCGAACCGTTTTCACGGCCGGCAATGAGTGAGCGCGATGTCCTGTCATTCCTGTTGCTCGACCGACCGGCAACGTCCGACAGCGACGCCAGCGGTGCAGCCCTGGCACTCGGTCTGCAGCAACTGGTTCCGGGGGATAGCGGCATTCTAGGGCTGGACGAAGTGACCTTCGAAACCAATGATGCCAACCAGGCTGCCATGGTCGCGGGTAGACGAATCAACGACAGACTTTACGTGCGCTACGTGTTCGGTACAGTGGGCTCGCCCGGTTCGTTCAGAATTCGTTACACACTTGGCCGTGGCTTCAGCCTGGAAGCAAGTACCGGAGCCAGGCAGTCAATGGACCTGATATACCTGTTAGAGCGTTGACCACAGCTCTTCGGCTACATTAACTAAACGACATGGAAAAAAAGCACGTCTGTAACTTTTACACTATGACTAACCTCCGGTTACCGGTGGAAAAAACGCTACTTCATCGCCATCTTTTAATTGATAATCAGCATGCACATATTCGTGGTTCACCGCAAATAGAATCTGCTCAGGCAAAGCCTCTTTGTCTGCACTTAGCCCATCTTTCGATTACGTTGACAACAATTAGCATAAAAACAAATAGATACAGGTTTCACTAGCCCGGTGTTGGCACTACAAATTTGTTTTTTTCTTTACTATTGACAGGGAGTTAAACTAGCGTTCTTTTAATGCCGCCGGGCTGTGTTGAAATCTCCAGCATTTTGTAAATGGTCGATTGCTGAGGTTCCGCCCTGGTGGCTTTCCTTAGGTGGATTGTTTTTCCATCTTCACGTTGTAAAATAACCGTAATGCGTTGCTGGTTTTCCATCTTTCTTCGAATCGTCTGCCAGCTATCATGAACGCCTTTAGCCTTGAGCTGGCAACGAAGGGTTTGAACTAAATGATAGGCCATCAGGGTAATAAAGATATGCCCACTGACTCGCTTTTCTTTATGATGATAGATAGGACGTAAGCCGAGCTCGCTTTTTAAACTGCGAAAAACACCTTCCAGATCGGTCAGCATGGTGTAGGTACGCCAAAGCGTTTCTTCATCCCAGTCTGTCAGATTGGTGCGCAAACAATAAACGCCGGGATGGGTTGCCTGGGAATGGGCTTTTTCTACCCGTTCCCAGTGAATGGAGACCGCCTGCTCACTCTCATTATCCGGCGTTACCATGACGTCATAGTGTTGTGCTGCACGGGCATATTTTTCCTTTAATCGCCCCAGTCGCTCCAGTACTTTTGTGTATTTTTTAGTGGTTCCTTTTTTACTCAAACCATTGTTCAGGCTGTGTAACGCGGTTTCATATTTTTCGGCAAACCGATCCTGAATGGCCCGCTCTTTCTTTTCTCTGAGTTGTGAGTGGCAATACAATTCAACCTCGCCGGTTTCTTCGATAATCACTTTTTGAGCTTTAACGGTTTGCCCCGGAACGGTTTTGACTATAGTCGCCCTGTCTTCGTCAAAATCGCGCTTACGCTTACGTGAGACAACAATGTAGTGGTAGCCGTGTTCAATGAGATACTGGATGTTTGCTTCACTGGCAATGCCGGCATCAAGAATCACGGTTGAGCCTGATCGTCCCTCTAATCCTTCGAGCATCGTTTGCAGGGTTTGGGGTTCACTGGCATTACCGGGAAATACCTGGCTTTTACGCGGAAAGCCGCTGCCATCAAGTACCAGTCCTAAGGTGACTAAGGCACAGTCGCTGCGCTTTTCTTTAGAGCGGCCTCTTTTGGCTTTTGAGTTTGTTTTGGCTTCACCTTCAAAGAAGGTGTTGGTGAGGTCATACAGCGTTATCGTTTCAGTAAAGTTAAAAAGATCACGCTCATGTTGGTATAGATGCGTTTCAATCGCTTCTCTATGTTTCCACAGCAGGTCTGATACCTGATAAAGACTATCTCGCCCCATAGCTTCAAAGTCAACACCCATTAATTCGCCTAAACCGCTGGTTGTTTGCAGCCAGCTATGTGTCACTAACTCACTTGCAGGTGTTGCCATTCGGCCAATAATATTGCCAAGGGCGGCGGCAACCTGACGCTGGTTAAAGCCGAGGGCAGCCAGTTTGTCATCCAGTGTTAACTGCTTCACCGCGTGTAATGCCAATGCTTCAATGCCTACACGACGTGGACGAACCAGCGCTAAACTGCCGATATCCACGGCCTCAAACTCTGATGTCTTCATCGCTTACCGTGCTGCGCGATGCGATGACCTGAGCCGCATAACGTTGCGCCAGCTCCTCAAGCTGTGCATCCAGTTCAATGCTAAGAAAGGCACTCTGTCCAGTCAATAACTGGTCAATTCGTTTAGATAATGCTTGCCATTGGGACTGAGGTACATCGAAATAACGCCCGAGGTTAATCAGCGTGCGTTGTTTCACCTTACCGTTAACCCGCTCGGATTCTACCAGTCGAAACGATTTGTAGGTTTCGCCAGACTTGCTGGTTTTGATGGTTGTGCACCGAATAAACATGGTGAAATGATTTCATAAAAACCAGGGAATTACAAGAGAAAAATATATTTTATGGCACTACGTTTCGTTTCATAATTATAAACGATTGTAATATAATGTTTTTTATTTTGATGAAAACTTACAATCAATGACTTAGCTTGGCTTTTTATCGAAAACATCGAAAGATGGGTTAGCCTGTTCCACAGAGCCGCAACAGTTTGCGATGATGAAATCTCTACCTGTATTTCTGCTTTACCTAAATGCTCTTTAAGACTAGCAAAAAATAATACCTGTATATTCATAACATTGCCTTTGATATTTAGGAGTGTAAAAATGCGCTGGCAGAACTTCCCGCTTTTTCAGATACGCCAGCTGGTTTTCCTTACGCCAGATGGTCTGCAATTAATTCAGTGATACCGATTACCGATATATCCATGTTATTGTCTTCCAGACCATCCTCCAGCATAATTCGACAGTTGGAACATGACGTTACCAGGGTAGTCACATTCAACTCATCAAACTGACGTTTCTTGACATTAAATACCTGTAGACATAACGGTTCAGCACGTTCAATTGCGCTGATACCGCCACCGCCACCACAGCACCAGTTCATTTCCATGCTGTCTTTCATTTCAACAAAATTAGGTGCTAGCTGATTTAATAGATTGCGCGGCTGTTGCAATACACCGCCACGTCTGCTGATATTGCATGGGTCATGATAGGTCAGTCGCTCATCGAAGCTGCCCTGTTGTTTTCAGTCTGCCTTCTGCACGTAACTGGTCAAGTAATTCCATAATATGGACCACGTTAAACGGCAGTTTTCGACCCAGTATATTAGGCCCATCCCAACGAAAGGTGGTATAGGCATGTCCACACTCCGGACTGATAACCGTTTTTACTTTAAGCTCGCTCGCCACTTCAACTAAACGTTCAAGTAACTGGGCGGCTATCTGAGAGTCACCTATTTGCACACCGGTATTGGTGGCTTCAAAATATTTACTACTCAGCGTCCAGGAAACACTCGCGGCAGAAAATATTTTGCTGATAGCAGTAATAAATTCGGTATACAGCGCGACTTCGTTAGATGACAACATACATAAGTATTCAGCACCTACAACATCTACCGGAATCTCTATACCACTTTCCTGCTTCAGTGCCGCGATTGTTGTAAGCAAACTTCTGGACGTTAATCCCATAGGACTACCAAACTCAAGCGCACGTTCGCCTGCAGACTGTAATCCTTCAGGAACAAAACCAGCGGCAGCCAGACCTTCTTTGACTTTACGAATCAGATACGCGATATCAATACCAACCGGACACACCATAGTGCAGCGGCTACACATGGAACAACCGTCATAGACTAACTCCTCCCAGTCAGACAGATCTTTCTCGGTTATCGATTTACGCAAACCCAGGCTACTCGATAGTTTGCCCCACAAGGTGTGTTCCTGCTCCCAGACTTTGCGTAACGGTTCTGTTTTGTAAATGGGGGTATAACGTGGGTCCTGTGTTTCTGTGTAAAAAAGACAGGCTTCAGCACAGACACCACAATGTGTGCAACTTGAAAAATAGGATTCGACACGTGCATCGACCTGTGATTTCAGTTTATCGATGCCACGTTCTAATGGTGTACTCATAACAACCTCTCCAGTTTTCGAATAGTGATGGCATCTAAACCTTTATGCCTACACTTTTACGCCACGTCGACCGAGCAACGAACCGGTATAAGCACGGCTAGGGACAAACATAATGGCGTGCATCAAAGCACTGAATGGAAAATAAATCATCAGCAGTTCTACGGTAAAACGATGAAAAGCTCTAAGCTCAGCCGATGCTTCTCCTAAAGCCATACAACCCGTCAACATAACGACAAACACAAGTATTGATAGCAATATGATCACTGCGTTTGGAAATTAACCGTGTGACAGGATTAAGTACACGATGTATCCACAGCAATATCAAACCGGCAAAGGCAATCTCTGAGGCCACGATAAATGCCCAGTAGGGAACTGCCATCCAGCTGAAGCCGGTGAAATGTTCTGCGATAAATTTTACATGGGGTGCTGCGAAAAATAATAAGATGAATAAACCAAGGTGAAACATATAACCGGCAATTACCTGTAAACGAATACGTGAAGAAATTTCTTTTCGTGGGTAGAAGCCATGGATATTCGCCATGATTGCACCGGAAATACCCGAGTTACGCGGTTCTGCAAAATCCTTGCGCTTGCCATGGCGTAAAACAGCAATTAAATGCCAGACAATGCCAACGAAAAAAACAAGTAAAGCGATATCCCAAAATATGCCATTAACAAATTGTTCGAACATACACCGCTCCTGTTAAAAATTCACTTAAATAATTCATTTAAAAATTATGTTAAACACAATAATTAATCACCTGACAGTTGACCAGGATTAATCTGGCATTCGGCTACTGGCAATATTTGCACCCTGGGTACCTTTCTCAGCAGATTCAATGTTCTCACTAGCTGCGGACATTTCTTCATACCAATGATCATGATGCGCTTTTGCCCAGGTTGCATCGACATAACCTGTGGTCATACTTTCCAGGGTGCCCTCCACACCTATGGTGCCGAGATAAATATGGCCGAATGAAACTGAAATCAAAATCAATGCTGAAACTACCATGAATCACGTGTGACAGCGCCATGATTTCCCTGCCCTGGCCAAATACTGCAAAGTCAAGAATCAAACCCGTGATACAAAGCGAAAAACCAAAGATCATAACTAACCAGAACCAGGTCTTTTCACCTGCATTAAAACGCCCGGCACTGACATGTCCGCCAAACATTCCACCGCCTTTAGCAAACCATTTAAGATCAACAAGCGTAAAAAAATTATCTTTTACATACAGGACAAGCATGGCAAGCACAGCTAACAGAAATAACGGCCCAATAAGATTATGCATTTCTTTGCAGGCGGATGCGGTAATTGAAAAACCTTCAGCACCTAACAACGGTATAAGAACGAATCGGCCATACAGTAAAATTAAACCGGTGATAGCCAAGCAGCCAGAATATACCGACGGTAAACCAATGTGCGGTACGCTGATTAAGCGTGAAACGAAGAAATCGTTTTCCTGAACGGCCATCCGGTAAAAGTGTTTTACCATGAAGCAGATAAAACAAAATGATGGCACTGAGAATGGCCGCAATAAAATAAGCACCATAGGGCACTAACATTTCCATCCTGAATCGACGCCAGTCTTCACCTGTTTTATTAATTAGTATGCCACTGTCAACACTCTTTACCTGGCTGGAACCCTGTGTTTCAGTATTGCGCTGGCGTACTTCATTCCATAAATCTATAGCTGGATTTTGCAGAGCAACTACCTTGTTAGCTTCCGTGCCGGATTCACCCGCTTTTAGATCCTCGGCATAGACATTTATTGCATAAGGTATTAATGGCAATGCAGTAACAATTAATAAAGACAGGACGCAGAACAAAAACGTTTTGCGCATTCGACTTATTTTTTTATTATTTACAGTTTTCATCTTAAAAACCGCCATTTTAAATTCGCCTTCCCAAAATCGTCATAAATTCAAACGCTGTATTGATTTATTAACTGACAGTGCGATAGTGTGAGACAACATCAGCTTGTCAATCAACCAGTCAGCAAACACTTAATGTTATTTAAGCACTAATTTTTAAAGTCTAGCTATCTATGCCGGCTTTTTTATATTGCACTCCCCAGTTAAGAACGCTTGCACCACGATTAATAACTCGTTTACGATAAATGTCCGACAACACATCTGCATCACCTGCAAGCAATGCTTTGGTTGAGCACATTTCCGCACACAATGGCAACTTGCCTTCAGCAATTCGATTAGAACCATACTTGGTAAATTCTTCACTACTATGTGTTTCTTCCGGGCCACCAGCACAGAATGTACACTTATCCATTTTGCCGCGTGAAGCAAACGCCGCATTACTTGGGAACTGTGGTGCACCAAAGGGACAGGCATAAAAACAATAACCACAACCAATGCATATATCTTTGTCGTGCAGCACAATGCCATCATCCGTCGTATAAAAACAGTCAACCGGACAGACCGCCGCACAGGGTGCATCAGAACAATGCATACAGGCTACAGATAACGAACGTTCACCCGGCTCGCCATCTTTGATCGTTACTACACGTCGACGATTAACGCCCCAGGGAACCTCATTCTCATTTTTACAGGCCGTTACACAGCCATTGCATTCGATGCAACGTTCAGCATCACAATAAAATTTCATACGCGCCATTGTTATCTCCTAATTATTAAGCTTTGGTGATACGGCACAGGCTGCATTTTGATTCCTGCATCTGTGTCACTGAGTCATAACCATAAGACATTGCCGTATTAGCCGCCTCACCTAAGATATATGGGGTCTGATCCTTCAGGGTATTTAGATCGCAGATCTTTACCTTCCAGATGACCACCGAAATGGAACGGCACAAAGGCAACGCCTGCAGCCACTCGCCGAGTTACCTGTGCCTTAACTTTAATTCTTGCACCTTCAGCACCTTCTACCCATACATCTTCACCATCCTTAACACTGGCGTTATTTGCATCTCTTGGATGCATTTCTACAAACATATGCTGCTGTAATTCTGCCAGCCATGGATTCGAGCGTGTTTCATCACCACCGCCTTCATACTCCACCAATCGTCCAGAGGTCAGGATGATAGGATAATCTTTGGAATAATCTTTGGCCTGGATTGAGCCATAACGTGTTGGCAATCGCCAGAACGACTTGCGATCTTCATAGGTAGGATATTTTTCGACCAGGTCACGACGACTGGTATACAACGGTTCACGATGAATCGGTACCGGATCAGGGAAGGTCCAGACAACGGCTCTGGCTTTTGCATTACCAAAGGGTGAACAGCCATGTTTGATTGCTACGCGTTGAATGCCGCCTGACAGATCCGTTTTCCAGTTTTTACCTTCAGCCGCCTGTTTTTCTTCAGCTGTCAGGTCATCCCACCAGCCCAGCTTGTTCAGCAACTCGTCACTGAATTCAGGGTAACCGTCTTTGATGTCAGAACCTTTACTATAGGAACCCTCGGCAAGCAGATTGACGCCATTATGTTCAACCCCGAATCTGGCACGGAATGTCAGGCCACCGTCGGCAACATGTTTACTGGTATCGTACAAATTCGGTGTTCCCGGATGTTTCATCTCAGGTGTGCCCCAGCAAGGCCATGGCATACCATAGTAGTCACCATCACAGGCGCCACCTTCGGCTTTAAGCGAAGTAAAATCAAAGGTTGCCCAGTTTTGTTGATGCAACTTGAGACGTTCAGGGCTTTGTCCGGTATAACCAATCGTCCACATGCCACGGTTGAATTCACGCGTGATATCCTCAACCAGAGGCTCATCATTATTAACCGCAATATGTTTTGTTAACTGATCAGCAAAACCGAGCTTTTTAGCCAGTTTGTACATGATGGTATGGTCGGGCAATGATTCAAATAATGGATCAATGATTTTGTCACGCCATTGCAACGAACGATTTGATGCGGTGACCGAACCATAGGTTTCGAACTGGGTTGCTGCAGGCAATAAATAAACCCCGTCTTTACGATCATGCATAACGGCAGACACGGTTGGGTAAGGATCAACCACAACCAGCATGTCGAGTTTTTCCATCGCCTTCTTCATTTCCAGACCACGGGTCTGGCTGTTCGGTGCATGCCCCCAGAAAACCATGGCACGTACATTATCCTTCTGTGCGATATTTGCCTTGTCTTCCAGCACACCGTCAATCCAGCGTGAGACCGGGATACCCTTGGTGAACATTACCGGTGTAGCATTGTCTTTTTCGTCGTACTCGCCGATGTATTCATTGCCGTCTTTGTCGTATCCCGTGGCGTCAAACCGGCCTTTTATCCAGTCATAATCGAGATCCCATACCCTGGCCCAATGTTTCCAGGAGCCTTCTGCCAGACCGTAATAACCCGGCAAGGTATCGGCCAGAACACCCAGGTCAGTTGCCCCCTGCACATTATCATGGCCACGGAAAATATTAGTACCACCACCAGCAACACCGATGTTTCCTAAGGCCAGCTGGAACACACAGTAGGCACGTGTATTGTTATTACCAATCGTATGCTGGGTACCACCCATGCACCAGATAAAGGTACCGGGTCGATGCTCTGCCATGGTTTTTGCCGCAGCATAAACTTCTTTTTCAGGTACGCCGGTAACACGTTCAACTTCATCAGGCTGTCCATTTTGCGACTTCTGCTTTAATCTCATCCATGCCGTAAACGCGTTGTTTGATATATTCTTTATCTTCCCAGCCATTTTTAAAGATGTGATACAGCATGCCCCAGATAATTGGCACATCAGTGCCAGGGCGGATGCGCATAAACTGGCTGGCATGTGTTGCGGTACGGGTAAAGCGTGGATCAATAACGATCAGCGGTGCATTATTTTCTTCTTTTGCTTTAAACACATGCAACAATGAAACCGGATGCGCTTCTGCAGGATTACCGCCAACAATCATAATAGCTTTTGAATTATGGATATCATTCATGGAGTTAGTCATGGCGCCATAACCCCAGGTATTTGCTACCCCGGCGACGGTCGTTGAATGACAGATACGTGCCTGGTGATCGACATTATTGGTGCCCCACATGGCAGCCATTTTTCTAAACAGATAAGCCTGTTCATTACTGTGTTTGGCTGAACCCAGCAGGTAAACAGAATCCGGTCCTGACTGTTCACGTATCTCCAGCATCTTGTCGCCGATCTCGTTAATCGCCTGTTCCCAGGATACTTTTTTCCATTTACCGTTAACCAGTTTAGTTGGATATTTCAGACGACGTTCACCGTGACCATGTTCACGTACCGATGCGCCTTTTGCACAATGCGCGCCTTTACTGATGGGATGATCAAATGCAGGCTCCTGACCGGTCCAGACACCATTTTGAACTTCAGCAACAACACCACAACCAACGGCACAATGGGTACAGATGGATTTAACTTTTTTTATAGCGTGCCTGACGTTGCTGATCACACCTGGCTTCGGCTTTTTTTATCATCGCTGGACTAAACATCGTGGTCAGTGCTGCACCACCTGCCACTAAACTGGAATTGTGCAGGAAGTCGACGACGATTCATACTCCAACCGCTCAAACGAGCAGACATACCACTACCCATCTGAGCTGTTTTATCAGTATCGGGAGTAATTACCTGATCTGATTTTTTGATTAGCTTCATAACTCTATCCTCTGCCGCATGATGATTGATGTTGCGATCAGATCGCAGCGCTTTTGTAATAATCTGCAATATGTTTAGTCAGTCGGTAACCTTCTTTTTTATCCGGTTCCCTGTCTGCCAGCGCAGTCTCAGAAACACTGGCGGCCGAATTTCCTGCTGCTACCGTGACTGCCACACCTGTTGCTGCTGCTATTGAGCCTCGTAAAAAATCACGACGTTGTGTTTCATCCAGATCTTGTGAATCCTGACAGCGCTTGATTCTTCTTCCTTCTTACTCATAGCAATTACCCTCTGAATTAAATTTAATATGGAAATTTAACGAACGAAAATGTATCTAAATCTGATATACCATAATGATAAGCATCGTAAGCGATGCTCACACGCTCATTGCCAGATATTGTTTTTCAAAATCAAAAAATGCTTTTCCAAACCTGGCAACCGAACGATAAAAAACCGCTGATCTGGCTTCGCCCAAATCGGTGAAAAACTGCCCAAGCCAGGACGAGATATGTGCATCAAAAAATAGTTTTTGCTGGTCTAAATTCGCGGCCTTCATTTATCAACAGGGCCATCACTTCGCACAACGCGGCAACATGGTCTTCCGGCTCGCAAGTATCGTCATTACGTGCAAACCCCATGCGTGCCAGGTCATCACGCAAAACACCTAAGTGGTTTTTCCATGAGAAACCCGGTCAGATACCAGGAACCGTAGGGCACTAATTCACCTCGACCGAGACCGATGAACAATGCATGAAATTCATCATCCAGTTCATTGGGTGTTGCTGCGCGAGCAGAAAGGCCAAGCATCGACATGGCGATAGCAAAATCATCTTTTTCCGCAACCACATCAGCCAGGCCGGTAACCGTATTTAATACATCCTGCTGAGGTGGTTGCCGCAATAACGTCGCCAACATGCTATAGGCGCCCGCACGATATTGATGCTTCTCAAGAATTGACTGCTCGGCTAATTGGTCGTCGGTTGAATCGTTCCTGCCGCTGTCGACACTTCAACTCGAAGCTCGATCACTCTGAACCTGATCACCTGGATATGTTCAGCAAAATCAGATAACGGTTGTACCTGCATAATCATTGTTTCCTCACATTTATCTTTCATATGCAACCACCGCGCCAATAATTGATGGAAAAAAATAACCAATAATACAAATAATTCATAAGCGATTACCCAAAATGATCTAACTTGTGTGTTTCTATACTAAAAACTGGGGCTTAAAATGCGCGCAATTGTCCATCGCATGCAACCACCACCAGCGACCGTCATTAGCCAGACAGACATTTTCAGGCATCACTGTCAGACAGACCGCATTGCTTCATCATCCTGTACTACATCAACCACACGACAGTCCTCACACATCATCAGACGTTGCTTTGCACGCTCGGTCTTAAACATGTAATGCCCCGCGAGTTTCTTTGTCATGTTGTCTATCAGTGATTTTGTGGCAAAGGCTTTTCCACAGGTGATACAGCAGAAAGGGGTCTCTTCATGCAAGGTGACAACACCACGACGACGCTGCACATCAGCAATCAATCTTGGTTCCAGGGTAATGGCCTGTTCTGGACAGGCGGATGCGCAGATGCCGCATTGCACACAATTGATTTCGTGAAATTCAAGTTTCGGCGAATCATTACCGGCATCAATTGCTTTAGACGGGCAAACTGATGTGCAGCTCATACACAAGGTACAGGCGCTAGCATCAACAACAATACACCCAAATGGTGCTTGCTCTGGTAAGGCGATGATCTGTTGTGCAAGATTATTTTGTAGCCGGTTACTTTGCTGATATAGATGATCAATGGCTAACAGGGCCGTTCGGCGTTTTTCCACTGAGCCCACAAAATCTGCAACCGCAAAATTTGTCGCATCGACAAGATTGAAATCGTTTTCAAGAACACATTGCTGATGAAGCGACTGCGGATCAACAACACGGATTAAGCTTTCTTTATAACCCAGGCCAAGCAAAATTTTGTCTGCCGTCTTAAGCTGTAGATACAAAAACTCAGCGACACTATCAGGCAACGATCCAGCATCGATCAGCAATACACTTTTTGCACCATAGGCCAGCGCTGACAGCCAGACCTCCATGCCTACGCTTGCCAGTTCCTCAACCACCACAAGCAGTAGATTGGCTGGCATATTTTTCGGCTTGTTGTTCATGAACTCATTATTCAACAACTCAGCATCGGCAGCAGCTACAAACGCGATCACGGGATTACTGCCTTCTGCTTCAGCATAACTTTTCAATAAGGTACGGACTAAACTCAATGTGTCTGTCATTTTAGGGTAAACGTAACGAATGGCGCCTGTTGGACAAACGCTGGCACAAATCCCGCCCCCCTGACAAAGGTTTGGATTAACCACCACCGATTCAATTAAAGAAGTAATCGCTTGCGTCGGACAGGCATCAATACAGTTAGTGCAACCGCTAATTCCAGAACGCCCATGGGCACAAATTGATGCGTCGTAATTAAAATATTTAGGTTTTTCGAAAGTACCGGTAAGTCCTTTCAACTCTTCTTCGACCTGAGTTAAATAAGGCTCTTCGCTAATAGAAGTGAGATAACCCGGCGGTTTTATCGGCATGGTTAACAGCGGCTCTACTGACAAATCGAGTATAAGATCCACATTCAGCGTATCGTAATTTGCCTGTCCCTGTTCACCCAGAAAAATAGTAAAGTTACCTAAATAACCTTCAATCTGCAGGCGACGGTTGCCCACGGGTATAGTCGGAACTCCCGGCTCTACAGCGCCGTCGACCAATATTAGCTGCGCAGTTAAATTACCTGTCAATCGCGTAGCAAATTCTTGTGCCTCAATATTTCCGATGACAGCAACCCTGCCACGTGAGCCGTATTGAATCAGGCTGGTTGCTTCAGAGGATAGCGTTTCAATAGCTGCCATTGCGATGGCATTTGCACGTGCATTACGTTTTTCATGCAGGGCTTGCGCTACATTAGTCATGATGTAGACTCGTGTTTTGACCTGTTCTTTTTAATAATTTTTTTGTCCACAGTGGTTTCAACCTCGGTGTTATTATCGGCCTCACTATTTTCAGCAGCGGGCTTAATGTTGTTTTGCATGCTGTTAAGGCTATTGCTTCTTATGTCGTTTTCATTGTCCGCTTTAACCAACGGCACAGTATTTAATGCCCGACCCACAACAGCTGTTTCGGCAACTGTCTGCGTTTGTGATAAATCCAGCTGTGTTTGACTTACGCCCTGACGGCGTGACGCAATTTTATTCTCCTCAGCATTATCTTTGTTATCGATATCCTTGATGCCGTCATTGTCAGATAATTGTGCATTTTCTTGTAGCAATTGCTCTGACATACGCTGAGCTTTCAGCTCAACTTGATGCTGCATATCAGAAGTTACAATGTCGCCAAGATTTTTGAACTGGGTAAAATCATCATCATAATCATCCAGGCCATCACAAATATTAAAGGCTTCGCAGTGAAACAATTTTCGCAGCGCCAGTTTCCGTAACGTTTCACTGACACCGGGTGAAAGAAAGTCAGTGTAATCAGAATCAGGCGTCAAGGTTTTTATGTCCGGCATATCTTCATCAGTCAATATTTTTGCCAGCTGTTCGCGTTCCTCATCCAACGCGCCCGTGTTCACTGATGTATTTTCTTCTGCTGTATTTTCAGTAACAGTATTCTCGGTGATGGCATTCTCAATGCCTTGCTTCGCCTCGTGTTTCAGTCGTGACCAGCGCGAAACAAAACTCACCTCTACCCTTTCCTCTTTATCGTCGACAATGGTTTTTGAGCGATTCATCTAATTCGATGCTCCGCTTCCTTTTCCCGCCAATCCTTACGTTTTCGTTTTATTCGCTGCTCTGGACAGTAATGGGTAAGTACAAACGCTTCTGTCCAGCGATAGAGCTCAGGCTGCATATCGACAGCAAATACCGTATCGTCACCTTCTAAATAGGCATGTGCTTCATCAAAGCTGAGGCTAACAATAAACGGCTTAGGATCATCACTGTCGTCATCCTGACGTACTACAACGAAACAGTGTGGTAATGGTGCCATCAGGTTACGGTAATAACTGTCACACTCATCAATGTACAACTTAACTTGATAACCGGAATGTATGTGCAGCTGCACATCATTTTCAATGTGGGTGACCGCTGTTTTATCTGCCTGCTGCCGCTTATCAGCTGGAGTATCGCCAGCAGTATCACTCACATTATCACCCACAATATCACCAACAGTGACGCCAATAGCCGTCCAGATATAATCTACCCATGGGCTTACTTTCGCCGGGCGCCTTTCCATAATCACCGTCACCGGAAAATGATCGGGTAAGGTTGTTGCTACCCCTGCTATTTCATCAATCATCAGTCTTCATCCATCAGCTCACATTATGATCGCTGTAAACATTTACATTCATTTCATCAAGCAAGTTACGTACCAGTTTGATGCTGTTATAAATCCATCAGCAAAAGCCAATGTTTCATAGTCAAAAACATCAAACGATAAAGCTTAGTGATATCAAAATGCGACAAAATGTCCGTTAATCACCATTCGGGTGAGACAAATTACCCCACCATAAAATAACTACCAGACTTTTCAGGGTTTCTAAACAAGAAAAAATGACAGGTAAACGTCTGCAACTACCATACTTATACATATAGCTGCAATTAATTGTATTGATCAATCAGAGTAGGAACAGTTCTTGCTTTATGTTCCATGTTTATCAACGATTTTCGAGGCCCGTGGATGCAGACAACATTAGACCACTTATCGACTCAGCAAAATGACCTGCTAGAAAATGTCCAGCCGGGTCCGCAAGCAGAATTAATCGATCGTTTTGGTCGAAAAGTCACTTATTTAAGGATATCGGTTACCGATCGTTGTGACCTGAGATGTGTTTATTGTATGTCGGATGATATGCAGTTCGTGCCCCGTGCTCAATTGCTTACGCTAGAGGAAATTATTCGTATCGGAAAGTCATTTGTAAATCTGGGTGTGAACAAAATTCGCATTACTGGTGGCGAACCGCTGACTCGCCGTAATATTTTAAGCGTATTTGAAGAACTGGGACAACTTGATGGCCTCACCGATTTAACCATCACCACAAACGCGACCCAGCTAACACGATATGCCAGGGCACTACACGAAGCTGGCGTTACCCGAGTCAACATCAGTCTGGACACCATAAGAGCCAAACGTTTTAGTAAAATAACACGCGTTGGAAAATTACACAAAACACTGTCTGGTATCGATGCAGCATTAGCCGCCGGCTTTCAAAAAGTTAAAATAAATACCGTTGTGCTCAAACACATGAACCATGATGAGGTTACTGATTTAGTCGCGTTTGCCAGAAATCGAGGCATGGATATCAGCTTTATAGAAGAAATGCCACTTGGCATTGTCAATGATCATGTGCGTGCACAAACCTATTATTCAAGTGACGAAATTCTTGCCGACTTACGTCAACACTATGAACTAATCGCCACCACTGAAAAAACAGGCGGGCCTGAACGTTATTATAAAATGCCCGACAGTGACTCTCGCGTCGGTTTCATTTCGCCACAGAGTCACAATTTCTGTGATACCTGTAACAGAGTAAGGCTAACTGCAGAAGGACGATTATTGTTATGCCTGGGACAGGAACACGCTAAAGATTTAAGGCGCGTAGTACGCGCCCATCCCGGCAATGACGAAGCGCTGCGCAAAGCGATTATTCAATCCATGCTGATAAAACCGAAAGGCCACGATTTTGACCTAAATACACAGGAAGTTATATTGAGACACATGAATACCACTGGAGGTTAGTGATGATTAATAATATAACAGAAGATATTCTGTATAAACCTGAAATGACCGACGCCGGTTTAGACGCCTCAGCGCCTGTCAGTGCCGTTGATGAATTTTGCAAGATACGAACAAGTTACATTGCAGCAGAACGTCCGCTAACTATTTACCTGGATAAACGTGAAATTGTCACTATTATGACGCTAGGCACACAACCTGAATTGTTGATATTAGGGTGGTTGCGAAATCAAAACATGGTCTCCGATATCAAAAATATAAAATCCATACAGGTGGACTGGGAAACTGATTCAGTCGCCGTTACAACCCATCAGTCAATAGAAAATATCGACGAAAAACTAAACAAACGCACCATAACCACAGGTTGTGGCCAGGGAACTGTATTCGGTTCGCTTATGGATAATATCGAAAAAATTAAATTAACTGAAATAACTCTTAAACAGTCAACAATATATGGATTACTAAAAAACCTGAACGATTATAACGAAGTTTATAAACGTGCTGGTGCAGTGCATGGTTGTTCACTTTGCCAACAATCAACTATTTTGCGCTTCGTCGAAGACGTTGGTCGGCATAATGCAGTTGATGCCATTGCCGGTCACATGTGGCTGAATCAAATAGCTGGCAATGACAAAATATTTTACACAACCGGGCGACTCACCTCGGAGATGGTAATCAAAGTTGCGCAAATGGGCATTCCTGTCCTGCTATCAAGGTCAGGTGTTACACAAATGGGCCGTGAACTGGCTCGCAAAGTTGGCGTGACATTAATTGCACGAGCCAAAGGACACCATTTTTTAATTTACAATGGCACCGAATTTATTCAATTTGATGCAACACCAAAATCTGCTGGCAGCAGCAAAGCAACGGCTAAAGTACAACAGCTTAGAACCTGATATGTCTGCAATCTTACAAACTGAGCTTGATACCTGCCTGGTTTACATGAGTGTAAAACAGGTCGCTAATTATTTACATCTGAATGAAAAAAAAATATATGCTTTAGTTTCTGAAGATAGAATTCCTGCAACTAAAATTACCGGAAAATGGATGTTTCCACGAGAGCTAATTGATAAATGGATGTTTGACTCGTCACATGGCGGTTTGCTAACAGACAGACTCATTATTGCTGGCAGCGACGATCCTTTACTTTATCGCGTTGTGCTTGACTACGCTACGTCTACCGGCGCTTATGCTCTAATTAGCTACAGCCCAACAGCAACGCAGTTAGGGCTTAATTTATTAGAATCACGTCGTATTGATGTATGCGGTATTCATTGGGGGCCCGACACCGAAAGTCGGATCCGCCATCCGGCATTGCTCAAACAGCACTCAGAATCAAATAATTGGGTACTGATACATGCCTTTAGACGTGAGCAAGGATTAATGCTCAAAACAAATGCGCTCACACCTAATCGAGCTATTGAAGAAATTTTTAACAGTCAGTTGCGCTGGTCGTTACGACAAAACGGCGCAGGTGCTCAACGATTTTTAATGGAGCAGTTATGTCATTTTAATTTAAACGTGGATGACCTTAACGTTGTTTCCACTGCATTGTCAGAACGTGAAGCGGCCGCTTCAATCGCTATGGGTATTGCAGATATTGCTCCCGGGGTACGCGCCGCAGCGAAAGAATATGGACTTGATTTTATTTCTTTTGGCTGGGAGTCTTTTGATTTAGCGATACCAAAAGCAATCTGGTTTCGGCGGTTATTTCAGGAGTTAGTCAACCGTCTCAAATCACCCGCCTGCCAACAACTAGCAGACAACCTGACTGGATACGACTTAAGTAAAACAGGTGAACTTATCTGGGGAGATGACTAGCTCTGATTAAGTGTAGTAGCTTATTCTGACAGGTTGATACTCTGATTTCGATATAACCTGACAAAGGAGAAAAAGCCGACCCAAAGTCGACCTTGAGCATATTATGGCGAGAACCTGGCAGAAATAACGGCATAACTATTCGATGCGGTTATTTCCCGTGTTGACCTGATTTATTTTCCTGATCAGTAAAAGGCACTGGCGGGTATGAAGCAGCAGTTAAGAACAGGTGGTAAAGTTGCAGCCATGGTGTACTCCACCGCTGAAACCAATCCATTTTTCTCAATACCGGTTTCCGTCATCCGACGCCGCGCTAAACTTCCCGCACCTCTACCGGGACAACCTGGACCTTTTAGCCTGGGTAATGAAGGTAAACTGAAAGACGTTTTTGCACAGGCAGGTTTTAGAAACATAGAAGTTGAAACCATTAACGCTCCGGTTCGGGTTTCATCGGCGGCAGAATGTTTGCAATTTGAACAGAAATCTTTTGGTGCGCTGCATCAAATACTGGCGGGTTTATCGGATATGGAGCAGGATAACGCCTGGTGTGAAATTGAAGAAGAACTAACTCAGTTTGAAACCAATGGTCAATTTGAAGGGCCCTGCGAAATGCTGGTAGCCGTTGGATCTAAATAAATTGTTCGAAATAAAGGAGAGCAACATGTCCAAATTAGCAATAATACAAAAGCCGCCGGTTTTTCTGGATAAGCAAAAAACGATCGACCTTGCGGTGGCCACCGTTGAGGAAACCGCAAATAATGGTGCAGAGCTGGTGATATTCAGCGAAGCCTTTATACCGGGTTATCCCACGTGGATATGGCGACTAAGACCCGGTGGCGACTGGAACCTGTCAGAAGAATTACATGCGCGATTATTAAACAATGCCGTCGTTATGGAATCCAATGATCTAGTGCCACTGTATGAGGCGGCAAAAAAACACAATGTAACTATCGTCTGTGGTATCGAAGAGCGAGACAGCAAGCTAAGTCAGTCGACAATATATAACACGGTTATTGTTATTGGTGCTGATGGTACGCTGTTGAATAAACACCGTAAATTAATGCCCACTAATCCAGAACGCATGGTGTGGGGGTTCGGCGATGCGTCTGGTTTAAAAGTGGTTGATACACCCGTCGGGCGTGTGGGCACATTGTTGTGCTGGGAAAACTATATGCCGCTGGCACGTTATGCCCTGTATTCACAAGGCGTCGAGATTTACATTGCGCCTACTTACGATAGTGGTGATGGCTGGATTGGCAGCTTACAACACATCGCAAGGGAAGGCTGTTGCTGGGTGGTGGGCTGTGGCAATCTCATGAAAGGCAGCGATATTCCAGCGGACTTTCCTGAGAGAGAAATGTTATACCCGGATGCCGATGAGTGGGTGAACCCGGGTGATTCCGTTGTGATTGCTCCCGGTGGTGAAATTATTGCCGGCCCAATGCGAGAAGAAGCCGGCACTTTATACTGTGATGTAGATCGAAAAAAAGCCAGTATTGCTAAAAGAACCCTTGATGTAACCGGGCATTATTCACGCCCCGATATTTTTCAACTTCACGTGAATACACAGCCACAATCCCCCGTGGTATTTGAAGACTAAAGTCAGAGGATGGGGTCATATGAGAAAGATTAATATTCATTGAATGACAACTAAAGCGTAGCTGTCGATGCCATACGAAAATAGCGCAGGTCTCCTGTTGGCCGTATATTCGTGGCTGTGATACTAAGTTGTTAGGGCGTTGTAATTATCACCTTAAGAAACGTTCATAAATGTAATTATTATCAAAATAAATCACAGAGACTTTAGCTTTCTTCTCGAAAGCCTAATTTATACTCTGATGCGGTACAACCAAAAAAGTTTTTAAAGCGATGACAGAAGTGACTCGGCATGCTGAAGCCTAAGTCGTAACTGATAGCAGTGATAGCTTCGCCACCTCTAATTCTTTCTGCTGCACGTTTTAATCGTAACTGCTGCTGTAATTCCACAGGTGAGCATCCAGGTTTTTCTTTAAATTCAACGTAAAGACGACTTCGACTCATGCCGGCATGGCGACAGAGATGATCTATATCCAGAGGTTTTGACAAGGTACTGTTAATCCAGTCTAGTGCGGCTATCAGGCTGTTTGCTTCTGGGTCATTGTGCAATAAGTTAGCAGGAAGTCTCTGGTTTTATGTCGCAGCATTCGAATAATCAATTCTGAAATATTCAAATCAATCAAGATGTCCCTGTCAGGGTGATTTTCTGTAAATAGCTTGATCAGGCGAGAGAGTAGTCGCTGGGTTTCAGTGGAGTGATGGGTATGCAGTACGGGCGTTCTCAATAGCCATTGATCAGATAATTCAAGCATGGGCAAAGAATAATTTAGCCGATCATTAATATTGTTGACCTTTTCTTTTGAAATTTCAACCGTTAAACAGGTTGTTGGTGCGCTCCGAGTTGCATCAGGAAAATCAATTTCAACGGTGCCGCCCGGGGCCAAAACAAAACTTTCATGGGGCAGAAATTCCCGACCTTTAGCAATACTGTCAGTACCGCTAGCATGCATAATCTTACGCCCTGTAAGCATGCGAATCTTCCAGGAAGAAATTTTTGGACCGGTGCTCTGTGTTACTACATTTAAAGATGAAGAAGAAGCACTGCAAATTGCTAATGATACGCTTTAT
>CAWDMF010000048.1:0-63574 GCA_963803185.1 uncultured Gammaproteobacteria bacterium | reverse complement strand
AGCCGAAATTGTGCAGGTGGTGCTACGCCATGGGGTAGTTGGCTGTCATGCGAGGAAATTGATAGCGGACGGGTCTGGGAATGTTTTCCAGAGGGGCATAGGCAGGCGATTGTGCGCCCCGCGCTCGGTGTTTTTAACCACGAAGCGGTTGCGGTTGATGAAGATACTCACTATTTGTATTTAACGGAAGATAAGGTAGATGGTTGCCTGTATCGCTTTATTGCTGATTCGGTGAGCGAAAATGGTTTTCCTGATGTTTCAGCAGGATCGTTAGAAGTGGCAGTGCAGGGTGATGAATCAAGCATAAGCTGGGCTGCTGTGCCTGATCCCCAGGCAAAAATTAATGCAACACGATATCAGGTGGCTTCGGTGAGAACATTTAACGGCGGGGAAGGTATCGCTTATTATAATGGGACAATTATATTTACCACAAAAGGGGATAATCGGGTATGGTCTTATGATACCAAGCGCCAGGTTGTCGATATTTTGTATGATGTAGAGGAGTCTTTAACGCCGATACTTACCGGGGTGGACAATATCACCGTTTCGCAGCAGGGTAATATTTATGTGGCAGAAGATGGCGGTGATTTGCAGATAGTGGTGATCGATAATCAGGGTGGTTTGTACCCGATTGTGCAATTAGAAGGGCATGATGCTTCTGAAATAACCGGTGTTGCGTTTAGCCCGGATGGTAAACGCCTGTATTTTAGTTCGCAGCGTGGCACCACAGGTTTGTCTGAAAATGGTGTTAGCTATGAAATTCAAGAATTTTGAAATACTGCCGCTATAATGAATAGAAAGGTCTTTAATAAAATTGCGCTGTATATAAGTGAACTATCGTTGTAATATTTGCACATTAAAAGGTGCCCAAAAAAATGAAGAACGAAAAATGACTGGAATATCAAAAAAAGCCGTTATTGAACTATCAAAAAAAGGCAGTCGTCTTTTTCGTAGTGGTCAGCTGGACGCGGCTGAAAAAGTATACCTGGAAGCCAAAGCAATTGATGAGGATAATCCTTATGTGTTGTCCGGTCTGGGTGATGTCTATCGCAAACTCAACCGTTTTGAAGAATCGGGTGCACAATATGATGCGGTATTAAAAAAGGATCAAACCAATATTTTCGCTTTGCGTGGTGCGGGTGATGCGCGTCGCGGCATGAAACAGCCGCTACAGGCAATTCCATACTGGCTGCGTTATCTGGAAATTAACGACAAAGACAGCCATGTTATGGTGCGTATCGCTGATGCTTATCACAAGCTTGGTGATAGCGAAAATGCGATTGATTTTTATCAGCAGTCGCTGGCCATTAAACCATATGACCCGTTCGCCTTACTGGGCTTAGGTAATGTTTATTATGCACAGCATAATGATGAAAAAGCACTCGCCTGTTTTGAAAAACTGTTAGCTAAAAATACCTCGCATAACGTGGTTTTAATGACCATGATCGGTAATATATATCGACGTCGAAAAGAATTTGATCGTGCGATGGATCATTATGATAATGCGCTTAAGCTTGATCCAAAGAATAATTTTGCCCTGTTTGGCATGGGCGACTGTTTCCGTGGCCAGTTGAACATGGAAAAAGCAGTTTTCTGGTGGAAAAAAATTCTTGATCAGGAGCCCGATAACCAGTCACTTTGGACGCGAGTTGGAGATGCGCTGGTTTCGCTTAATCAATTTGATGAGGCAGTGAAGCATTATCACTCCAGTTTAAAAGTGGGCCATGATCTATACGCCGTACTGGGTCTGGCACGCGTTGCACGCAAACAGGGTGATTATGATAAAGCCTGTTATCATTGTGAACAGGCGCTGGAAGTAGATAAAGAGAATATACGTGCGCTGGAGGAACTGGCGCGTATTTGTGACGATGCCGGTTATACAGAAAAGGCGCAGGCAGCGCGAGATCGGATCACGCTATAAGCTCCAGAACCTGATGTTTCATCGAAACGCTAAACAATAATGTCTCACCTAAGGCTGATTGGTTTGTAACCGTTTGTTCAGCTTCGAAGATTAAAAGCAAATAATTTACCGCAAAGGTCGCTCTTGTGTATCCGTACACCTGCGACATTAGTGCATTCATGCACGTCGCGCGGAGATTCAGAGAAATACTTTTGTGTATTTTGCGCTGTGCCGTAGGCACAGCGCAAAAATAAAACCTCTGCGTCTCCGCGGTGAAAATTAGTGCTTTTAGTAAAACAAATCTTATAGCCCGAAATTAATACAGTTTATTTTCCAATAAACGCCTATAATGCGCACCTTTTACCTATTTAAAGAGAATTATCTTGAGCGCTAAAATCCGTAATATTGCTATCATCGCCCATGTCGACCATGGCAAAACGACACTGGTTGATAAACTGCTTGAACAATCCGGCACCCTGGATGAGCGTAAGGCGCCAGGTGAGCGAATCATGGATTCGAACGACCAGGAAAAAGAGCGCGGCATAACAATCACCTCGAAAAACACCGCGATTGAATGGAATGATTACCATATCAATATTGTAGACACACCGGGACACGCTGACTTTGGTGGCGAAGTGGAGCGTGTGCTTTCCATGGTTGATTCAGTTTTGCTGCTGGTCGATGCGGTTGATGGCCCGATGCCTCAAACCCGTTTTGTTACCCAGAAAGCATTTGCCATGGGCTTCAAGCCCATCGTAGTTATCAACAAGATAGATCGTGATGGAGCGAATCCGCATCGTGCGCTGGATCTAACCTTTGATTTGTTTGATAAGCTTGGAGCGACTGATGCGCAGTTAGATTTCCCGGTAATTTACGCTTCGGCCATCAACGGTTTTGCAGGTACTGATGCAGAAATCACCAGCGGTGACATGACACCGCTGTTTGAAGCCATTGTTGAGTTCGTACATGCGCCAGAAGTTGATGTTGATGGTCCTTTCCAGCTACAAATTTCAACACTCGATTACAATAGTTATGTTGGCATTATCGGTATTGGTCGCATACGTCGCGGTAGCGTTAAACCCAATATGGCGGTGAAAATAATTGGTGATGATGGCAAGCAACGAAGCGGGCGCATCGGCCAGGTACTGGGTTTTCACGGTCTGGAGCGAGTTGAAATCACTGAGGCGCAGGCGGGTGATATTGTCGCTATTACCGGTATTGACCCATTATCTATTTCAGATACGATCTGTGACCCAAATGCAGTTGAAGCATTGCCACCAATGACGGTTGATGAGCCAACCATCAGTATGACGTTTCAGGCAAACTCGTCACCCTTTTCCGGTCAGGAAGGCAAGTATGTCACCAGTCGAAATATCTGGGATCGCCTGCAGCAGGAACTTAAACACAATGTCGCGCTTCGCGTGGAACAGGTTGAAGGCGACAAGTACAAAGTATCGGGCCGTGGTGAATTGCACCTTTCGGTATTAATTGAAACCATGCGTCGGGAAAATTTTGAGCTGGCTGTGGGCCGCCCCGAAGTGATTATTCACGAGGAAAACGGTGTCAAGCTGGAGCCTTACGAAGAACTGACTGCTGATATTGAAGTTGAGCACCAGGGTGCGGTAATGGAAGCACTGGGCAAGCGTAAGGCAGATTTAAAAGATATGGTGCTGGATGGCAAAGGTCGCGTCCGGCTTGATTTTATAATTCCTGCGCGTGGTCTAATCGGTTTTAGAACGGATTACCTTTCAATGACTCGTGGCACCGGTTTGTTGTATAGCGTGTTTGATCATTACGGTCCGGTAATAACGGATGATATCGGGCAGCGTCCAAATGGTGTGCTGATTTCCAATGCCAGAGGTAAGGCAGTGGCTTATTCGCTGTATCCGTTACAGGAACGCGGTAAATTGCTGGTAGGTAATACTGATGAAGTTTATGAAGGCCAGATTATCGGTATTCACTCACGTGATAATGATCTGGTAGTTAACCCGATTAAACCCAAGCCGTTAACCAATGTGCGTGCATCAGGTACCGACGAAGCGTTGACACTGTCACCGCATATTCAGTACACACTGGAACAGGCTTTAGAGTTTATTGATGATGATGAACTGGTTGAGGTTACACCGGAAAATATTCGTATTCGTAAAAAACTGCTCAAGGAGCATGAGCGCAAGAGCGCCGGTCGCGGTAAAAAGAAGTAATGATTCTTTAAACAGGCCTGCTCAATTAATTGATGTATGGCTAATAAAGTCAGTTTTCTTTTTCTGTCGCGGCCGGGGCATCAGCTTTCGCAGGCTGTAGCCGCCAGTAATTTTTCCCGCTGTGTTTGAGATTACTGCGATCAGCTGCCGATTTGTTTTTGTTTAAAAGCTGGTAAAGGTCAGCAACTGCAGCATCATTGTACAGGTGATAAAGATGACCGGAGGGGTATTGTACCGGCACATCCGAGACATCGATAATCTCTACACCGTCCACTCCCTCCAGGTGCGAGCCGGATTCTCCCAGGCGGGGGTAGCCGTGAACCTGTCTTGAAATGGCCAGTGGACTGTCATGCTCAGATACATAGACAGTAATGTTTTTCGCCAGTGATTTTATATCTGGCAGGTATTGTTTAAAAATGCCCGCATCAATATCAGCAGCGAGCAGAACGAGATGATTTATTAATGGTCTGTTTTCATCCTTTGAAAGGTGTCTAGCGCTGGCAATTCTCACTAGCGCCAGCATAACACCGCGCGTGCCAAGGCTGTGTGCGACGATATTGATGTTACCCGCACCATAACGGTTAATCATACCATTTAGTGTTTCCTGTAACGGCTCCACACTCCAGTAAAGGTCGGCCTCATCGCGAGTGTAGTTCACAATTACGCCATCAGAGGGCCAGCTGAAAAGCACAAAATTTCCGGCCAGATCAAGAGATGATTTGAATTCAGAGGCTCTTCTGCAGCCCCGGTCAAAACTAATATAAAAACCGTGGGTGTAAAGTATCGGTCGTTGTCCATTTGAGGTTTTGTCAAAATCCGCCCAGAAATCTTCAATGGACGATTCCCGGATAGTATCGATTTTCAGTATGTCTTCCGGGAAATAAAACGGTACGTTTTCTGCGATAGACTTTAATGCCTGATATTGAGTGCGGGAAATATCGCAGTAACCGGTGCGTAAAATATCGCGCTCACCAGCAAAAAAATCTGCCACATCATCGCTGCCGGTTTTGTTGCGCAAGGTTAAAAATGGAACAGTGTGAGGTAACTTATTAGCGGTCTCTGCTGGTGCTTTAGCGGTAATACCTGATGCATATACGGTGGTGGCAGTAGCAAATAGAATAACGGGTAAAATAAAGGACGGTCTATACATTAAAAAGTATATTTGAAAATATTAGTTCTCGGCCTTTCCAGTTCATATTCATTTTGCAATAAACTGCGCGTGGTCGTATCGTCTACAGTATTGTAATCATATTCAGGAAAAAACCTGGCTTTAATGCGAGGAGTGATTTCAGGTTCTTTTTTGCCTTCTCGCCAGGGGTTGTCCTCTTCCGGTGCAGTGCGCCACTGTTTGTTATTGTCGTATGCCATCTCTGACAATGGTGTGCGATAGAATTCCGGTAATTGTGTAATACCGTTTGTTTGCGCAAAAACAGCAGTGCTCATAAAAAACAATAATAAAAAGCGGTTGTAGCGACCCGGCTTCATATTTTTAGCGATGAAATTATCGGCCCTGCTGTTTTGTTGGGCGGATCTCATTTTTCTTTTGCGACCAGGGGTTGCCATTTGAGACTGTTAAACCAGTATTTATGAGAACTGTCAATCCAGTCATCAGCTTCACGAGCAACAATCCATGCATTTAAAAAGTTAAGCATTTCCTGGTTGTTCTTTTTAACGGCAAAAGCTTCTTTTGTGGTAAGCAGTGGCTTTTTAAGTGGCAGGTCTACCTGGTCTGGATATTTCAATGAGATAAATTCGGGAACTGGTGACGATGATATAAAAGCATGTACCGAGCCATTAACTACCGCTGACGTTGCCTCTTTAGCGGTATCTCTTAAGTCCAGTTTTGCTTTGGGAAAGACTTTTCTGGCGAGATCGGCTGACACAGTACCTTTTACTGCAGTAATGTATATTTTTTCGTCGTTTAGATCTTTTATGCTGGTAAAGTCTTTGGTCAGGCTTAAACAGGTTGCCAGGCTATAACCCGAGCTTGCATACGGTTTGGAGAAATTGACTTCAAGCGCGCGTCCGGGTGTAATGGAAAGACCTGAAGCAATGACATCAATCTCGCCCTTTTTCAGCGCGGGTAGCATTTTATCCCATTGATATTGCTTGAACTTAACTTTTACACCCATGTCTTTGGCAAGTTGATTGGCGACATCGATCTCAAAACCAATTAATTTTCCTTCTTTATTTTCCATCACCCAGGGCGGCAAAATTGAGACGCCAATTCTTATTTCACCCTTTTTTTGTATGTCATAAAAAATATCATCGTTGTCGGAACTGGCGTGCAGTCCCTGATTAAAAGCAAGGGCAATAACAAGTAAAAAGAGTAACCTGAAAAGCTTCATTGAAAACCTCATGGACTATATTTGTAACGGACCAGGTAGAATGTGCTGGTTATTACTATCATGCGTTATTTGATGGTTGAGTGCAATTAGCAGGTATCCATTAGTCAATACTTGCTGTTTATATGTTCGTGACAACTGAATTTGCCAGTAATAGTGATGGTTTGTTCAGCTAAAATGGAACTGAACTATCTTGTAGAAATAATAGAAAAACCTGATTTTTTAAATAAATTTCATAATCTTATCAAATACCTGGCTGATTTCCAGGCGTTTAGTTATGAATAATAAATCGCTTTTAACCCGAATGTGTCACAAGAAGTGCAGAGTTTTGCAGAAATATCCGGGTGAATAGCTGTTGAAGTCAACATATGTGCTGCATATTCCTGTATAATCCGCCGGCTAAATTGGCCTGTTATGCCTTATCAGAACCTGTTTTTGGTGATGGTAGTGTATGAAATCTGAAAACTATGCGTTTCAGGTCGACAAGAGCTTAACAGCCAGAACGATTAACATGAGTGCTTTACACAATGTAGAGTTTTCGTTAGAAAAAGGCAGTATGTCGAAAAAACGCGGTTTACTAAAGTAAATGCGTATTTTGAGACCGTATTTTACGCAGCCATAACGGAAAAGATGCTTCGTGCAGAGCTTTCAATATAAACATTTAACACAAAAAATTACGAGTATTAGGATATGGTCGATTTAACTAAATATAGAAACATCGGTATTTTTGCCCACGTGGATGCCGGTAAAACCACAACTACAGAACGTATTCTAAAGCTGACTGGTAAAATTCATAAAACCGGTGAAGTCCATGACGGTGAAGCGACCACTGATTTCATGGAGCAGGAACAGGAGCGTGGTATTACTATCCAGTCAGCAGCAACCAGCTGTGAGTGGAATGGCCACCGCTTAAATATTATTGATACCCCGGGACACGTTGACTTCACTATCGAAGTATACCGTTCATTAAAAGTACTGGACGGCGGCATCGGTGTGTTCTGTGGTTCTGGTGGTGTTGAGCCGCAATCTGAAACCAACTGGCGTTATGCCAATGAGTCTGAAGTATCTCGTATTATTTTCATCAATAAACTCGACCGTATTGGTGCTGATTTCTACCGTGTAGTTAAACAGGTGGAAGACGTGCTGGGTGCACATCCACTGGTTATGGTGTTGCCAATTGGTATCGAAGACCAGTTCAAGGGTTGTGTTGACCTGTTAACCCGTAAAGCATGGATTTGGGATAACGAAACAGATACCACTTCTTACCGTATTGAAGAGCCACCTGCTGAGATGGCTGATCAAATTGAAGAATGGCGTGAAAAACTTATCGAAACTGCAGTAGAGCAGGACGATGATGTCATGGAACGTTACCTCGATGGTGAAGAGCCAAGTACGGAAGAGATCAAAAAATGTATCCGTAAAGGTACACTGACTATGGACTTCTTCCCGACTTACTGTGGTTCTGCATTTAAAGATAAAGGTGTTCAATTAGTATTAGATGCTGCTGTTAATTACCTGCCTGACCCTACAGAAGTTAAACCTCAGCCAGAAGTTGACCTGGAAGGTAATGAAACCGGTGAGTTTGCGATTGTTGACCCAAGCAAGCCATTACGTGCCCTGGCATTCAAAATCATGGATGACCGTTTTGGCGCCCTGACCTTTGTTCGTATTTATTCTGGTCGTATCGATAAAGGCATGACCGTGTTAAATACCTTTACCGGTAAAACAGAACGTATCGGCCGCATGGTAGAAATGCATGCGGATGAGCGCATCGAGTTAGATGGTGCGCAGGCGGGTGACATCATCGCTGTGGTTGGTATGAAGAACGTTCAAACCGGTCACACATTATGTGATGAGAAAAATCCGGCAACACTGGAACCCATGGTATTCCCTGATCCAGTTATCTCGATCTCTATTTCACCTAACGATAAAGGTGCTTCTGAGAAGCTGGGTATTGCACTGGGTAAAATGATCAAAGAAGACCCATCGTTCCGTGTCGAAACCGATGAAGACTCTGGTGAAACCATCCTTAAAGGTATGGGCGAGTTACACCTTGATATTAAGGTGGATATTCTCAAACGTACTCACGGTATCGATGCAACTATCGGTAAACCTCAGGTTGCTTATCGTGAAACTATCACCAAAACTGTAGAAGATTCTTATACCCATAAGAAACAGTCTGGTGGTTCTGGTCAGTTCGGTAAAATTGATTACATTATCGAGCCCGGTGAGCCAGGTAGTGGTTATGAGTTTGCATCAAAAGTAACGGGTGGTAACGTACCTCGTGAATTCTGGCCAGCGATTGAAAAAGGCTTTAAGACAATGTCTGATCGTGGTGTATTAGCGGGTTTCCCATGTCTGGACTTTAAAGTGACATTAATGGATGGTCAGTTCCACGCAGTGGATTCATCTGCTGTAGCGTTTGAACTTGCCGCTAAAGCAGCATACCGCCAGACCATGCCAAAAGCAGGTCCGCAATTGATGGAACCAATCATGAAGGTTGATGTATATACACCAGAAGATCACGTTGGTGATGTGATTGGTGACTTGAATCGTCGCCGTGGCATGATTAAATCACAGGAAGCTAATCCAACAGGTGTTCGCATTAAAGCAGAATGTCCGTTGAGTGAAATGTTTGGTTACATTGGTACGCTACGTACCATGACATCTGGACGTGGTCAGTTCTCTATGGAGTTCCTGCATTATGTAGCGGCGCCAAAGAATGTGTCTGAAGATGTTATTAAGGAAGTAAAAGAGCGCGAAGCAGCAAAGTAACTAATACTGAAGCGCTGTTTCAAGTTGTTCTGAAAAGCCGGCTCTTTTGGGTCGGCTTTTTGTTTGTCATAAAAAGAAAAATTTACCACAGAGGACAGATAGGGCACAGAGAGAAACATTTTTATCTTAATAAAAAGCACCTAAAACGTCACTGCTGTCTCATCCGGATGCACCTTTAGACCGCGCGCATAGAGCGGGCAATCTTACTGGTACACGCGTGACCGCATTGCCACTTAACATGAGACATCATGCGCTACGTCTCTCAGAAAGGCGGTTTATGAGAAGCATGACTTTCAGGATGCTTTTTATAAGAAAAAACCTCTGTGCCCTCCGTGTCCTCTGTGGTAAAAAGTTTTAAATGCGAGATATTCAATGACAATAGATACAAACTGGTTAATTGGTTTACATATCCCTGCCCAATTAATGCCTTCGTTAGTACTGTGGTTCTCAAATATATTATTTGCGTGCATATTATTGTTCGCCGCTATAAAAGTTGAATTCAGGCAATTACTAAATAACAAACCGGGCCAGCACGTCTATTTTGGTGCCATGGTGATGCTGTTAATATTGTGGGGGCTTAAAGCCGGGGTGTCACCGGGCCTGGGTTTTCATCATTTGGGTGCAACGCTGTTTACGCTGATGTTCGGCTGGCCTCTGGCAGTCTTTGGCCTGGCAACTATTATGCTTGTCTCTGTACTTTTGCAGCATAGTGAATTGATTGCTCCTGGGTTAATTGGATTCGGCGTTAACGGCTGTTTAAGTATAGTAATACCTGTAGTTACAAGTTATGCCGTTTTAAAGCTGTCACAAAAATATTTACCGGATAATTTTTTTATCTATATATTTGTTGTTGCGTTCTTTGGTGCTGGCATAGCTGTCGCAATAAGTCGTATATCTTCAATTGTATTATTAAGTCTGGTTAATGCTTATCCGGAAGCTAAATTAATTGAAGAGTCATTGCTGTATACGCCATTATTTATGTTCCCTGAAATGTTTATAACCGGCATGCTGATAAGTGTTTTTGTAGTGTATAAACCGGATTGGGTTATTACTTTTGATGATGAGCGTTATATTACAGGCAAGTAATACAGTGAGAATTTCAGGAAGCTGAGCAATAATTCCACGTTTACATCACCCGGCATTTCTTTCGTTCTGCTAGAATAATCGTGTGACTGGCTACACAAGATAATTGTTAATATTTTGCTAAAGATCGTTTACTGTTTCTCTTTGCCTGCCTTATCCTGTTTTTGCAGAATTTGTTTATAACTTATTCAAGCCCAAAGCTATCTCTTTCCTGGCCTGATGTAAATGACTCAGCATCTTTAGCTTTTTCGATTATGCGAATTAAATGTGTGCGTTCCTGATCAGACATGCCATGGTTAATGTACCTGTCAGCAGTGCGTAAAATTTCTTCCAGGTATTTAATCCGGTAGTTATGGCTTAATAACGCCTTTGCAATAAAGAAAGGATCGGATTCTTTATCGCGCATTTGTTCAGCAATTTTTAATGCAATATTCAATTCTTCTTCACTGGGTTTTGACATGTGCTTAAATTAATTCTGTTAATGTGGCTTAGTGTTATATCCTATATTCTCTGGTCCAGATACTTTTCAAGTGTATGTTTAAGTGTGTATAAGTCGATAGGTTTGGTTACCTGCTCATTCATCCCTGCTTTTAAGCATAGTGCCTTTGTTTCAGGGAAGGCGTCGGCAGTTAAGGCAATGATCGGCAGGTTATTATTACCATTTTCTCGAATGGTTTTTGTCAGTTTATAGCCGTCAACTAAAGGCATGTTGCAGTCGGTTAATAATAACTGGTAATTGTGGTTAGTTAGTTTATTAAGGGCCTCCTGTCCGTTTTTAACCAGGTCGGCTTCATATCCCAGTGCTTTAAGCTGGCTAAGAATGAGTGTCTGGTTTGTTGGATTGTCTTCGGCAACAAGTATGCTATGGCTTAATGTTGTTTCTGTATTTAATGCTGGACTCGATACCTCAGGCTTACTGTGATGTTCGCTTGCTGTTGTTGTTTCAAGGCCGCCAGGAAGTTCTATCCAGAATTCACTACCCTGATTTATAGTGCTTGTAACGCCAATGGTGCCATTCATCATTTCTACAAGTTGCTTACTGATAGATAAGCCAATGCCGGTGCCTTCAATGCTAATGGCAGCATTTAATCGATTAAATGCCTGGAAAACATCAGGTAGTAGTTCTTCTGAAATACCTTTTCCCGTGTCGTTGATACAAATCCGTATAATGCCATTTTCTTTTTGTTTTATCTTTAAACTGACCGATCCGTTTTTTACATTGTATTTAATTGCATTGCTTAAAAGATTTAACATCACCTGTTTTAAACGTGTGTAATCAGCAATGACATAACTATTTTTTGCTGTTGTAAAGTCCAGAGAAAGATTGTTTTGTTCCGTTAGAGGTGAAACCATGGCATGACATTCTTCGAAAATATCATACAGACTAACCTGTTCCATTGAAAGTTGAAGGTGGCCTTTTTCAATGCGAGCGAGATCAAGGATCTGATTAACCAGCTCAAGTAACAAGCTGCCCGCTTTGCCGATTTCACTGATATGAGATTGCTGCTTATCTGTTAACTTTTTCTCGTATTTTAATAATTGGGTAAAGCCAAGAATCGCATTTAGCGGCGTCCTTAATTCATGGGACATGCTTGAAAGAAAATCTGATTTAGCCTGGTTGGCTTTTTCGGCTTCTTCTTTAGATTTTATTATCGCGAGTTCATTGTGTTTCTTGTCAGTAATATCCAGCGCCATGGCGGCGATGCCGACAATCTCATTTTGTTTGTCCGTTAACGGGGTAACAAACCACTGGCAAAATATAGGTGCTCCTGACCTGGTCTTGTTTTCGATAACTGAACCGATGACAGCTTCGTAATTTAGTAATCGTTGCCATAATTTTTCAGCATCTGCAGAACCTTCACGCGGTAAAATCAGGCGCATGACGTTCTCATTTAGTGCCTCATCTCGGCTATAACCAAAAATTCTCTCAGCAGCTTTGTTCCATTCGGAAATATTGAGGTCAATATCAAACTCAATAATGGCAAGCGGTGTGTTCTGCAAATGAAGAGCCTGTTTTTGATGCATTAATTCAATTGCACGCTCACGGTTATCGGCTTCTATGCGTAAACTAATGTTTTGTTGTGTGTTTTTAAAAATACGTCTGCCGGCAAAGAGTGAGAAAAAAATAAATACAAGCAGTACAAAGGCTGTCGCATTTGAAAAATTCCGTGCATCGGTAACAAGCCTGAGAACCAATAACAGGCTGGACGGTAACAGGAACAACGCCATGGTTTCCCAGCGGTAGGACAGGGTCGATAATGAGCCTGCAATGACACCAATCTGACATACAATAATGAAAGCGATGTATTCAATATTATGTGAGTAGCCTAACCAGGGCAGTAAACCCCAGCAAAAACCTGCTATACCCGTACCTATGAAAAAGCGTATTCGCCAGCCATTATTTAACTGGTCATGTTCGTCGTGCCTGGAGAAACGATAGCTTTCTATACTTCTAATCAGCAGAACACAGAGTATTGTAAATAACCAGATATACAGGTTTTGTGCTGAAACGACGTGATCGTGTAACACCACAAATATGGTGCAGGCAATGATGAACGAAGCCGTGTAGGAAAAAGGTGTGCCACCATATAGTAGCCTGATTTCTTCAAGTCGAATTTGCTGGTCTAGTTGCTCTTTGGCTTTTGTATTGTGCGAATCCATGATGACGTATTATCCATTGTAGTTTATGTTGTTTTTATAATTTTTTTAGCTGCACCTACTATGAGTCTTAACCTTACTCAAAATTTACAGGGATGGCTATTAATTAATAGCGGCGTGTATCAGAATAAGATTTTCACAGTATTATTATTTATTAATGTTATTTGTGGCGTGTAAAACGATAATTAGAAGCTTTTGTTGCTGCAGAGTAGGGCTGTTTTAAGGTTGTTCGGCCGAAAATAACGATAGTCGTTGTTCGCAATTCTTTTCTGCTGCCAAGCTGACAGCTAGATTAAAATTAACCACTCATTAGCAGTTATAATAAACCGTTTTTTATTGCACTTGATAAATCCGGAAAACGGTACATTGCTTTCAAATTTACATTTAATCCAGGCTGTGATGCTTCGAAATTTTCCGGTTTTTGCTTTTATTCGCATTTTTAGTGTACTTTAAGGGCTCTTCTAATAAAGCATCTTTTCAGTTAATGGTGTTGGTTTTTTAGCTATGTCAATACAAATAATATATCAGGATGAATACATTGTTGCGGTGAATAAACCGCAGGCCTTATTATCCGTTCCCGGTTTAGGCCCTGATAAACAGGATTGCTTGATTTCACGATTAGTAAAACTGATTCCGGAAGCAAAGGTGGTCCATCGACTTGATTGTTACACCTCGGGCATAATGTTGTTTGCCATAGGTATTGAAATGCAGCGGGCACTGAGCCGAATATTTCACGATAGAAAAATTCAAAAACAATATATTGCGGTGGTAAAACAGTGGTTTGATGAAAATGAAGGGGTAATTAAATTCCCAATGCGTTGTGATATTGATAATCGTCCACTTCAAATAGTTGATTATGAACATGGCAAATCAGCGATTACATTCTGGCAGGTTCTACAACGTAAAGAAGAAACAGTGCGTTTATTGTTAAAACCAGTAACTGGTAGGACCCATCAACTACGTGTGCATTGTGCAGCAATGGGGTATCCGATAATAGGAGATGGCTTATATGGTGATGCTACCGACGAAATGGAGCGGCCAAGGATGTTGCTGCATGCGGATAATTTATTATTTGAACACCCCGTTACTGAGAAAGAGATGCATTTATTTGCGGAGTGTGAGTTTTAGCCCTGACTAGTCTATGGTTTAAGTGCATGGTTGATTAATGTCCCCGATTTATCTCTCTAACCGTTAACGGGGCAGCTCAGACTTAATCAGAGCTTCCTTAGCATAATAAATGATTACTGCCAGCCAGAAACCACGCTGTAAGAAAAGCGCGTTTCCCCGTAATCAAATATAGCGCCGTCAGCTGTGATCTCATGCAGGATCAGGTTGTCGATGACGTATTCGCCTTCTTCCATAAAATTGTTGTTAATTACCATGCTACGCTGTCGAGGATTAGTTGAATAAACATGAGCGCTAACAATAATAGCCGGTAACTGCTGTTGTATCGAAGCAGGTAAATCATAAAAGTCTATTATATTTTTTTGCGCTTGTAGCGGGCGTTTGTTTACCGCTGAATTATTGTTATATCTGGGTGCTATGATTGCGTCATCATTTGTTGGACTTGAAGTCTTTGTTATAGGTTCGACTTTAGCAGGAACGACTATTTTAGTTTTCTCGGGCTTTATATTAGTATTCGTGCCTGTAGTGTTTCTAACCTGTTTTATCTGACTTTCGGTGGCTGCAGGCGCTACTGTTGCAGTATTATTTGATACGATATGTTGCTCAGCATTATTATCAACAGTGTCCTGATCTGATAAAGCACTATTCTCTGAAATAGTATCTTTATCAATAATGAAATAAACAATCGCAGCAAGGTTTAGCGTAACTGCAGTAATAAGTATGTATGGCCAGTAAGACTTATTTTCATCACGGTAATTCAGGCTGGAAGAATGTACGGTCTGCACATTCGGGATGCTACCCTGTCCCCGCTGTTGTTCTGATTTTTTTAGTGCATCAAGTATGTAAGACATCGAGCTAACCTTGTTTTGTTAGTTGTAGCGAGGAAGGTGGTACTAGTGAAGGTACTTTCATGCCTGATTGTGTATTCAAATGAATAATGGTTATCGGTCCGACAATACCGTCAGCGGTTAATCCATGTTGTGATTGAAATGCGATAACTCTTTTTACCAGGTTATCATCATAGGTGTTCATGGTCGCCTCTGGCAGGCGGTTATTTGTTTTTTCCAGTTGAGTATTTAACCAGTTTATTATGCTGCCACTATCACCGGGTGAGATAGTCGTTGAGTAATGCGCTGGTTTTTGCCACAACAAAATAAATTTGCCATGCCAGTATTTATCAAGATCGTTAAGTTTAACAGTATAAGCAGTATTGTTTGAGTAAATGGTAGCGACATCATTATCTATAGATGTGATGGTGACATGTCGTGTTTTACCTTGTTTATTGAGCAGTGTTAAAACAGCAGGCCGGTTGTGTGTTCTTAGGCTGTTAAAATTCCCGTGTTTATACAAGCAACTTAATGAATATAAGGCCGCCTGCTTGCAGGCTGTTTTAAAAGTTTTTTCATTATAATCCAGGTCCCAGGCTTTAAATAGCTGTTTAAACGCAGATATCATGTTGTTATTTTTAGAATTTAAAATCGTGTCGATATCATCATAAACAGTATCTGTGTTGATTTCGGCTGCCTGTGATTCAGTTGTTGCTAGTTTAGTTGCATCGAGAGGTTCAATTTTACTGGTTGATGATATAGGGATTTCTGTGCTCTCATTTTTATTATCTTTTATTGATGTAGCGGGTAAATAGCTGGATGTTTCTTCAGTATCTTCTGAAGTTTTCTGGACGTTACTTTTAGCCATCTCTTTTTCTGCTAACGGCTCAAATTGTCTGGCAGAAAGTGTTAGTTGCTGTAAATTTCTGGTTATATCTTCTGGCTTTATAAAATAAAAAACTATTGCAATGGTGAAAATGCTGACACCTGAAAAAGCAACAAGTGGGTACAACCATTGTTTGTTTTTATTGCTTTTTTCAACATTTTTGAGTTCACCAAAAACTTCTTTGGCTGCTTTTTTTATAGTTGCCGGGTTTACTGCATATTGATCTTGTACGTATGCACCTAATAAAGCACGGTCGCATATGATATTAATTAAACGAGGTATGCCGTTGCTGAGACGGTATAATAATTTAATGCTTTTGTCAGGGAATAGCTGTATGTTTTGACCGGCGATAGCAAGCCGGTGACTGACATAAGTTTTGACTTCGTGTCTGGTTAAGGGTTGCAAATGAAAACGTGCGGTAATGCGTTGAGCTAACTGGCGCATTTCTTTATGTGCCAGGATATCCAGTAATTCTGGCTGACCTAGAATAATTATTTGCAGTAATTTTCGCTGGTTGGTTTCTAAATTTGTTAATAAACGCAGTTGTTCCAGAACTTTGCTGCTTAGATTTTGTGCTTCATCAATTATTAGAACTGTCTTTTCATTATTGTGATTACTGGTAAGTAAAAAATCGTATATTCTGTCGGTGTAAGTTTTAACGCTGTTGCTGGTATCAGGATAACTTATCTTAAGTTCATCACAGATTGTTTCCAATAGTTCGATTTCACTTAGTTTTGGGTTGAGGACTAAAGCAACATTTGCCTGCTCGGGTATTTGTTCCAGCAAACATCGGCAAATGGTGGTTTTTCCAGTGCCCACTTCCCCGGTTAGCAGAATACAGCCGCCTTCGCTGTTCAGACCGTAGACAAGGTGAGCTAGCGCCTCACGATGTTGTGCGGTCATATATAAATAACGCGGATCTGGAGCGATGGAGAAGGGGGCTTCATTGAATCCAAAATATTCGTTATACATGCTATCAAGTTATGTTTTAGTTAATTGTGGCCTACTATAACCCAAATACAGGAATGACCAAAGAGGGGTATGAATGAATATTTCAGTGTAAGCTCAGGCAAAAGCAACAGGCAATTGACAGGGGTGATATTAATGAATGTTTTCCTGATCAGGCTCGAAAACATACATTGCTTGATTGTGATATTTAGCCTGGTGCATGGCTTTGTCAGCACATCGCATAAGAATCTTTTCATCTTCCCCGTGTGTCGGGTAGATGCTGATCCCGATCTTGCATTCAATATTGATGTTGTTACCTTTAATCAGGAAAGGTTTATTGAGTGTTTTAATAATTCGTTGGGCTACAGCTGTTGCCTGTTCCCTGGTTTGTGCCGAGGGCAGCAATAGTCCAAATTCGTCACCACCGAGCCTGGCAATGGTAGCACGATAGTTTGTTTTAGTATCTGACGGCAGTAACTTGTGGCCAGGTGAGTCGGTGCCAACCCAGGAGATCAGGTCAGAATCTCGTAATATGCTGTTTAAGCGCTGTTCAACTTCCAGTAACAGTTGATCACCCGTTGCGGTTCCGTAATCCCTGTTTATATTTTTAAAGTGAGTTAGATCCATGATCATCATAGAAAAGCATGTTTTATATTTTTTTCGTAAGTTTATAATTTGTTCTAATAACTGTTCAAATAATATGCGGCTGTCTTTGCCGCTAGCATGTGAGTGTAAATGAGTTTTTTCCAGAACATCATGAATTTTTGCTAATGAGGGTATTGTTGATCTTTGTAGAATGTATAAAACAAGAACAATAATAAACGTTATGGTAATAAAAGTTAATGCCATTATCCAGTTTCTATGTTTAATGATGTCTTTGTTAAAGATGGTCATGTCTGGCTTAACTGATATCGCCATTACAGGTTTACCCTCATTATTTAATACTGGCAGATCGACAGTCAGGTAATTCGTATTATTCAGGGTTAATTGCCAGTTAGGAGACTGATATATTAATTGACCATCGAGGGTATTTATCTGTATTGGCATGGCCAGTGATTGTTCTATTTTCCGCAAATTGTACACCGGATCTGTAATAACCAGGATATAACCTATTGGGTTTAATCCACCAAATGGAACAAGGACGGCATGTACCGGAATCTTGTTATATAAGCAGGTTCGCGATAGCGGTTGTAATTTTTCAGAGTCGTGACGTGCTAATGCTAACTGTCTGAGTTGCGGACAGATTAATTTTTTGTTTAAAGCTGTATCTATACCTTCACTGGAAACACTGAATAACGTGAAATGGGTATCCAGAACATAGAGTTTTAAAAGTTTGAGAACACTGGCGGTGACAAAATATTGATAAAACTGGTTATTTATGTATTCTGTTAACGCACTCAGATTTCTGTTTTGAAAGGCACGTTTAAAGTCACTTTCATTTTCAATAGCTAACGCAAGATCAAGAGAATTGGCTGTCAATTCTTCGACCAGGTCGTTTATTTCAAGATAGGCTAGTTGTTGTATAGCCTGTTCATGGTGATCATAAGCGAACTGTTTATAGGAACTGTTGTTGTAATAAACCAGCATAATACAGAAAATGCCAACAACAATAATTGTCATGCTGATTTTGTCGGCAAGTGAGAAGCGTAGGTTCATGGTTTTTACTTACTGATTAAGTAGTTTTTATTTTTCCATTCTTCAAAACCACCTCTAAACCAGTATATATTGGTGAAACCGCATTCACTGGCAATGATAACCGCACGATCACTGCGCCGGCATTTAGGACCATTACAATAAAAAACCGTGGGGGTGTTTTTTCTGGTAATAATGGGAAACAATGAAAAGCAACTGGTTTCAGTATCTGGCAAGCTGATTGAACCCGCAATAAAACCCTGGCGTCTATCCGATTTAATGCGCGAGTCAATAATAACAAGATTATCATGTTCATTGGCAAGTTTTATCAATGATTCAGCATCAATTTTTGTACTGCCATTAATTTCATCGGGGCTTATGTAATCGTCAGCAAACGATGTTTTGCAGGCTAACAGAAAAAACAGGAAAAAAAAGGTGGTTACTAAATTTTTAAATAATAAAGGTAGCATTACATTTTTGACAGTATGTCCTGGTGTAGTGAATATTTGCTTATAGCCAAAATAGCCCTAATTCCTGATAAGCGCAACATGTTCATTCATATATTGATAGGATTAACGGGAGATTATTAAAAACACGACAAAAAGTCATGATTTTTTCGCTTATTTATTACTTTCTATTAAACATGGGACTATGGAAAATAACGCTTCAAAATCAAATTTCACCTTTTTGATGTCGCCTCTGGGTTTAGGTTCCACGGTTTTGAAAAATCGTGCCATCATGGGGTCAATGCATACCGGACTTGAGGAAAGCTGGAATGGGTTTTCCAGGCTCGCCAGGTTTTATGAAGAACGCGCCCAAGGCGGTGTAGCCTTAATTATTACCGGCGGTATCTCGCCTACATTTAGTGGTCGTTTGTCACCCTTTGCATCGCAGCTTAGTTCTTTTTTTCAACTAGCAAAACATCGAAAGTTGGTAAAGGCAGTGCATGCTTACGATACAAAGATGTGTTTGCAAATATTGCATGCCGGGCGTTATGCCTACCATCCGCTTGCGGTTGCACCTTCTGCAATTAAATCACCCATTTCACCTTATACACCAAAAGCGTTAACCGACAGGAAAATAAAAAAGCTGATTAAAGCCTACGCAAATACCGCGAGGCTGGCAAAACGTGCGGGTTATGATGGTGTCGAGGTAATGGGATCAGAAGGTTATTTGATTAATCAGTTTGCCTGCCTGAATACTAATAAAAGAAAAGATGAGTGGGGTGGTTCTTTTGAAAATAGAATTCGTTTCTCACTTGAAATAATTCGAGCAATCCGCCGCGTGGTGGGTGATGATTTTATCATCATTTATCGACTGTCTATGCTTGACTTGCATAAAGAAGGCAGTAACTGGTCTGAGATAGTGTTGCATGCAAAAGAAATAGAAAAGGCGGGTGCAACAATAATTAATACCGGTATCGGTTGGCATGAAGTCAGAATCCCAACCATCGCTTCTGTGGTACCCGAGGCAGCGTTTACCTGGGTGACAAAAAAGCTAAAAAAAAGTGTTGATATTCCGTTAATTACCTGCAACCGTATAAATAGTCCTGAGCTTGCGGAAAGCTGTTTACAAGATGGTCATGCTGACCTGGTTTCTATGGCAAGGCCATTTCTTGCGGATAGCCAGTTTATGATAAAGGCAAAGAATAATCAGTCACAGCAGATTAATAAATGCATTGCCTGTAATCAGGGTTGTCTGGATCGTGTTTTTAAACAGCAGCGAGCCACCTGCATGGTTAATCCTCGTGCCGCATATGAATGTGAATATCCGCTAACTAAAGCTGAAAGGTCTAAAACAATTATTATTGTTGGTTTAGGTGTTGCGGGACTGTCATGTGCGTATTACGCTGCAATGCGCGGTCACCATGTTATTGCTTATGATGCTGGTAATTTGGGTGGCCAGTTTAATCTTGCTGCTGAAATTCCGGGTAAAGAAATTTACCATGAAACAGTACGTTATTTTGAGTTGCAGTTGTCTTTGTTAAGTGTCGACGTTCGCAGAAATCATAAAGTTGTTGTAGAAGACTTACGTCATACAGATAGCGATGCCATTGTATTTGCAACAGGTGTTTTCCCAAGAAAACCTGACATCCCGGGAATCGATCATTTTTCAGTAATGGATTATGAAACAGCAATTAAAAACAAATCGGCAATCAAAGACAGGGTAGCCATTATTGGCGCGGGCGGTATAGGATTTGATGTTGCAGAAATGTTAATTGTCGATGATGGAGAAAACAGTAGAGAAGATAAATGGTATCAGCAATGGGGGATTGATAAACAGTATAGAAACCGGGGTGGTTTACTCAATGATAATGTGAACCATGAAGCAAGGCGTACTGTCTATCTATTGCAACGTAAAAATGAAAAGCCGGGTAAAAATCTTGCCCGTACCACAGGCTGGATTCGACGACTAACATTAAGAAAAGCCGGGGTGAAAATGTTATCTGATTTACGTTATGAGAAAATTGATGATCTTGGTCTGCATATAGTGCATCAGGGAAAAAATGAAACCCTGGCAGTTGACCACATTATTGTCTGTGCCGGACAGCAGTCAGAAACCACTTTGTATTATCAGCTACATGATGCTGGTCATCCGGTATTTATTATAGGTGGCGCTAAAAAAGCCGCTGAGCTGGATGCTGAAACGGCTATACGAGAAGGTATGGAATTAGCTTACCGCTTTTAATATCTGAGGTTTCGCTGCCCGGTAACTTGCTGCTGGATAATTTATTTAGAGGTTTCCTTGTTATGAAAGTGCTGTTTTTATTTTTTCTGACTGTTTTTATAGCTGAAATTGCAGGTGCTAAAGAAGCTATAAAGCAGATTACGGTAAATAATTATTTGCAACAGGCGGCAGCACAGGCAGGAAAAGAAGGGCGTAAGGCAAATAACCTTATTAATGAATCCAGTCCTTATTTGTTGCAGCATGCTTACAACCCGGTTAACTGGTACGCCTGGGGGGATGCTGCTTTTGAAAAAGCGAAAAAAGAAAACAAGCCGATCTTTCTTTCTATAGGTTATTCGACCTGCCACTGGTGCCATGTTATGGCGCATGAGTCTTTTGAAAATAAAGAAATTGCTGAGATACTAAACAAGTATTTTGTGTGTATAAAAGTTGATCGTGAGCAACGGCCGGATATTGATTCAGTTTATATGTCTGCGACACAGTTAATTAACGGTAGTGGCGGCTGGCCAATGAGTGTTTTTCTTGACAATAAACTACGACCCTTTCATGCCGCAACTTATTATCCGCCATTCTCGTCGGGGAACAGAACAGGTTTAAAAGATATCTTATTAAAAATTCAGGCTTTATGGGTAAATCAGCCTGAGCTTATCAATAAGGTGGCAACCACAGTCACGGCGCGGATCACTGCGCATGCTGATGATACGGCTGAATCAGCAGTATTAGTTACTAATATTAATGACCTGGCATTACGGCATATTGCTGATTTATATGATGAGGACGACGGTGGTTTCAGCGCGGCGCCTAAGTTTCCCCGTCCCGGGATATTTGCTTTTTTAAATCAACTGGTTTTGAACGAAACAAAAGACAAAAGTATAAAAGGTGAAAATAGTATCGCACAGAAAATGATGAAAACTACCCTGGATGCGATGGCATCGGGTGGTATTTATGACCAGATCGCCGGGGGCTTTCATCGTTATTCAGTTGACGAAAACTGGCAGGTCCCGCATTTTGAAAAAATGTTATACAGCCAGGCATTAATGGTTATGGCATATAGCGATTTTTATCAGGTCGAAACACTGGATAGATATAAACAAATTGTTTTTCAAATATTGAATTTTGTGAAGCAGGAAATGCAGTCGCCCGGTGGTGGCTTTTATTCAGCTCTGGATGCGGACAGTGAACGTGTCGACGAACCCGGGGTTCATGCAGAGGGTGCGTATTACTTGTGGCATGAGGCCGAATTGAAGGAAGTTCTTTCCCTGGCTGAGTTCGAATTTGTGAAAGATTATTTCCATATAATAAAAACAGGCAATATTGATTCTGACCCGCAAAATGAATTTACCAACTTAAATATATTCAGTATTGATGAAGAATTTAAGCATGCAGTTTTAACTAAACAGCAGACTGAATTGCTGGCTTCAGCCAGGAAAAAATTAAATGAAAAACGTCGGCAACGTCCCAGGCCACATCTGGATGACAAGATTATTACCGCATGGAACGGCATGATGCTTTCGGCTTTTGCTAAAGCATCGCTTGTTTTTAATGATACGGCATTATTAGAAGAAGCGAAACAAACAGCTGGTTTCATTAAAACACATCTATACAATAAAAAAAGCGGAAAGCTTTATCGGCAATACCGGGCACAAATAAATACTGCTGGTGCCGTTGTGAGTGCCAGCGCCAGTGCAGAAGCGACGCTGTCAGATTATGCCTGGTTGATATATGGACTGCTGGATATGTATCTGGCCAGTAATGACAGGCAGTGGCTGAACTGGGCACTTGAGTTACAGAAAAAACAAAATGAATTGTTTTTAGATAAAAGTTCGGGCGCCTATTTTGAATCGATCGCCAATGATACAAGCATATTGTTCAGGTCAAAAAGTATCTATGATGGTGCCTTGCCATCATCTAATGCAATTGCTTTATCAAACCTTCGTAAGTTTTCTAAATTAGCCGACACAGCATCAAAGAAAAAGTCTTTATCGTCTCAGGCCGGTAAACTGGTTAGCAGTTTTGCCACGGCCATCAATGACAACCCGCCTGCCGCCGCAATGCTGTTAGCTATTGAAGTGGAGCAGCTTAAAGAATAGTTGTCAGGATTGCAGTAAAATGCACCGATGATTTCACGAGTAGTAACAATTGCGCCAATGATGGGCTGGACTGATCGCCATGCGCGTTATTTCTTGCGCCTGATTACAGGGCATTCGCTGTTGTATACCGAAATGGTAAATACTGGTGCGCTACTGCATAACACTCAAAAAGTAGGTTCTCAAAAAAGATTGCTTGCTTTTAACGCCCAGGAGCACCCCTTGGCATTACAGCTTGGTGGCAGTGATCCACAGGCCCTGGCGTTATCTGCATTAATGGTTGAAGATGCCGGCTTTGATGAAGTGAATTTGAATGTGGGTTGTCCTAGTGATCGCGTGAAGTCAGGTAATTTTGGTGCCTGTCTGATGGCGCAGCCTGAACTGGTGGCAGATAGTGTGTTTGCAATGAAGTCTAAAGTGAATATTCCGGTCACGGTCAAATGCAGAATTGGTATTGATGATATGGAAGGTTACCAGTCGTTAGAGCATTTCATAAACATAGTGGCAGAGGGTGGTTGTGATACGTTTATTGTTCATGCAAGAAAAGCCTGGTTAAAGGGACTGAGTCCAAAACAAAATCGTGAAATCCCACCGCTTAAATATGATTATGTGTATCGCCTTAAAAGTGACAAACCAGAATTAAATATTGTCATTAATGGTGGCATCAAAACTATTGAGAGTATGCGACAGCAATTGGAGCATGTTGATGGTGTGATGATTGGGCGAGAGGCTTATTATAATCCCTATATTCTTGCCCGCGTTGATCGGGATATTTATCATGATGCAAGTGCAGTAATAAAAAGCCGTGAGGAAATTGTATATCAAATGTGTGATTATATTGATGATGAGATCGCAAAAGGTGTTGATTTGCATTCAATAACAAGACACATATTAGGTTTGTATCACGGTTGTCGTGGCGCAAAAGCCTGGCGCCGCCATCTGAGCGAAAATAGTCATGGCCCTGATGCGGATAGCTCGGTGCTTAAAGCGGCATTAACGAAAGTAATGGGTTAAAGCACACTGATTAATTTATATCCACAGATGAACGCAGATAAACACAGATAATAATTATTTATATGCACTTCACATAAGGGTTCGCCACCTCATTAACTGTCGCTCTAGTGCTGTCCGGTTAAAATATCAACATTGAAATTTTAGCGTCATTCTCGCGCATACTGCCAGGTAGTAGGTCAATGCATATGTACAGGATGTGCGGTAGTAGGGTAACTCATAAGTAATACCGAGTAGCTATTGTTGAGGTCGGTATAGATAAAAAAGTTTTTATCTGTGTTCATCTGTGGATAAATTGTTTTTATACTTAGGGTTAACAGCCTGAAGTATAACTACGCCAGCTAATGATAAAACTGGAATCCGGTGATGCATTGACTTTTATATCTTCACTCACGGCAAAGTCCAGCTGATTACACTGGTTAATGGTGATGGTTCCGCCAAAAGTTAAGAAATAGGTATTACCTAAAATTATTAACTGGCTCTGGTCATAATAACTGGTATGGCCCTGTAGCTGCAGTTTTAAATTAATATTATCGGTGACCAGCCAGCCAAGCATGGCATGACCGTAAAGTGCATAGTCAGAGAGTGGAATATTTTTGTAATTGCCGGTGCCTAAAATAACTGCACCCGTATTCAGGTTTATTACCCAGTTTTCAGACAGCTGTTGATTTAAGGCGAGCCATGCAGAAAGATCTGTTGCGCCGTTGCTGGTCAGTTTATCTTCATTACCTGTGGGTAATTTTAAACTTGTCCACAGGCTCATTGTGGTGCTGCTGTCCGCTATCAATGAGCGCGCAATCGCAATCTGGATGTCACCCAGGGTGCTACTTGCCTGATTAAGATTAACTGGTGTTTGAGACTGGTTGGTATATTGAATTTCATACTGGTTGTGCTCAACAAAGGGGCGGTTAGCACGAGGCAGACCCCAGAATTCATGCCAGTTATCAATGGCGGAATCAAAAAAGCCACCGCTTTGATGGATTAGAGGAACATCAAGTTTCAGGTTCCATCTGTCATTCAGTCCGTACTGATATGAAAAATTAAAGCGATAGGCCTCGTAATCGAGATAAATGTTTTCATCTGTACTGGACTCGATATTTAAAGCATTGGTTATAACAAGACTGCTCGACCACAGGCTTTGTGATTTTCTATTCAGGCGGGCATTGGTGGGCAGTGCCTGGCCATGAATCAGGTTAAAAAGATTTTGATCCCGGGTTTCAAATGGCTGGAAGTCGGCCTGGTTATCGTTCTCTGTTGAGGCAACAAGGTGAACGGGGTAAGTAGAAATGAGTAAGCACAAAAAAACGCCAATGGCTGTATAGCCATTGGCGTTTTTTTGAAATCTGAATATATAAATCAGAATTTTCGTTGTGGTGATGTCCACGGATGGACTGGCTGAAAATTGCTTCCTGCATTTTCCGCACTTCTACCATCCGTGGTGGTCGTATTTCGCAAGGAGCCAGGAGGCGGTGCGATTATGTCCATGGATGGACGGTATTTCGCAAGGAGCCAGGAGGCGGTGCGATTATGTCCATGGATGGACAGAAAAACGCCAATGGCTATGTAGCCATTGGCGATTATGTCCATGGATGGACGGTATTTCGCAAGGAGCCGGTGCGATTACTTCAGTCCCGCGTAGTGAGCAGAAAGATTAGCTATGTCCGCATCACTTAAAGGCTTTGCCATAGCATTCATTGTTGGGTCTTTACGAGTGCCATCTTTGAACGCTTTCATTTGTTTAGCTAGATAAGCTTCTTTCTGACCGGCCAGGTTTGGGTAAGTTGGTATAGCACTGATGCCGTTAGCACCGTGGCATGCATTACATGAGGCAGCTTTTGCTTTACCAGCGGCGGCATCGCCAGCAATGGCAACGTTTGCACTAGCGGCAAGTATTAAAGCAGATGCAGTAGCTAATATTTTATGTTTCATGGTTTACTCCTAAAGTTTTTTTGGATAATTAAAGTAGTTCAAAAATAAGTATGGCAGTACCAAGCTGAACAGTAGCTGAACAGAGCCAATGGTTATAAAACGCAATAAAATCAATCGTTTAATAATTTTTCCATGTAAAATTTGTTACTGGCGGCAGATACTACCTTAAAGTGCAGTAATCTTCCATATCACTTATGGAGGTTTCCAGGCTAGTTTTAGTTCCCTGTACTTAGAAATAACGTCCCGCGCTGGCAACAATAATCACTAGCAGACCAATTAGTATATTGATGCCAACCATTTGGCGAATCTGGTTCAGCTGTGCTCCGGCAAGTGGATAATCCTGAACAATAACAGCATGCCGTAATCGGCGATAGGGGGCAAAAAACACATGCAGGTAAACAATGACCATCAAAATGCCGCCGCCATGCATGATATGAATATGTATGCCGGCACCGGCAAAACCGCCAAAATAACTAAATAACATCCAGTAGCCGGTGATAAGTAGCAGCGCTATGCTAAGCCATACCAGCACAAAAAAACGACGAAATACCTGTACCCACAGTTCAAGACGTAAAGGGGGTTCGAGTACCTGTGCCGCCGCAGGGCGCAGTGAATTGTGGGCAAAAATCATTCCGCCCACCCAGATAACAGCAGCCAGCAGGTGTAAAGCAATACTAAGTGACATGGTTTTAACTCAATTTTTTTAAAAGAGGGTGCATCATAATGGTGTGCTTAGTACTCCGTCAATGCTGTATTGACTGGACAATCAGGTCCATCGCTACAACATGTGCGAAATACTGAAGTCTGAAAAGGCATGGTAGTGAATTATTGGTGGAGTCTAGTGCTCATCAATATAATATTGTTGGAGTACCAGCGCCGATGGGGTAAAATGCGCGACTTTTCAGACAGTCGCCCGAAAGGCGCTTTAAGAGGTTTGGTCATGGCAGATTTTAAAATAGCACCATCTATACTTTCCGCAGATTTTGCAATGTTAGGCCCTGAGGTCGACAATGTGCTTGCATCCGGCGCAGATATTGTCCATTTTGATGTAATGGACAATCATTATGTGCCTAATTTAACCATAGGTCCCCTGGTATGTGAGGCGCTACGCAAGCATGGTGTTACTGCCGATATCGACGTGCATTTAATGGTGAAACCGGTGGATCGTATTATTCCTGATTTTGCCAAAGCCGGTGCCACCTATATTACCTTTCACCCTGAAGCCAGCGATCATATTGACCGTAGCCTGCAGCTGATTCATGAGTCAGGCTGTAAATCAGGCCTGGTATTTAACCCGGCAACGCCATTAAGCTATCTGGATTATGTGCTCGATAAAGTGGACATGGTTTTACTGATGTCAGTCAACCCGGGTTTTGGCGGCCAGTCTTTTATTCCATCAACACTGGATAAATTACGCCAGGCACGCAAGATAATTGATGATTCAGGCCTGGATATTCGTCTTGAAATTGATGGTGGCGTTAAAGTCGACAACATTTGTGAAATTGCACAAGCCGGTGCGGATACCTTTGTTGCCGGCTCCGCAATCTTCGGTGCTAAAGGCGAAAATGACGCAAATGATTACGATACCGTTGTTGCGGCTATGCGTGCAGAATTAGCGAAAGCTTAAAAGCTTTTAACCACAGAGACACAGAGGGCACAGAGAAAAAATGTTTTATCTTAGTTGCGCCGAAGGCGCAGCTAACAATCTAAAACTCTCTGTGCCCTCTGTGATGACATGTTTTTTCAAATTTTTTTGGTTGCTTGTATGTTAAAACGCCCTGAAATGGTATTGATCGACGTTGATGGCACATTGGTAGACAGTGTGCCTGACCTGGCATTTTGTGTAGATGAGATGCTGAAACAGCTGGATATGCCGGTTCGGGGTGAAGCCGCTGTGCGACACTGGGTGGGTAACGGTGTTGAACGTTTAGTTAAGCGTGGATTGATTAACCAGTTAAACGGCGAGCCGGATGAAGCTTTATACAATAAAGCTTTGCCGATTTTCCGTGAGTTGTATGCCCAAAACACCTCGGTACGTAGTTGTTTGTATGATGGCGTGACTGAAGCACTGGAATTTTTAAAGACTACAGGCGTAAAAATTGGCTGTGTGACCAATAAAGCCAGTGAGTTCACCTTGCCAATTTTGAAAGACCTGGGCATCAGTGATTACTTTGAGACTGTTTTATGCGGTGATATGGTGGAGCGTAAAAAACCCGATCCTCAGCCATTGATTATGTCAGCAGAAAAACTGGGGGTTTTGCCCCAGGCATCAATGATGATCGGTGATTCCATGAGTGATGTGAAAGCCGCGCGGGCTGCCCGGTTCTCTATTGTCTGCATGTCATACGGTTACAATCACGGTGAAGATATTCGTGACTATGATCCGGATGCTGTAGTCGACTCGATGGCGGAAATCAAAAATATTGTGGATTGGTAAAGTAGCCTGCGGCGGAATACTCGACGTCCTGCCGGGAACACTATCGTTTATCACTGCATAGTTACAAAGGGCTAGAACATTTAACCGGCATGCTCTAATATCCAGCTATGAAAGTATTTTCCAGGCCCATTTTTTCAGCACCAATTGAGACCAATAAACACTGGCGATGGTCAAGCGCAATGCTTGCTCTAATCGTAAAACCATTAGTTGATGGTGTGTCGTGTTAAATATTATGTCTGGAAAAAATAATGTCTGCAAAAACCTATTCAAAACTGAAGTTATCAAAACAGAAGCTCTGTGAAATCAAGCAGCAGGGTTTTAATCGTGTCCCGCTAGTACGGGAAGTGCTCGCTGATCTGGATACCCCTCTCAGTACTTACCTGAAACTGGCTAATGCGCCATACAGTTATCTGTTTGAATCTGTACAAGGTGGTGAAAAATGGGGCCGTTATTCCATCATCGGTTTACCATGTAAAAAAATCATAAAAATAGCCGGTTATGAAATTTCGCAGTATGAAGAAGATAAGTTAATCGATAAGCAGACCGTAGATGATCCGCTGCAATGGATCGATGATTACCAGTCACAGTTCAAGGTCTATGAAAATGCCAGGGATGATAACTGGCTGCCGCGTTTTACCGGCGGACTGGTCGGTTATTTTGGTTATGAGACTATCGGTTACATAGAAAAACGCCTGGCAAAAACAAATAAGCCTGATCCATTACATACACCGGATATCCTGTTGATGGTATCGGAAGAAGTCGTGGTGTTTGACAATTTATCGGGCAAGCTGTTTATTATTGTGCATGCGGCCGTTGATGCAGATTCTGATGAAAGCAATGCATTAAAAAATGCTGAAAAACGTCTGCAACAGATCGTTGAAGCGCTACGAAATAAGTTGCCTGAGAAAAGCAGCCATACGAAGCAGACCGTTAATGAAGATGATTTTGTCTCAGGATTTACCGAACAAGGTTATAAAGATGCGGTAAGTAAAGCCAGGCAGTACATTGTTGACGGCGATATCATGCAGGTGGTTTTGTCACAGCGTTTGACCATTCCATTTAATGCACCACCGCTGGATCTTTATCGTGCCTTGCGCAGCCTTAATCCATCACCCTATATGTATTACCTCGATCTGGGTGATCATCACATTGTCGGTTCTTCCCCTGAAATTCTGGTCCGCCTGGAAGATAATCAGGTCACCGTCAGGCCGATTGCGGGCACCCGGCCGCGCGGTGAAGATGAAGCTAGTGATATCGCGCTTGAAAAAGAGTTGCTGGCCGATCCCAAGGAACTGGCTGAACATTTGATGTTGATTGACCTGGGGCGCAACGATGCCGGCAGAGTGAGTAAAACCTCGACGGTGAAACTGACTGATAAAATGGTGGTTGAACGTTATTCTCACGTGATGCATATCGTTTCAAACGTTACCGGTGAGCTGCAGGATGGGTTAAGTGCCATGGATGTATTACGTGCAACTTTTCCAGCTGGCACTGTCAGCGGCGCACCAAAAATTCGCGCCATGGAAATTATTGATGAATTTGAGCCGGTGAAACGCGGCATCTATTCTGGAGCGGTCGGTTACCTTTCATGGAATGGCAATATGGATACCGCGATAGCGATCCGTACAGCAGTCATTAAGGACAAACATCTGTCGATACAGGCCGGTGCCGGTATTGTTTATGATTCAATACCTGAAAACGAATGGGCAGAAACCATGAACAAGGCGCGTGCAATATTTCGTGCGGTTTCGCTGGCTGAAGCCGGTCTGGATTCAAGCCAGTAATGGCTAAATCAATGCTGCTGCGGATAGCGGCACGGTTATCAATGCAGATTGCAGTGTTGCTGCTGCTGTCTGGTTTTGCTTGCAGCGCGACGGCAAAAATAACCGCGTCGCAAATTGCTATCGTGGTAAATATAAACGATGCAGAAAGCCGTTTGATTGCGGATTATTATCGTAATAAAAGAAATATACCAGAACAGAACATCATTGAAATAAGCCTGCCTGCAAAGCAGAATGCAATTGCTGAAAAACAATTCAGTCGTGCCTATCAGCAGCTAAAAGCAAAAACAGCGGATAGCGTGCAGTATTATGCCCTGGCCTGGAGCAAACCGTTTAAGGTGGGCTGCATGTCGATAACCTCAGCGTTCGCATTTGGTTTTGATAAATCGTTTTGCGCAAAAGGCTGTAAAGCAACACAATTAAGTGCGTATTATAATTCGGATAGCGAGCAGCCGGCTAAAGACTTAACGATTCGCCCCACAATGATGCTGGCAGGCAGTTCCTTGCAGCAGGTTTACCAGATGATTGATCGAGGCGTTGCTTCCGACCATACAAAACCAGAAGGCACGGCATATCTGATGAATACAAGCGATAAAGCAAGAAATGTCCGTTCGCGGCGTTTTGCAGTCATTCAGGAGTTACTGGCTGAAAAAATTAATATTGAACAGATAAACAGTGATGTGTTAAAGAATAAAAATGATGTCATGTTTTATTTTACCGGGCGTGCAAAAGTAAAAGCGATTGACAGCAATAAATACCTGCCCGGTGCCATTGCTGATCACCTGACGTCCAGTGGTGGCCGCTTGTTTGGCAGCAAACAAATGAGCATATTGCGCTGGCTGGATGCCGGGGCCACAGCCAGTTATGGCACTGTTGTTGAACCGTGTGCCTTTACCCAGAAATTTCCCAATCCGGGTATTGTGATTGAACGTTATACTAACGGTGAATCCTTGATTGAAGCCTACTGGAAAAGCGTCGCCTGGCCGGGACAGGGTGTTTTTGTTGGTGAGCTAATGGCATCGCCGTACGCAGATCCAGGGCACCTCTGATTAATTACCTTGAAAGCAGGCCAGATTTAACATGTTATTAATGATAGATAATTACGATTCATTTACCTATAACCTGGTGCAATACCTGGGTGAGCTGGGTGCGGATGTTGAAGTCCATCGTAATGATGAAATAACGCTGGACGAAATAAAAGCCAGGCAACCGGAAAAATTAATGATTTCGCCCGGACCATGCACACCGGATGAAGCCGGTATATCAATGGAGGCAATAAAAACCTTTGCCGGGAAAATTCCTATTTTAGGTGTTTGCCTGGGGCACCAGAGTATCGGCCAGGTTTTTGGCGGAAAAATTGTTCATGCCAAAGAAATTATGCATGGTAAAACATCACTTATTTACCATAAAGGTGAGCATGTGTTTACCGGTTTGAGTAATCCGTATATTGCTACACGCTACCATTCGCTGGTGATTGAAAAAGAATCACTACCAGACTGCCTGGAAATTACTGCCTGGACGCAAACAGAGAGTGGTGAGATGGATGAGATCATGGGTGTGCGCCATAAAACCATGAATGTTGAAGGCGTGCAGTTTCACCCTGAATCTATCCTGACTGAACATGGGCATGACTTATTAAATAACTTTTTAAAGTCAAAGTGACAGCTTCCGACTAATATTGTTAGCTGTCATCTTGAACGATAGTGAAAGATCTTAATGCACCAATAGTGCAAGGTTTCTCGGTAATTGCTCCTGCATTACCCTACTACCTGCCATCCGTGGCAGTATCGGTAATTGCTCCTGCATTACCCTACTACCTGCCATCCGTGGCAGTATCGGTAATTGCTCCTGCATTACCCTGGTAAGCTATAACCATGTAGCGATCCCATACAGTCAAAAAGACAGTGGGAAAGTAATATAAAAACAAATACGAGAGTGAGCATGAGTACTTCCTTTACAATGCAAAAAGCGATAAAAGCCGTTACTGAAAAACAGGATTTAAGCGCTGAAGAAATGAGTGCGACCATGCGCCTGATCATGACCGGTGAAGCCACCCCTGCACAGGTGGGTGGTTTTTTAATTGGTTTGCGCATGAAAGGCGAAACCATTGATGAGATCGCAGCAGCTGCGGCTGTGATGCGAGAGCTGGCAAGCAAAGTTGATGTCGATAAAGAGCATCTTGTCGATACCTGCGGCACCGGTGGTGATGCTTCGGGTAGTTTTAATATTTCGACCGCCAGTGCTATTGTGGTTGCAGCAGCCGGTGGCAAAGTTGCAAAACACGGTAATCGATCAATCAGTAGTAAGTCGGGCAGTGCCGACGTGCTGGAAACTGCCGGGGTGAATCTTGAAATTAGCCCGCAACAGGTTGCTGAGTGTGTCAATGAAATTGGTGTCGGCTTTATGTTTGCACCATTACATCATAGCGCGATGAAACATGCGATTGGTCCACGCCGCGAAATGGCAGTGCGCACTATCTTTAACGTGCTGGGCCCTTTAACCAACCCTGCCGGTGCACCGAACCAGGTCCTGGGTGTGTTCAGTAAAGACCTGGTCGAACCCTTGGCGCATGTTTTAAAACGCCTCGGCAGCGAACATGTATTAGTTGTACATGCCGAAGATGGTCTCGATGAAATTAGTATTGCATCGCCCACTTATATAGCCGAGTTAAATGATGGTGAAGTCAAAACATATACCATACAACCGGAAGATTTTGACCTGTCGCGTGCCGACCTTGAACAGATACGGGCAACAGATTCAGCACATAGCCTGGAAATTATAAAAAGTGTTTTCAGCAATACTGATGGTCCGGCGAAAGACATTGTGTGTTTGAATGCTGGCGCAGCAATTTATGCGGCGGGATTAACAGCATCATTAGCAGAAGGCGTAAAAAAAGCACAGCAAGTTATTGCCAGCGGTGCGGCTGCTGAAAAACTGCAACAATTAATTACAAAAACCAATGCCTGAACATTTGTAGTACAGGCACGGAGAAAAACAGTTTTTCAGCAAAAAATGCAAAGAACTTAAAAAAAGAAAATACTGTCCGCAGATGAACGCAAATGAACGCAAAGATAAATAACAAATTTAAATTCGGTTTTTTTATTTGCGTTCATCTGCGGAAAAATATTTCTTTGATGTTTATGGATAAAATAATTGGACTGAAAAGTAATGAGTAGCAACACACCTGATATATTAATAAAAATCCTCAACCGCAAGCGTGAAGAAGTAAACGAGCGTTCGGCTAAGGTTTCTATTGATGAATTAAAGCAGCAATGTAAAAGCGCTGATGCTGTGCGTGGTTTCATAAGGTCCATCGAAAATAAAATCAACAATAATCAACCTGCTGTCATCGCGGAAATAAAAAAAGCGTCACCCAGTAAAGGCTTATTAAGAGAAGACTTTGAACCGGCTGAAATAGCCAGAAGTTATGCCAGCCACGGTGCAGCCTGTTTATCGATATTAACCGATAAAGATTATTTTCAGGGTGATGAAGACTATTTAAAGCAGGCAAGAGCAGCATGTGACCTTCCTGTGATTCGTAAAGATTTTATTATAGATCCCTACCAGGTTTATGAAGCACGAGCCATTGATGCTGACTGCATATTATTAATTGTGGCTGCACTCGACGATAGTCAGCTGCAGTTATTGTTTGATCTTGCGCATGCGCTAAAAATGGATGTACTAATGGAAGTGCATGATGAGTTGGAGATGCAAAGAGCGTTAAAAACCGGTGCATCTTTAATCGGTATAAATAACCGCAACCTGCGAACTTTTGAGACCTCGCTGGACACCACCTTGTCGATGCTGAACATGGTAAATGAAAATCATATTCTGGTGACAGAGTCCGGTATTCATTCCAGAGAGGATGTGCAGTTGATGCTTGATAATAAAGTTAATGTTTTTCTGGTGGGTGAAGCCTTTATGCGGGCGAATGATCCGGGTGAGAAGTTGGCGGAATTGTTTTTTTTGTAAAAAAAGCTAAAAAACTTTACCGCAGAGGCGCGGAGTCGCAGAGTGTTTTATTCTTTCACCATGCCACAGGCATGGCGAAAATATTAAAAATCTTTCTCTGCGTCTCTGCGTCTCCGCGGTGAAAAAATTGATTTATAAAACTGGCCGGGGCGGAACCAATTGATCAAAATCAGGTAATATCATGCGCTATTGACTGTGCTCTGACTCCGAACCCATAAAGCAAGCTCTAAAACCCTAACGAGGTGTTCTTAACATGAAAGCAGTAGTGAAATGGTTAGACAATATGTCCTTTGTCGGCGAATCTGAAAGTGGACACTCCGTCGTCATGGATGGCCCACCTGAGAGTGGCGGGCGAAACCTGGGTGTTAGACCGATGGAAATGGTGTTGCTTGGTATGGGTGGTTGTACCGCGTTTGATGTAGTGTTAATTTTACAGCGTCAACGCCAGTTGATAACCGACTGTTTTGTTGAGTTATCGGCTGAACGTGCAGATGTTGCACCTAAAGTATTTACAAAAATACATGCTCATTACGTGGTAAAAGGTAAAGCTCTGGATGAAAAGAAGGTGGCTCGAGCTGTTGACATGACGGCTGAAAAATATTGCTCAGTCTCTATTATGTTGGCAAAAAGCGTTGATGTGACTCATGATTTTGAAATTATACAAGAAGAGTAAAGTTGATAACTACTATGTCTACTTCAAATAAAACAAAACGGAAAATGTTTCCATGACAGGTACGAAGCAAAGAGCCAATACCGGGTCTCAGTTTAATATAGCTTATAAACACTTTGATGATTTATGCGGAGAGTTTTATCATTGCTGGTTTCGTTATCATCCGGAAGAAGCCGTTGATGTGGGTGTTAATGTCTATGCTGATCAGCTAAAAAGTTATGAGCATAATGATATTGGTGCATTGATTTCATTAATCCAGAAAATGTTATCTGCACTGGATGAGCTGAAGCAGGCTGATTTGAGTGAAAACAGGCAGCTTGATTACCGCCTGATTAAAGGTGCGCTAACCATTGAATTGCATGATCTGGAAGAAAATGACTGGCGTTATCGAAACCCGATTGAATATGTGCCGGTCAACGCCATCTATCAGTTACTCATTCATCCCGGCGAAAATGTACACAAGGCCCTTAAGCGCCGTCTTCAACATATACCTGAATATTTACGTGGTGCTAAAGCAATGTTGTCGTTATACCCTGAGCGGGTAGTGCCGCAGTGGACGGTTACGGCAAAAGAACTTGCACAAACCGGTGCTGAATTTATCCGTGGCCTGGTGCGCCACCCTTTAGTTACTGCGAAATTTGAAAATCCAGCAAGGTTGCAGCCTTTATGTGATGCCGCCTCTATAGCACTTTATGATTTCGCAAATTATCTCGAAACGGATGTTCAGCCAAAAGCAGAAGGCAAATTTCCTTCGGGTAATTATCGATTTAATCGTCTGTTAAATGAAAAGCACTTTTTGGCTACAGATGCAGAAAAAGTGTTAAGTTTCGGCAAACGCCTGGCTGAACAAACAGAAAAGGAATTATTGTTGCACAGCAAAAAAATCTGTGGCGAGCCGGATATTAAGAAAGCGCTGGCGAAGGTACGCGCCAAACACCCGGACGCATCTCAGTTGCTTAATAGCTACCGTGAAAAAATGCAGGCAGCTTATGCATGGCTGCTTAAAGCGGATATTGTCACCGTGCCGGAAAAGCAGTCACTTAAAATTCAGCAGACACCTGTATTCTTGCGTGATGTTATTCCGTTTGCTGCGTATGTGCCGCCCATGCCTCTGGATAAACAGCAACACGGTATATATTATGTCACAACCGTAGAAGATGATTCATTACTGGCAGAGCATAATCAGTTCAGTATTGATTTAACCTCGGTGAATGAAGCCTTTCCCGGTCATCATTTACAGTTTGTTATTGCCAATCAAAATAATGATAACAATGTTACCCGTCTGTTAAATGCTTCAGCCAGCATGTACGAAGGCTGGGCGTTATATTGTGAGCAACTGGTTTTTGAGCAGGGTTTATATAATGAAAAAGAACATGAATTTATTATGTTACGTGACCGTTTATGGCGTGCGCTGAGAATTATTATTGATGTAAAACTCCACACCGGACAGTTTACTTTTGAGCAGGCGGCAAACCTGCTGGTAGAAAAGCTGGGTTTTGAACTTTCACAGGCGCAGTCAGAAATTACCTGGTACAGCAGTGCTGCAGCTACACCTTTGTGTTACGCCGTTGGTCGTGAAATTATATTAAAAACGCGTGAAATAATGGACGTTTCAGATAAATCGAAATTAAAAGCATTTCATGACGCGATATTATCACAGGGCTCTATCGCGTTACCGCTGGTGATCCAGACGGTTTTTGGTGAATCAGTCTGGCAGAGGGTGCATGATGATATTTTTTCGGAATAATTCAGAATAATAATTTCCGCAAATACACGCAAATAAAAAAAAGATTAAGAACTTAGTCCGCGAAAAACGCAAAGAACGCGAAAAAAACTATTTTTTTAGACCTTTGCGTGTTTTGCGTTTTTCGCGGACTATATTTTTGTTGTTTTTTATTTGCGTGTATTTGCGTTTATTAGCGGATAAAAAATCTTTTAAATGTAATACGCTGTACCCGTCATTACTTTAGACATCGCTGCCATTAACGTTTTAACGGGAGGAGGTAATTCAGCCGCACCATGATCGATTGCTGTGGTGGCGTGTTTTTCCTCATCAATTTTCATTTGATCCAGGATGGCGCGGCTTCTTAAATCACCACCGGGTAATTTATTGAGATGTGATTCAAGATGTTCAACAACCTGATGTTCGGTTTCAGCTAAAAAGCCTAAATTCCATTTATCGCCGATGGCACCGGCGAAAGCGCCAATAGCAAAAGAGCCGCCATACCAGAGCGGATTAAGCAAACTGGTATGTCCGTCGAGTTCATTTAGCCTTTTTTTCGTCCAGTCCAGGTGATCATTTTCTTCCAGTGCGGCCTGTTGCAGTTTTTCCCTTGTTTCCGGGTTTTTACAGGTTATAGACTGGCCCTGGTATAAAGCCTGGGCGGAAACCTCACCACTGTGGTTTACTCGCATCAGGCCAGCAATGCGTTTTTTATCCTGATCGGAGAAATCAGCATCAGAAATATCATTGGCAGGATACTTTCGATGTGTAACCATGGGCTGACCAAAAAGCGTACGCAATGCAGTATCGGCATTCATGATTAACTGGTCAAAAGGGCTGTAATGTCGCATAGGTATATATTGCTGCTTTAGTGCTTCGGGTGCAATACTGTTTTTAATAAAGAATAACAAAAAAATGAATACTGAAGATGACCAATAAATACTGAAGAAGACAGTGAATACTGCACTGAAATCGTTCCCGCACGATTTTCAGTAGACCAGCTGTCATCCCTGGAGATAACCGCATCACCTTCCTGGCTCCTTGCGGAATACCGCCCGTCCATGGGCATAAAAAATGAATACTGGAAAAAGAGGAGTAAAAAAGTGTCATATTATAAATACCATGTGTTTTTCTGCACCAATTCGCGCGAATCGGGTGCGCAGTGCTGTGAGCAGTGCAATGCCACTGAAATTCGTGATTATGCAAAAAAACGGATAAAAGAGCTGGGTTTGTCCGGTGAGGGGAAAATTCGTATAAATACGGCAGGATGTTTAGATCGTTGTGAACTCGGCCCGGTAATTGTTGTCTATCCTGAAGAGATCTGGTACAGCTACCTTGATCGTGAAGATGTTGATGAGATTATTGACAGGCATTTGATCGGTGGTGAAGTCGTAGAAAGACTGTTAATTGAATAAAAAAGCAGGCAGCCTTAAATTGAATTTTTACAGTAAAAATAAAGGCTTACGACAGGTGGTTTTGAGTTTAAGCAGCGTTCAGTTAAAAAGCTGATTGACAATCTGATAGATATATTATAATATTCTTATATTCACTATTTTAGTGATTTTTCATATTTCCTCCATCCTCCCTTTGGTGGTAATCTTCAGCGCGGATTTTTATCCGCGCTTTTTTTTGCCTGGCGTATTAGCAGAAGACTGTCTCAGTGGTTCACTCCTGTGGCTGGCAGGGGAGTTGGTCTACAAATAGCGGCTTATAACAAAACAACAAAACCGATTTACCACAGAGGCAAGAGTCACAGAGTTTTACTTTGTTAACTGCGCCTGCGGCGCTATTAACAATACAAAGCTTTTCTCTGTGCCTCTGTGGTAAATGTTTTTTAGGCCGTAGGGTGCGCCATGCGCACCGAAAACAAACGCAAACGGTTAATTCATGGTGCGCATGGCACACCCTGCGATTTGGCTAATATCCACAGGGTCAGGATAGCTATATCTGCCGATTTGCATATACTTCCCGGGTTGGTGTCACAAGACAATAGACTCGATCTTTAGTCGCTAGATGTATTAAATTGACACCGGCCCTGACCTGAATGGCACTAAGTTAAGCTATATTTGCATGAATCCGGGACATGAACCGGGCGCAGCCAGCAACGACACGCCGTGAAACCGTCCTTGGTGGCTCAACACCCGCATCCCTGCGGGTGATGGTCGTTGCTAACTGTGCCCGATTCACATCCCTTGCAGTTAACGTGACAGCAGTTTATGCCGCCAAGTTGTTGAAAGGTCATGCTAAGCACTCTTAACTTAGTGCCATTCGGCCCTGACCCCCAATCCTGACCCCGTAACGCCTGTATCAGCCGATTTACATAAATCGGTCATTTATTTAACTAAAAAACGGGCAATGGACTTGTCTGGCAGCTCAAATCCCTGTAATATTCCGCCTCTTTGTCGGGGGTCGGCTGTTCGATTCCTGGCTCATTCATATAAGATACAGCGGAATAGTGATGAAAACCATAAGCGCAAAAGCTGATGATGTAAAACGTGACTGGTTCCTGGTTGATGCCGATGGTAAAACATTGGGTCGATTAGCGACTGAAATTGCACGTCGTCTACGCGGTAAACATAAAGCAATTTATACACCACATGTTGATACCGGTGATTATATTGTTGTTATCAATGCTGAAAAAGTACGTGTTAGCGGCAATAAAGCGAAAGACAAAATGTATTATCGCCACTCTGGTTATATGGGTGGCCTTAAAGCAACTAATTTCAGCGATATGATTGAACGTTCACCCGAGCGTGTGATTGAAATAGCAGTAAAAGGCATGTTGCCAAGAAATCCTTTAGGTCGTGAGATGTACCGTAAGCTGAAAGTTTACGCCGGTCCACAACATCAGCACGCGGCGCAGCAGCCACAACCTCTAGACATTAACTAGCAAGATATAACTAACCAGATATAATTATTAAGATATAAGGCTACCCATGGCAGAACAATATTACGCAACCGGTCGACGCAAAACATCCAGCGCACGAGTTTATTTAAGTACAGGCGCAGGTGATATCGTGGTTAACGGTAAACCACTAGATGTCTTTTTTGGCCGTAAAACAGCACAAATGATCGTGCGTCAGCCGCTGGAGCTGGTTGATATGATGAGCAACATTGATTTGAAAGTCACAGTAAGCGGTGGTGGTATTTCAGGCCAGGCAGGTGCCATTCGTCATGGTATTACCCGTGCATTGATTTCATACGATGAAACGCTGCGTAGTCCACTGCGTAAAGCAGGTTTCGTTACGCGTGATGCACGTGAAGTCGAACGTAAAAAAGTGGGTCTGCGCAAAGCACGTCGTGCTACTCAGTTCTCCAAACGTTAAGCAAAAACAGCAAACAACCGGGTATAAAAATATCTGGTTTTTTTCAGAAAAAGCCCCTTTTTTTGGGCTTTTTTGTTATTTAAATTTAATCCTTTAGCGCGCAAAGAGCATGTTTTGGCGGCGCGACTGGCAGCGTATGGCAGTTTGTGGCAGCGTGATAGTAATAAGCTATACCAATAGGTATAGGTCTATACCTTTTTCTTTAAGTTTAATAAAAACAAGGAGATACAGGCTATCTTTTAAAAATATGCAGCAGCTTACTTATTTATGCTGTTGTTATTGATGGATTATTTGAGAAAAATAATCTGTGTTTTACTTGCAATTAAAAAATATCTACATATAATTCGCCTAATCTTTAAATATTAAGCGCCCGCTATAAAAAGGCGTACGTAGATGAAGATTAAATATTGTGCTTGCAGCAGCTTGGGTATTGGTTTACTGGGCCGCTTTTTAAGATGGGGCGAACCGCTTTCATTGGGGGAAGCGTCACGTTGTAATCACATTTTTGTAATCATAGCTATGATCATAATAACTTTAATGCAGGAGTCTTGCATAATGAAAAAATCTATATTAGCAATCGCCGTAACGACAGCAATGGCTGCGGCTATGGCTGCACCAGCAGCAATGGCAGCACCTACTGTTTACGGTAACGTACACTTGTCACTTAACGCAGCAGATAACGATATTCCAGAAGCTGACAACAATTTATCAGTGTCAAGCAATACCTCAGCTATCGGTGTAAAAGGGTCTGAAGACCTTGGCGATGGCTTAAAAGCGATCTACAAGGTGGAGTGGCAAATTGCGGTAGGTCCTGGGCCTACAACAGACCCAGATGCCGACTTTATCGATGGCAGATAGTGCTAAGCAAACGCTTTTAACGGTCGTGACCAGTTTGTTGGTCTGAAAGGCGGTTGGGGTACAGTCAAGTTCGGTACCATGTCTTCTAACTACAAGCAGATGGGCGGCAAGATTGACCCGTTATATCGCACCCCGCTTGAAGGCCGTGGTTTCTTAAACACACAGTCTAAATTACATGGTGGCAAGGGCATGAACCGTGGTCGTCAAACCCACACCGCGCAATATGTTTCACCTAAGATGGCTGGTATTTCTTTAGTAGCTAACACTACTTTCTCTGGTTCTAATGATGAAACTTCAGGTATCGGCCTGCGCTGGTCTAACAAGTCATTCCTGGTTTTTGGTGATTACATTACTGGTCAAACTAGTTCGCCTGATGCTATTATTGATGGTGGTGATGCTACGGTTGGTGGTATTCAAGACTGTACAACAGCACTTGGCTGTACAACTGAAGCCGCATACAAGATTGGTGGTATGTTCACTGCTAAAGCATTCTCTGTCGCTTTACAGTATGAAAATGCTGCAGATCGCGCTGGTGCTGATTTCATCTTTGCTGCGGGTACATGGAACATCAACAAGAACAACGCGCTGATCCTGACTATGGGCCAGGCTGATGTTTCTGAGGCTACTGGTGTTGACAGCCTGGATAGACAGGGTTATGCGCTAGCTTATAACCACAATATATCTAAAATGACCAATGTGTATGTTGGTTACGGTGCTACGTCAAATGATTTTAGTATCACTGACGTTCCCATTGGTGATATTGCTGATACGTTGGGCGGAGATGAGTCAATGTTTACAGTTGGTATCCGTAAAAAATTCTAAATCGATTTCGACTTAGTCTTTTAAAAAACGGGATCTTCGGATCCCGTTTTTTTTGTGCCTGAAAAAGCTTATGATGGTTCAAGTTTCAAAAATTATTGCCCTGGCTGTCGACATGAAAGAATATGTAGCATGCGCTAGATTAGACTATGTCAACAGTTTTAAGTATATAGGTCTCAAGTGGTTGTTATTGATAGCAGTCTAATTATTCGCTTTTATGTGCGTGTTGCAATAGCGCTAAATTCAGTCTATATTTAGTACTAACTATATTTTTCTAATTCAGGTGTGTTATGAAACTAAGTAAATCTGTCAAGCCAATTAGTTATTTAAAGCAACATACAGCGGAAGCGATTAAAGAGGTAAATAGCAATCACTCTTCAATAATTATTACTCAAAACGGTGAAGCGAAAGCTGTACTACTCGATCTGGCGGAATACGAACAGGATCAGGAGTCGCTTGCATTGCTTAAAATGATTGCGCAGAGTAAGAAAGCGTATACTTCTGGTCAATTTAAAACAGCAAAAAAAGCATTTTCAGACATTAAAAAAAGTATTAAGGATATGCAAAATTGAAACAATATCAGATTCGAATTACATCTGAGGCCGAGAAAGATATTGGGGATATTTACGATTATATAGCAAAGAAAGATACTCGCCAAAATGCGCAGCATGTTTTAGATGGCCTGGAAAAGTTGATATTGAGTTTGGATGAAAACCCTGAGCGAGGTCACTATCCGGCAGAGCTGAGTTGCCAGGGTATCAAGGAATATAGAGAAGTCATATTTAAACCCTACAGAGCCATATATGAGATAGTTGGCAATAAAGTCATTGTTCATGTTTGTGTGGATGGTCGCCGTGACATGACAGCATTACTGGAAAGAAGGCTGTATCGATAAAGGGGAGCTGGGTCAGAGGGCAATGCCAGTAAGTTAAGTGTTTTGTCGGAGTAGGGTGCGCCATGCGCACCCTGCTATGACTGGAGAATTGGGAATTATTAGGCGATGGGGAGGGTATTCATTGGCCGGATGTTGACGAGGATCTTAGTGTTGCAGGTTTGTTAATTGGCAATCGTTAAGACCCGAGAAAGAAATAGTCCGCGAATAACGCAAAAGACGCAAAGTTTTAAAACAAAAGTTCTTTTAGCGTTCTTTGCGTTATTACTACGCGCTGTCCTGCGCTACGCCCCACGGGTCGCACTATCGTGCGTTCAAAATGCTCCATGCATTTTAGTCGCGGACTAAATGTTTATATCTTTACAAATTTTATTTCGACAATACCGTTTTAGCCCCTTCAGGCGTACCTAAAATCAGTACATCAGCCGGACGATTGGCAAAAATACCCACCGTTACAATACCGGGCAGTTTATTGAGTTCGTTTTCCAGTTTCATTGGTTGCATGATTTTCAGGTCATGTACATCCAGAATGTCACAGCCGTTATCGGTGACAAAACCTTCACGCCATACCGGGCGGCCACCGATTTTAACCAGTTCTCTGGCAATAAAACTGCGTGCCATGGGAATGACTTCAACCGGCAGCGGGAATTCACCCATGACATCCACCAGTTTGGATTCATCGGCAATACAGACAAACTTTTTACTGGCACCGGCAATGATTTTCTCGCGGGTTAATGCGCCGCCGCCGCCTTTGATTAAATTAAGGTAATGGTCCGACTCATCAGCGCCATCAATATACACGGCTAAATCACCTACATCATTAAGGTCGTATACTTTTATACCATGAGCCTGCAAGCGTTCGGTTGAGGCTTCAGAGCTGGAAACCGCGCCATTAATTTTATGTTTTATTTCAGCCAGTACGTCGATAAAGTGGTTGACCGTAGAGCCGGTGCCAACACCGACGATTTCATCGACGATAACATATTCCAATGCCGCTTCCGCCGCTTTTCTTTTCATTTCATCCTGGGTCATGATTTTTTTCTCCAGTGGGTATCTCTATAAAAATTCTGCCATGAATAATACAGGGAATGAAGAGTAGTTGAAAGTTATCAGTTGGCAGTAGGCAGTTAAAAGAAACAGAAAAATAGTCCGCGACTAAAATGCATGGAGCATTTTGAACGCACCATAGTGCGACCAGTGGGGTGTAGCGCAGGACAGCGCGTAGTAATAACGCAAAATACGCAAACAAGTGCTTTTTGTTTTTAAACCTTTGCGTTCTTTGCGTTATTCGCGGACAAAAAAGCTTTTATCTTGAAAGCAGTGTCACAGTCTTTGCCACTAACGCTCTGCATATGCTAGCCTACAATCTTTACCTCTTTTAACTGACGACTGCCAACTAATAACTGCCAACTTTTTGATAAATGACCAAAAAATACATAAAAAAAATTCTAACTGCCAGGGTTTACGATGTTGCTGTGGAAACACCGCTGGATTTGGCGAAGACGTTAAGTAAACGTCAGAATAATCAGGTGTTGCTAAAACGTGAAGATCTGCAGAGTGTGTTTTCATTCAAACTACGTGGTGCATATAATCGTATTTACCAGTTGACGAAAATTAAGGAAGTAAATGGCGTGGTCGCAGCGTCAGCGGGTAACCACGCGCAGGGTGTTGCTCTGGCAGCGAAAAAAATGGGTATTGACGCTACTATTGTTATGCCAAAAACGACGCCTGGTATCAAGGTCGACGCAGTTAAATCATACGGTGCAAAAACAGTTCTGGTTGGTGATAACTATGATGAGGCTTGTGCCTATGCGACGAAGTATGCCAGCGAGAAAAAACTCGATTTTATTCATCCCTATGATGATGTAGATGTCATCGCAGGTCAGGGAACGGTTGGCCTGGAGATAATACGTCAGCATGCAGATTTTATTGATGCGATCTTTGTCTGTGTTGGTGGTGGCGGACTGATTGCCGGTATCGGTTCGATCGTTAAATATCTAAGTCCGAAAACAAAAATTATTGGTGTCGAACCGGTCGACGCGGCCTGCATGACAGTAGCGTTTGAAAAGAATCGCCGTGTGGTGCTCGACCACGTGGGTATTTTTGCTGATGGTGTCGCGGTAAAACAGGTTGGTAAGGAAACTTTTCGGGTGGCGAAACAATGCGTCGACAAGATGATAACGGTTACCACGGATGAGATATGCGCTGCCATCAAGGATATTTTTGATGATACCCGGTCGATTGCTGAACCTGCCGGCGCCCTTGCTGTTGCCGGTTTGAAAAAATATGTTGAGCAGGAAAAAATAGCAGGGAAAACGCTGGTTGCGACCGTCAGCGGCGCCAACATGAATTTTGATCGTTTAGGCCATGTCGCAGAGCGTGCTGAAATTGGCGAGCAGCGCGAAGCCTTATTTGCGGTTACTATTCCAGAGCGCCCGGGCAGCTTTAAAACCTTCTGTCAGACTATCGGCAAACGTGGTATTACCGAGTTTAATTATCGTTATTCAGATGATAATAATGCGCAGGTTTTTGCCGGGGTGCAGTTACGCGATGGCATGAGCGAACGTCTGGATTTAATCAAAAGGCTGAAAAACAAAAAATATCCGGTACTGGATATGACAGATAATGAAATGGCAAAAATGCATCTGCGCCACCTGGTGGGTGGTCGTGCGGCGTTAAAAGACGAAGTATTGTATCGTTTTGAGTTTCCGGAGCGCCCCGGCGCATTGCTGGATTTTTTGACCAGTATTGGCAATCGCTGGAACATCAGTCTGTTTCATTTTCGCAGCCATGGTGATGCTTTTGGCCGGGTACTGGTCGGCTTGCAGATACCTGAAGCCGAGCACCAGCAGTTAAGACAGTATCTTGATACGCTGGCTTATCCGTACTGGGAAGAAAAGGATAACCCTGTTTACCAGCTGTTTTTATCTTTGTAGGTGAGAATAAAACAATCTGCGAAAGTCGTACTTGCGCTCCAGGCGCTTACGACATTAGTGCATCTAACATCGCTGTCCGAATGGCACTAAGTTAAGAGTGCTTAGCGTGGTCTCTCAGAAACCTGGCGACATAAACTGTTGTTTCGTTAACTGTAAGGGATGTGAATCGGGCACAGTTGGCAACGACCATCACCCGCAGGGATGCGCACTACTGTCCGGAATAAATGAATGTTGAGAGCTAAAACAGCCTTTCATTCATGTATTTATAAATACAAACTCACTGTTGGATGAGGCTATGTTTGCTACTTAGCGAAACATGCACTTGGATCCACCGTGCCTGAGACACGTCGTGAATACGTCCTTGTACGCTTCGCATGCTGAGTCCATACACTGTGATCCGGTTAAGATATTAGCACCTGGCAATCGCGTAATGCAATGCCGCTACTACGGGCTATGTGGCACTTCTCATGGAGCGGATTTTATTCCGCGATATCTGCAAATGCGTAATACGTCACTTGTTGAGTCTCCTATTTCACCGGCAGTAGTGCGTCGTGCCAAGCTGGCACCGGTTCATGTCCCGGATTCATGCAAATATGGCTTAACTTAGTGCCATTCGGACAGCGATGAGAACACATATTTAAAACTGTCAGATTAGGCTTGAGCTACTCTCTCATCTTATCTGCAGTAACGTTGTTTTTCTGTGATGATGTAATCCAGCGGAATATCCCAGCTTTGGCTGTTTAGCTGCTCTACTTTTTGTATTTCATGTGCCAGTCCGACCAGTGTCGGCTTTTTCCAGAAACGTCGATGCTGCAGATAAGCCAGTGTGCGATCATAAAAGCCACCGCCCATACCCATGCGGTTACCATGGGTGTCAAAGGCAACCAGTGGTAATAACAATAAATCCAGTTGACTGGCCTTTTTCCATTTTGCTGGCTGGCATACCGGTTCGAGGATGTTGAAGCGGTTGTATTTTAACGGCTCGCCTGCTTCATAGGGGGCAAAATACAGGCTGTTTTTTAGTGGCGCGAGTATCGGCAAATAAACGTTTTTACCCAGGAAGCGGGCATGTTCAATGAGTAGGAAAGGGTCTATTTCACTATCGTTAGCCAGGTACAAAGCAATGTGCTGACTGCAGCGCCAGGTTTTTTCTTTTGCTGTGATCTGGCGCAGCGCCTGGCTGTGCTGCAGCTGTGTCCGGCTTGATAATGATCGACGCTGGGCACGTTTTAGTTGCCTGATTTCTGCGTTACTGTGGCTTCCGCTGTTTATCCTGTCCACGGTGTTGCTGGCTGCAGGGGCATCGGGCGTCGAGTCGTCAGGCATGTGGTTTAGGTGAGTTTGGCTCTGCCAGGAAAATTAAGATGACATCTCCAGAAATGCCGTAGCAATACTGAGGACCTTGAACCGGTAAGTTCAGGGGGGAATCAGCGATGAAACGTCAGGCTTCCCGGCATAGCGGTAATGCACACGGTCCCACCAGTCCAACTCCCGGAGTCAGTATTTAAGGCTCAAGGGATATAACAGGTTGCTTACGTACACCCCAGAGATGTCAAAACAGGTTGATGTCTTTTCTGTGTCCAGAATTCTGTTATAGGACACTTTTCTTACATCCAATATCTCTATTGTAGATAATGTTCAGCTTAAATCAACTGAATATTTCGCATTGAATCATTAATTCGTTCTGAAATCGCGTCAATGCGTTGATTTAGATCATCATGCTCAGTAGCTAAGGCCTCGTTATGCAGGATTTCATGGCTCATGTTCAGTGCGGCCATGATCGCAATGCGCTCAGTACCAATGACGGAGCCCTGCTGCTTTATTTCACGCAGTTTCTCATTAAGAAGGTTTGCTGATGCCAGCAGGTTATCTTTTTCTTCTTCCGGACAGGCAACACGGTATTCCTTGCCCATAATAGTTATGGTTAAAGGTTCAATTTTACTCACGCGCGGGATAACCTCTATCTATGACTTAATTAGTTGTCTTAACTGATGTTTTTGCTGGCAGCAGGGCGTTCAGGCTTTTTCCAGTGACCGCAAACGGGTAATCATCGATTCTACCTGCAAACGTATCTTTTCTTTTTGTTCCATAAGAGTAGAGCGTTCAGCAGTGAGCCGCTGAAGCTGTTTTCGAAGTTCTTTATTATCAACATCCAGTCGTTGACAGAGTTCGATGAGCTCACTTACCTGGGCTTCCAGTTTTGTTATTCTTGTTATTGTGTCAGTCATGCGCTAATAGTAGGACGTGAAACGTCATTGGTCAAATACTATGGAGAATTTATCCTTAGTTTGATTTAAACTGGCACTTTTATATAGCGTTATTTGGTGTCCCTTGGTCATTATGCAGAGTTTTCCCGATATTCCACAATTAGAAGGTTTGTTATTTGATGTTGATGCCGCGTTAGGTGCGACAGAATCACACGGTGTTTTATGTGGCATGTTATGCGCACAGGGAGCAACGGAAGCCGCACAGTGGATGCTGTATGTGCTGGGTGAACGTGAAGAAAGCAGTAAGACGCTGCAGCAAGCGGGCAAAAAATTACTGCAAATCCACCAGCTGTCGGTCGAACAGATGAATGATAGCGGTGCTGAATTTGAATTAATGCTGCCTGATGATGATGAACCACTGGAGGCGCGGATTGAGGCATTAGGTAGCTGGTGCCAGGGTTTTGTTTATGGCCTGGCCGTTGGTGGTATTAAAGAAGATACCGAACTGCCGGAAGACAGTAAAGAGTTAATCAAAGATATCGTGGAAATTTCACGTGCCGGTTATGTGGTTGATGAAGAAGCCGAAATGGCAGTGATGGAAGATGACGACGAGGAAGATGAAGTTGCTTTTATGGAAGTCTGTGAATATGTGCGTATGGGTATATTGCTGATTTATGAGGAATTGCAGCCATTGCAATCGTCGCAGACGGTGCATTAAATAATTAAAAAACATATCTTCCGCAAATAAACGCAAATACACGCAAATAAAAGGGGGGTTGATTTTTTTAAATTTGCGTGTATTTGCGTTCATTCGCGGAAAATTTTATGTTTTGTAGTTTTTAAGAGAGAAAAATTGAATACAAAAGTTTATATAAAACGTCGTAAGCAGCTAATGCGAATGATGACTGAAAACGCAGTGGCGATTTTGCCTTCTGCGCCAACATTGATTCGTAATCGGGATGTAGAGCATGGTTTTCGCCAGGACAGCGATTTTATGTATTTAAGCGGTTTTAATGAACCGGATTCTGTCATCGTGCTTATTCCTAACCGTAAACAGGGTGAGTATGTGCTGTTTTGCCGTGATCGTGATCTGAAAAAGGAAACATGGAACGGGCGCCGTTTTGGGCCGGAAGGTGCTGTCGAACATTTTGCTGCCGATGCTGCTTACCCGATAGATGACCTGGAAGAAATTTTACCGGGTTTAATGGAGAACCGCGAAAGCGTGTATTACAGCATTGGTCTCAACCCGGCTTTTGATAAACATGTCCTTAAATGCGTCAATGATCTGCGAGCGTTATCCCGTCGCGGTACGCGTGCGCCCTATGAGTTTGTTTCGCTGGAATATTTACTGCATGATATGCGACTGTACAAAAGCCGTGAAGAAATTAGCTTAATGCGTAAAGCGGCAAAAATTTCAGTACAGGCGCACATCAATGCGATGAAGAAATGCGAACCGGGCTTGTATGAATATGAACTGGAAGCAGAATTTCTTTTTGAATTCAAACGCAACGGGGCTAACTGGGCGTATAGCTCTATTGTAGGGGGTGGTGAAAATAGCTGTATTTTGCATTACACGGAAAATAATGCAGAGTTAAACAATAAAGAGCTGGTACTGATTGATGCCGGTGCAGAATATCAGGGTTACGCAGCAGACATCACCCGTACCTTCCCGGTGAATGGTAAATACAGCGTACCGCAACAGGAAATTTATGAGGTGGTACTGCAGGCACAGGAGGCCGCCTTTGCTAAAGTAAAGCCGGGTAACCACTGGAATGACCCGCATAATGCAGCCGTCCGGGTATTGACCAGGGGGATGGTTGAAATCGGATTGTTAAAAGGTAAACCCGCACAGTTAATCAAAAACGGCAGTTACCTGAAATATTATATGCACCGTACCGGCCACTGGTTAGGTATGGATGTGCATGATGTCGGTGATTATAAAATAGACGATAACTGGCGCTTGCTGGAGCCGGGCATGGTATTAACCGTTGAGCCCGGTTTATATATTCCGGCAGGCAGTCGAGGTGCTAAACGCTGGTGGAACACAGGCGTGCGTATTGAAGATGATCTGCTGGTTACCAAAGACGGTTATGATTTGTTGACCAAAGGCTTGCCGCGAACAGTTGCTGAAGTTGAAGCGGTAATGGCTTCTTAACTACAAATATACCAAGTTTTAAGTTATAAGTTGTAAGTTGTAAGTCTTACAAACTTACAACTTACAACTTATAACTTAAAACTTATGACTTCAAAATTATGACTTACTATGTCAGAAACATGCTAACAGACAATCATTTTGATCTCATCATCATCGGCGGTGGCCTTGCCGGTGCCAGTCTTGCCTGCGCCTTAAAAAATTCAAGCTTAAAAATTGCGCTTGTCGAGGCGTTTGAACTCAATACCGATTCACAGCCAAGTTATGATGACAGGACCGTGGCGCTATCATACGGTAGCCGCTGTATTTTCGACAGTATGGGGCTGTGGTCTTCGCTTGCGCCTTTTGCAGAAGCCATTAATACTATTCATATATCAGACCGTGGTCATTTTGGCGTTACCCGCTTAAGCAAAGAGCAGGAAGGGGTAGAAGCGCTGGGTTATGTGTTAGAGAACCGTGCTATCGGGCAGCAGTTATATGCTGATATGGCTGACGGTCTCAGTGAAAAAGGGGGGGGGATTACCCTGTTTTGTCCCGCCCGGTTAAACACACTGCAACAGGATAAACAGCAGGTATCGGTTGAAATTTTAACCGGCGGAGAGTCTCAAAAAATATCGGCAAAATTACTGGTAGCGGCTGATGGTAATAATTCTCAGGTGATGAAATTACTGGCGATTGGCAGCAGTCGGCAAAGTTATGACCAGGTGGCTTTGATCAGCAATGTGACACCGGGTAATAAACATAATAATGTTGCTTACGAGCGCTTTACCGATACCGGGCCATTGGCGTTTTTGCCGATGCAGAAAAATCGTTGCTCCGTGGTGTGGACGCTTGGCCCGCAGCAGGCAGACGCACTCCATGCGCTGGATGAAGCGCATTTTTTACAGCAGTTGCAACAGCGATTTGGTTATCGTTTAGGTCAGCTGCAAAAAGCAGGAAAACGACAAATTTATCCATTGTTTTTGCAATCAGCGACGCAGATGGTGCACGGTCGAGTGGCCCTTATTGGAAATGCGGCACACAGTGTGCACCCGGTCGCAGGCCAGGGTTTTAACCTGGCATTAAGAGATGTTGCGCTACTGTCGGAATTAATTGTTGACTCGCTGCCTGACTCGCTTTCTGGCTCGCCGACCGACAGCGGGCAAACGGCTTTGGATATCGGCAGGCAGACCATGTTGCAAAATTATGCAAATTTACGTGAAGACGATATCAGGCGGGTGTATCGTTTCACTGATGCCCTGGTGAAAACATTTTCCAATAACATTACCGCGCTTGCGCAGCTGCGCTCACTGAGTTTATTGATGGTAGATGTTGTGCCGGATATTAAACATCAGCTGGCGGCACAAAGCATGGGGCTGAGTGGCCGTTTATCACGACTAAATCGAGGACTGTCACTATGAAAGGACATGGCAGGCAAGATGTGGCGAAGCAAGATACTGAGATAACCCTGTATGATATCGCCATCATTGGTGGCGGTATAGTGGGCTTAAGTTTTGCCAATGAACTTATTGCCTCTGATTTTTCTGTTGTTATCATCGAGCGCAATGAACTTGAAGCCATTAGTGAGCAAACCAGCTGTCGCGTATCCGCGATCAACCTGTCGGCTTTAAAACGTTTTCGTCAGACTGGGCTGTTTCAATCATTAGTGTCGCAGTCATCAGGGCCGCAATCAGCGCTGGCACAACGTGTTTGTCTATTTGAAAAAATGTTCGTCTGGGATCAAACCGGTGTCGGGCAAATTCAATTTGATAGCGCCGAGCTGGGTGTGCCTGAATTAGGCGCCATTATAGAAAATAATGTTCTACAGCAGATGTTACTGGATAAAGTGACAGCGGCTGACAATATCAGTTATCTTTGTCCGCAGGAAATCACCCATATTGATTACAGGCAGGCTGAGGCGAAACAGGTAGCCAGTGCCCAGGCGGCGCAGTGCTCAGGCCGTCAGTATTATTACATTATCTTCCGGAAAAAAAATACAGGCTACATTACTGGTCGGTGCTGACGGGGTAAATTCAAACGTTAGAAAAGCCGCCTCTATCCAGCGTGTTAAACAATCTTATTTACAGCAGGCACTGGTGTGTAACGTGGTGACGCGTGAGAGTCATCAGAACACTGCCTGGCAATGTTTTATGCCCAGCGGACCGCTTGCCTTTCTGCCCTTGTATAATGGGCAAAGCTCAATTGTATGGTCGCTGGATGAAGAGACGGCAGTGCACACCATGGGACTTGATGATAAGGCATTTAAATTAGCCCTGGCTGAGGCCAGTGAATTCAGGCTGGGTGAAATAGATGAGGTTGGGCAACGGTTTTTATTTCCTTTATCACACGGGCATGTCAACGAATACGTTAAGCCGGGCCTGGTTTTGATCGGCGATGCGGCACATAATATACACCCGCTGGCGGGACAGGGCGCCAATCTGGGCATTGCTGACGCATTTGCTTTGGCAGATATTATTTGCACTGCGCGAAAAGCTGATCGACAATGGGCTGCTTTACATACCCTGTCGAAGTACCAGCGGCAGCGCAAAGGAGCTAACCAGCTAATGGAAATGTCGATGACTGCTTTTAAAGAATTGTTTGGTCAGAAAAACGCCCTGTTGTCTGAAGTGCGTAATGCAGGTTTGTCGTTGGTTGATCATATTCCGGCATTAAAATACCGGATTATTAAACAGGCGCTGGGTGTGTAGCAGCAGTTATTATTGTCCACAGATGAACGCAAATGAACACAGATAAAAGCCTTGTTTATTATGTTATTGGTCATTGCGAGGAACGAAGCAATCTCATGTTGAAGGCTCAGGCGCATAGAGAGATTGCTTCGTTCCTCGTAATGACGAACAATCAATCTTTTCTTTGCGTTCATTTGCATTCATCTGTGGACAGTTTTTTTCTAAAATTGTTAAGTAACACTATTTTTTATCAGGGCTCTAATCGAACAAAACGTGTAAAATCAATGCGAATTTTTTATCAGTAGCAATAAAATCATGAGCAATAAAACCATCCTTTTTGACAAACATGTGGAATATAAAGGCAAAATTGTCGATTTTGCCGGTTGGCAAATGCCGGTGAATTATGGCTCGCAGATGGACGAGCATCACCAGGTCCGTAAAGATGCCGGTATGTTTGATGTCTCGCATATGGTCATTGTTGATCTTGGTGTTGATAATGGACCGGCTGATATCAAAGCTTTCCTGCAGTATTTGCTGGCGAATGACGTGGCTAAACTAAACGATCGTGGCAAGGCGCTTTATAGCTGCATGCTGAACGAAAACGGTGGCGTTATTGATGACCTGATTGTGTATTACATGTCAGACGACTGGTATCGACTGGTGATTAATGCCGGCACACGTGACAAAGACCTGGCCTGGATTAACAGGCAGGCTGCTGCATTTAATGTCAGCGTTAAAGAACGTGATGACCTGGCTATGATCGCAGTGCAGGGCCCGAATGCACGGATGAAAGCGTTTGATGTTTTACCTGTTGACGTAGTTGAAGCCGCAACACCGCTAAAACGGTTTTTTGGAGCGGATTGTGGTGACTGGTTCATTGGCCGTACCGGTTATACCGGTGAAGATGGATTTGAGATTATGTTACCGGTATCTGAAGCCGCTGCGCTATGGGATAAGCTGGCTGGTGCAGGCGTTAAACCTTGTGGACTCGGCGCGCGTGATACCTTACGCCTTGAAGCTGGCATGAACTTATATGGTACTGACATGACGGAAGAAACCTCACCGTTAGTATCCGGCCTGACGTGGACCATTGCCTGGCAGCCGGAAGACAGGGATTTTATCGGCCGCAAAGCACTGCAGGCAGAAACAGCACAAGGAGTGCAGCAGAAGCTTGTTGGCCTGGTACTGGAAGGGCGTGGCGTTTTACGCAGCCATCAAAAAGTGCTTGCAGAAAATGCTGAAGGTGAGATAGTAGGCGAAGGTGAAATAACCAGTGGTACTTTTTCACCCAGTCTGCAAAAATCCATTGCGCTGGCGCGTGTGCCCATTGCTACAGGAAAAACCTGTAAAGTGGATATCCGTGGCAAGTTATTGAATGCCGTAGTGGTGAAACCGGTTTTTGTGCGTGATGGGCAGGCAGTTTAGTAAGAGTAATGCTGCCATATTAAATTAATAAAAACTGAGGGTATAATATGCGGCTCAGTAAAATCTGCATTATTGGATAGCAACAGGAGAAAGAAATGAGTGAAGTGCCTTCTGAATTAAGATACACCAGTTCACACGAATGGCTGCGTGTTGAAGATGATGGCCTGATTACCGTGGGCATTACTGACCATGCCCAGGCATTATTAGGTGACCTGGTGTTTGTTGAATTGCCAGAAGCAGGCACAGAATTTGTTGCTGGTGATGAATGCTGTGTGGTTGAATCAGTAAAAGCGGCCTCAGATGTATATCTGCCAATCAGTGGCGAAATTGTTGAAATCAATGAAGCCCTGGCCGATGAGCCGGAGATGATCAACAGTTCACCTTATGATAATGGCTGGTTATTCAAAGTTAAACCATCCGCTAACGAGCTGGATGATTTGATGGATGCCGATGCCTATCAGGCAGAGATTGAAGACTAAGTTGTAAGTTAAAAGTTGTAAGTTAAAAGTGAAAACCGTTTAATAAGAAGCCGTAATCTTTTTAAATCACTTATAACTTACAACTTACAACTTAATACTTACAACTTTTAACTGACTACCAGCTTTTACTATGCCTTTTATTCCCCATACCGATCAGGAAATCACGCAGATGTTAGAGACCATCGGCGTTGCTGCTATTGAAGATTTATTTGATGAAATTCCTGAACATTTGCGTGCCGCAGTTATGGAGGCTATTCCACAGGGCATGACTGAAATGGAAATTTCACGTTTAATGCGACAACGTGCGGATGAAAATACCAAAGCGCTATGTTTTTTAGGCGCAGGTGCCTATCAGCATCATATTCCAGCCGCGGTCTGGGAAATTACTACCCGTGGAGAATTCTATAGCGCCTATACCCCTTACCAGGCTGAAGCATCACAGGGCACCTTGCAGTTAACTTACGAATACCAGAGTATGATGACGGCGTTAACCGCCATGGATGTCTCCAATGCATCGATGTACGACGGTGCTTCATCATTAGCAGAAGCAATTTTGATGGCGGTGCGAGCCAATCGGAAATCAAAATCACGAAAAGTGTTAATACCAACAACGGTCAATCCGGTCTATCGCCAGACAGCCCATACGATTATCAAAGGTCAGCAAATTGAATTAGTTGAAGTGCCTTATGACAGCACAATGGGCACGGTCACTTTAGAACAGATTAAACAGGCCCAGGATCAGGAAGGTGGTGACATAACGGCGCTGGTATTGCAGCAACCGAACTTTTTTGGCTGTCTTGAAGCGGTTGATGAAATAACGGACTGGGCGCATGAAAATAACATCCTGCTGATTGCGGTGATAAACCCGCTGACCATGGCCATATTAAATCCGCCGGGTGAATGGGGCAGCGCTGAAAACAACGGTGCGGCCAATATTGGGGCGGACATCGCCTGCGGTGATGGCCAGCCTTTAGGTGCGCCAATGTCAGCGGGCGGCCCTTATTATGGATTGCTTTGCTGCAAGCAGGCACTGGTCAGGCAAATACCTGGACGTATTGTCGGGCGTACCGTTGATTTAGATGGCAAAGAAGGTTTTGTACTAACCCTGCAGGCACGCGAGCAACATATTCGCCGTTCAAAAGCGACCTCAAACATTTGTACCAACCAGGGTCTGGTGGTGACTGCGTCTACTATTCATATGGCGATTATGGGTGCAAAAGGGCTGGAAAATACGGCAGCGGCCTGTTTTGCGAATAATAATATTCTGCTTGATAAATTGACTGCAATTGATGGTGTGAAAAAAGTTTTTGCGGGTAGTCACTTTCATGAAACTGTATTGCAGTTTGACGCATTAGCGACAGATGTTTGTGTATCTGAAATACTGCAGGCACTCATCGATAAAGGTATTCTCGGTGGTTATGACCTGTCTCTGGAATATCCCGAACTGGGCAAGGCTATACTGGTTTGTACAACAGAAATGCGCAGTGCAGAGGACATGGATTTTTATGCCAAAGCGATGCAGGAAGTGCTGAGTTCGGTGGCCAGCAGGCAGGCAGCGACCTTGCCGGAGACTGCATAATGTTAATTTTCGAGCATTCAGCAATAGGCCGCAAAGGTGCCCCTCAGTCACCCCGCGAGAAAGCATCCCTTGACGATATTCTGGCTGCTATTCCTGAAAATTTATTGCGTAAAAGAAGTGCAGCGCTGCCGGAAGTTTCAGAGTTGCAGGCCGTTCGCCACTACACACGTTTATCGCAAAAGAACTTTTCAATCGATACCCAATTTTATCCGCTGGGTTCATGTACCATGAAGTACAACCCGCGTGCCTGTAATACACTGGCCATGTTGCCGGGGTTTTTAAATGTGCACCCGTTAACACCGGATGAGCAGAACCAGGGTTTTCTTGCCTGTATGTATGATTTGCAGTCGATGTTATGTGAAGCCACGGGAATGGCTGCAGTTTCACTGGCGCCGATGGCCGGGGCGCAGGGTGAATTCGCTGGTGTGGCAATGATCGGGGCTTACCATAAGTCACGTGGAGATGACGCTCGTAAAGAGATTCTGGTGCCCGATGCAGCGCATGGTACCAACCCTGCGACGGCAGTGATGTGTGGTTTTACGGTACGCGAGATTGCTACGCTGGATAATGGTGATGTGGATATTGAAGCTCTGCAACAGGCTGTGGGTCCGCAAACCGCTGGATTAATGCTGACTAATCCTTCAACCCTGGGTGTGTTTGAACGCAATATTGAAGAGATAGCCAAAGTAGTGCATCAGGCCGGTGGTTTACTGTATTACGATGGTGCCAATCTAAATGCAATATTAGGAAAAATCCGTCCCGGTGACATGGGTTTTGATGTTATTCATTCTAATTTGCATAAAACTTTTTCAACGCCACATGGCGGTGGTGGACCTGGTTCTGGCGCTGTTGGTGTTGCTGAACGGCTAATACCTTTTTTACCCTTACCGGTGGTTAGCAAAGAAGAAAACAGCTTCCGCTATCTAACAGCAAAAGATTGCCCGCAGAGTATTGGTCGTCTATCAGCATTTATGGGCAACCCCGGAGTATTGTTGCGTGCCTTTATATATATGCGACTCCTTGGCCGTGAAGGCATGGTGCGTGTTGCTGAGTTTGCGACATTGAATGCGAACTACATGATGGCCGAAGCGAAACGTCGCGGTTTCACTCTGGCTATTGATAAGCGTCGTGCCAGCCATGAATTTATTATTACACTGAAAAATGAAGCGCGTGATTTTCACGTGTCCGCAATGGATTTCGCCAAACGATTACTGGACCTGGGGTATCACGCACCGACAACGTATTTTCCCTTATTAGTGCCTGAGTGTTTATTAATTGAACCAACAGAATCAGAAGCCAAAGAATCGCTTGATGGTTTTATGGATGCACTGGAACAGATCAAACAGGAAGCAGAAGTTAACCCCGAGCTGTTACATGCAGCACCGCAAACGCTGCCGGTGAAACGTCTTGATGAGGTGAGAGCAGCGAAACAGCTTGATCTTGCCTTTAAAAACTAGTTATCAGGAAAAGATAAGTTATTAGTCGTCAGTTGGCAGTCGTCAGTTATCAGTAAAAAACTTTTGAAAAGTGCAGGTGATTTTTTTAAATTACTGCCAACTGCCAACTGCCAACTGCCAACTGCCAACTGCCAACTGCCAACTTAGTTTAAGCTTTTTCTACTCTATTTCGTCCATTTTTTTTAGCCAGATATAAAGCTTTGTCAGCACGTTCCAGTAATCTTTTAAAACTGTCTGTTTCAACATTAAATTCTGCCACACCAAAACTACTGGTGATGTGCCCTGCGGTTTTAAATGTAAACTTTTCAATGTCTTTACGTAAGCGTTCAGCATGGGTAAGTGCGCCGTTCAGATCGGTTTGCGGGGTTAATATAATAAATTCTTCACCGCCATAACGGGCGAAGATATCCGCGCTTCGGTTTGCTTTTGAGACAATGTCTGTAACACAGGCAAGCACATAATCACCAACCAGGTGACCATAGTTGTCGTTCACTTTCTTAAAGTGATCGAGGTCGAAAAAGATAATAGAAAATTTACCACCATAGCGTTTTACCTTGTCAATTTCAGCATCAAGAAAATGTGAAAAATGCAGCCGGTTGTATATTTTTGTAAGGGAGTCGGTATAGGCTATATTGCGTAACTGCGTACTTAAGGTTTTAATACGTGAAAGCAGCAGGCCAAATAACAGGCCAGCGAAAATCGGAACAACAAAGGATGCAGTTGTTAAATTTATTTTAAGGAAATATACCGTGTGGAAGATGTTTAAAATGGCGGTAAAAAAGCAGGACAGACCGACGTAAAGCAGGTATGTAATCAGTTGGTGTCTGGCTGCGATTTTTATATTTATAGTCACTGCGGTCCCGTTAAAATAAATATTGTTTATCCGTAAAGGTGAATGTGGCTAGCCTGGAATTGCTTTACTTTAAACCGAGAAGTGTATCAGATTACCTCATGCTATATTATCAGGTAATTTGATACGGTACAGCGTTTAGTGATAGTGTCGATCAATGGGGTATTTTTTTATTGCAAATGGCAGTTTTTTTCATAATTATGAATTATACGGGAGATTATTATGCTGGTAAAAATAACAAAAATGCAGGTTTGTCGCCGTTATTCGGCTTCACTAATGATCGCTCTCCCTGTTTTATTCTCTGTTTTGTTCCCGACTTCAATCAACGCGCGCCAACTTGGCGACGTTACTCTGCCAGATAGCGTGACATTAGATGGAACGGAGGCGATATTACAGTTAAATGGTATGGGTTATCGTACCAAGTTTGTTTTTAAAATCTATGTTGGTGGGCTCTATACAGAATCCCGAGTTAATTCACGTGATGCGGTGCAGGCATTAAAAGGACCTAAACGTATAGCATTGTATATGGTGCGTGATGAAGTCAGCCGTGAAAAAATGACTGCTGCCTTGTATGATGGATTTGAAGAAAATACCAGTGAAAAACAACTGGAAAAACTACAGTCACGTCTAAAAACATTTAATAGTTATTTTCCTGATTTAAAAGCAGGTGATGTGATTCTGATTGATTTTATTCCTGCAACAGGAGTTAGAGTAGGCATTAATGGCGAAGAAAAGGGTGTTATTGAAGGCGCTGACTTTTATACTGCGCTACTTGATGTCTGGTTGGGTGAAGAGCCCGCTGATGATGATTTAAAAGATGCGATGCTGGGTGAAGAAGAGGACGAGGAAGATTAACTGTTAAAAGTTTTAAGTTACAAGTTATAAGCAAAACAGTTATTGTGAGCGAAGTGTTGTAGCTTGCCGTTTTTTAAGTTTTCATGTTTATAACTCACTGCTGTCCCGTTAACTGTAAGGGACATGAACCGGGCACAGTTGGCAACGAACACGCCGTGAAACGATCCAGGTGGCTCAGACACCGCATCCTTGCGGGTGATGTCGTTGCCAACTGTGCCCGGTTCATATCCCTGGTTCCAATTCAGGCCTCTAGCAGTTAACGGGACAGCAGTGTTTATAACTAAACCATTAAACTCTTAACTGCTCTTTTGCTGCATCTCGAAAAACTGCTTCAGCAACCACGCCAGTTAGAACCCTGTCACCAAAGACAAAGCTTGGTACGCTTTGAATTTTGTGTTTACGTGCAGAGTTGAAATTATCCAGCAGGCGTTTTTCATGTTTTTCGTCTGTCCATGCTGAATCAATTGTTTCTTTATCTATGTTACAGGATTCAGCAATTTCATTAAGTACAGCTCTATCACCGATGTTTCTGTTATCAACAAAATAAGCGCTGAACAATTTTTCGTGTAACCTGTAGAATTTATCATGGCCACAATGTTTAGCTGCTTCTGCAAGTAATAGCGCGTCTTTTGAGTTGGTGATGAAGCTTAGTTTTGAAAGTGGTATATTTTCTTCTTCAGCAATGCGCTGTAGATTTGCCAGCATTTGTTGCCATTGTGCTGATGAATAGTCCAGAGAATCAATCGCTTCACCTGCTTTGGCTGTCTCCGGGTGTATTTCAAGAAAACACCAGTTGATTTTTAAATCGTAGCTATCACGCAAACGCTGTAGACGAAAATGTCCAAGGTAACAGAAAGGACAGATATAATCACTGTACACGGTAATTTTTAATTCAGGTAAAGTCACCATAGGTCGCCCGCAAATAGTAGATGAAGGAAATACCGATTAATAAAAGCATTAAACCGCATCACAAGCCATTCTTTTTTTGTCTGACATGGTTTTTTGTTTTCAGTTCAGCCCACTGTGCAGATATGGCTGTTGATATGAAAGCAGGTGAAACTAGAAAGCCGGAACAGGCTGAGATAAAAAAAGGAGATACGCAGTGGACCATAGGTATCGGACTGGGCGTGTTCGACTATCATCTTTATCCTGGAGCCAGACAAAGCAACAGGCTTATCTTTCCGGCGCCGTATTTTACCTATCGATCACCAAAGTTCGAGGTTGATCGCGGGATAAAAAGTTTTATTTATAATTCTGAAACTATCATCATTGATCTTAGTGCAGACTTTGCTTTGCCGGTTGATAGTGATGAGACGCTGGCACGTGAGGGTATGCCGGATCTTGATTTTGTTCTCCAGCTTGGCCCGTCGCTGGAATTTATGTTAAACGATAAAAATAAAAATTATTTTGATGCGCGTTTTGAACTACCGGTTCGTGTTGCTTTTGCGGTTGCTCCCGGCAGTATAGAAAATATCGGTTATTTGTTCGAGCCACGATTCACCTTAAAGCACGAGCGTTTATCAAATACCGGCTTGTCGCATAAAGCAACGTTTGGGCTTAAATTCGCAACGCAGGATTTTCATGCCTATTATTATGATGTGGCACCGGCGTTTGCCACTGCGACAAGAGCCGAATATAAAAGTGATGCGGGTTTTGGCGGCAGTTTTGTCAACTATCGCATCTCTTATAAAAGCAATGACTTTATCTATTGGGCTTTTATTCGCTACCAGTCATTAGGTGGTGCAAAATTCGAAGATAGTCCGTTAGTGTTACAGAATGATTATTATTTTTTTGGAGCGGGTTTTGCCTGGATATTTGCCCAGAGTTTATAGATACGGCCTTTCGTTATCTATATATAGAACCTGTGCTTTAGTGTTTTTTAGTTAAACAGCATGGTAAAGCCAAGCATAAAAAGGATAAAAGCAAAACTCAGCCTGAGTTTTTTTTCTGAAATACTGTGGGCAATTTTAGCCCCATGCGGGGCAAACAGAAAGCTGCTGCCAGCAATGACTAGAAAGGCGTCATACTGCAGGTAACCGATTGCATGTGAGCCGCTGAGCGCAAGATCGTAACTGCTATATACATAAGCAATGGTGCCGATAAATGCAATAGGAAAACCGCAGGCAGCTGAAGTAGCGACGGCATTTCGCATCGATATATTAAACCAGTGTAAAAAAGGCACAGTCATGGTGCCGCCACCAATACCGACAAGCGTAGAAACAAAACCAATAGTGGTTCCGCCTGCCACCGCAACGGTTTTATTGATGACCGTGTTATGTTGAGCGGGCTGTTTTTTTAGTAACAGGTTTATGGCAACGGCGAATTCAAAAATAGCAAAAAATGATTTTAAGTTATCGCTATTTATAGTAGCAGCAAATAAGCCGCCAAACCAGGCACCTATAATAATGCCCGGGCTTAACAGCAGCACTAATGGCCATATTACAGCCTGTTTTTTATGATGTGCTCGAGTCGACGAAATAGAGGTGATAATAATGGTCGCTAATGAGGTGGTTAGCGCCATTTGCATCAGGTATTGTGTTTCGTGTCCCTGAGCTGAAAAGACAAAAAATAGCACCGGTACGATAATTAATCCGCCGCCGATGCCCAGCAGGCCCGCAGCAAAACCGGCACATGCGCCGGTCAGGAGATATATGCCGATTGCTACAAGGTCAAGCAAATAATCAGGCCGCTATAGCTTGTTGATGAAGTTTCACTAGCAAATCACAGTCCAGGTAGGAAGCGTTGTTAGCATTCCCGGCAAGTACAGAAAAAGGTTTGTCTGGTTCACCCATCTGATCAAGCACGATGATGGCGTCAGTAAAATTATGCTTCCTGGTGTAATCGTTTATGGTGATTATGGTGTTTAGATTTGCGCCTGTTGATGACTTGATGCCATTTTCAGAATCCTCGAGAGCAATACATTCAGCAGCAGACAGCTTCATTTCTCTTAATGCGTAATCATAAATATCAGGTGCAGGTTTTTTAGCCGGTACAATATCACCCGCGGCAATGACCTCAAACCAGCCAATTGAGTCAGCCCCCAGAGTGTGAGTCAGTAATGCAGTGACATTTTCAGGCGTTGTGGTGGTCGCGATGGCAAGTCGCAAGCCCCGCTGTCTTGCTTCGTGTATTAAACGTTCCACACCGGGACGTAGTGGTATAGCGCCGGTAGATAACAATTTTGTGTAATGGCGTGTTTTTGCTGCATGCAGTTCAGGAATTTTAGCTTCGATGTCCTCAGGAATTTTGTCCTTGTCGAGAAATTTCTCAAGATAAAACTTCATCCGTTCTTTACCACCGGTAACGGCAAGTAATTCACCGTATGTTTCTACGCTCCAGTGCCAGTCCAAGCCATATTCATCAAAAGCCTGGTTAAATGCAACACGATGACCATCACGCTCTGTATTGGACAGGGTGCCATCCACATCAAAAATTAAAGCCCTTAATTTAGTCTTTTTGGGCAGGGAAATTACGGCTTGTGTATTCATAAAGACGCCATTGTATATTCGTGTAAAAATAGTAACTTAGTTTACAGGATAGCTACATGCATAAAAACATTAAACTTGGCTGGATAGGGCTGGGTGTCATGGGCGGGCCAATGTGCCAGCACTTGATGGCTGCCGGTTATCCAATGTTTGTCTACACCCGCAGCAGGGATAAAGCGAGCGGCATTATCGATAGTGGTGCTGCCTGGTGTGATAGCGCAGTTGCAGTGGCAAAATGCTGCGATGTTGTTTTTACCATGGTGGGAGTGGAGCAGGAAGTAACCGATGTGTATTTTTCAGCCAACGGTTTATATGGTGGCGCTATAGATGAGAAAGTATTTATGCGATGGGGACAACAGCCCCGGCGTTAACGCCTGGAATTTATCACGTTTTATCGAAAACAGCATAACGCACATTTTATTGACGCACCTGTCTCGGGTGGTGATATTGGCGCCAGAAATGCAAGCTTGTCGATAATGGCTGGCGGCGATGAGGATATAATATCGAAAAGGTCAGGGCATTATTTGAACTTTTGGGCAAGTTGCAGATTATGGGGCCCTCTGGCAGTGGTACGCACAAAATGTGTAATCAAATTGTTGTTGCAGGTACCATGATCGGTATTTGTGAGGCATTGGTCTATGCGCAAAATGCCGGTCTCGACTGTGAAAGATTAATTACTGCCATACGCTTGGGTGCCGCCGGTTGCTGGGCACTGGATAATCTTGCGCCAAGAATTATTTCGCAGGATTTTGCGCCTGGATTTATGGTTGATCATTTCATAAAAGACCTTGGTATCGCCGTGCAGGAAACAGTCATGATGAAGATACAGTTGCCAGGTTTAGAACTGGCTAAATCTTTATATGAAAAAGTAAGTATTATGGGACATGGTAAAAGCGGTACACAGGCGTTA
>CAWDMF010000047.1:0-25107 GCA_963803185.1 uncultured Gammaproteobacteria bacterium | reverse complement strand
TTCCACAGAAAAAACCGGCAATTGTATACGAATTACTTTATTTTTTATACTAAAAGGGCATTTCTATTACACAGTAATCCTTACAATAACACTCAGCGGGTTGCAAATTGCGATTGATTACAGGCCTGAAACAATCCGCAAAGCAACTTTTTAGTACTCTGTAATTCGATTATCCCGATTCAAGCTGAATCATCAATCGTTAAAAAAAACCAGATAATGATGCCAAAACTGCCGGCAAACTGGTAAAAATCGCAGACACAACACGCAATCTCAAAGGCCACGGTCCGGACGAGGCTTTCTCAACAAGCCAGCGGATATCAACAGAACAGTGGATCATTCGATCGACAGTATCTTTGGTTAAGGAAAACATTTTTCCGAAAATGAACGCAAATAGACGCAAATTTAAAAAACAGTCAAAAGTTCTTATTTGCGTTTTTTGCGTTCACTTGCGGACTAATCAATTATTTTCCTTGCCCTGCAGTAAAATAAATAACCATGCAAAAAGCCGAACCACAGCATACCGCGAAGAACTAAAGTGCAGTTTTGAACATACCGAAGAATACATTCAGGACTCCTCCCTTTAGCTATTTATTCGTAATCCAGACAAAGGCATAAGGCTGCAGCACAATATCTTCACGGGGATCGACATATTGATGGCCACTAATTAGATCTCGCCAGTCGTCCAGTTCGATTAAGTTAACATCCTTCAAGGCAAACTGCTGAACCTCATTGGTAATATTATAGATACAGAATATACTTTGTGCGCGGTCCTGGCTTTGACGCCAGAAGGCAAATAATGAATCATCAAAATGCATGGTAAATTGTGTCGCATTCGGATGAAATGCCCGCTGTTTTTTGCGTATTGAAATTATTCTTGTAATTTGAGAAAAAGCTTCTTTATGCGGACTGTTAACATCTTCCAGTGCAGAGATCAGCGCATCATAATCCCAGACATGTCGGTTGATCGACCGATTATTTGATGTTAACGCCATCTTTTGATGATCATTTGGCGTCGCCAGCAGACTATGAATATAAAAAGCCGGCATACCTTCCAGTGCCAGCATAATGGCATGCGCGCTAATGAAGCGCTGAAGCTGGTAACCGTCTTCACCTTCGAACGTTCCCTTAAACGCATCTATCAGGCTAATATTTAATTCATAGGGCTGATGCTGGCCATCGGCAAGCGTGCGCCATGAAACGGCACCACCAAAACTCTGCATTAAAGAAGCCAGATCATGTACTTCTTCATCTGACAGAATACCCTCAACCGGACGCAACCCTATGCCATCATGTGAAGCAATAAAATTGAAATAAGTGGTGCCTGTCTGAGCCGGCGGCATAGTCATCATCCACTGTTTTAATAAGGTCGATTGACCTTTCAGCAAGGTATAAAGAATAAGTGGCGGCAAGGTAAAATTATAAATCAGGTGGGCTTCGTTTGCGTTGCCAAAATAAGACAGATTTTCCCGGCTAGGGATATTGGTCTCTGTAATTATGATGGCTTCTTTATTGTTATGCTCAATCAATAAACGTAATAAACGAATGACTTCATGTGTTTCTACCAGGTTTATACAGGGCGTACCGATCTGTTTCCACAAAAAAGCCACTGCATCCAGTCGAAATAGCATGACGCCGCGATCAAGATATAACTTGATGATTTTCACAAACTCTAATAACACTTTTGGATTTTTGAAATCCAGATCAACCTGGTCATGACTGAAGGTGCACCAGACATATTTTTTTCCATCAAGCGTCTCTGTCTCGCGCAATAATGATGATGTACGCGGCCTGACAACCTCACTTAAATCGGTATCAGGTTCACATTCTATAAAATAATCCGCACCGGGATGTTTCCCCTGTTTGAAATTATCAAACCACAGACTTCGACTAGAACAATGATTAATCACCAGGTCAGCCATCAACTTAAAGTCTTTGGCGATACTGCTAATATTCTCCCAGTCACCTAACGACTGGTTCACTTCTGAATAATTGATAACCGAAAAACCATCATCCGAACTAAAAGGATAAAACGGGAGTATATGAACGCTATTGATCACATCATGTAAATAACGGGAAAGGAAATTTTGTAACGTCTCTAGCGGCAACTCGTTTTCTCTTTTTATGCTGTCACCATAAGTAATGGTGACAATATCGCTTTCATCCCAGAGGTTGACATGCGACCTGGTCTCACTGATGTCATTGTTAAACATCATTATGCTGATAATTTCATCCGCTATAACACCGACATTTTCATCAGGATAAAGCCTGGACAGATGATCGCTGATCCTGGCTTTTATCTCACCCAGTGTGTTTTCTGGTTGATCACGATTCATTGCAGTTCTTTTTTATCCTGCTCGACAGCGTCCAGTAGTTGAACAAATATATCAGGTATAGCACTGGATACACGATTCCAGCTTGGAATAAATGGTGCTTCATCCGTATCTTCAAGAAAAAGTTTACCCGCACTTTTAATATTTTCAGCGAACATTTCTACCATCATTTCTTCTTCATGTGTTTCATAATTCAGTCCGTTAAAGATGGCATCATTACGGTAACTATCGATCATGTCGAGGGCAATTCGATAATAGGTCGCTTTGGTTGTCCTAAGACTTTCTTCACTAAAAGTTATGCCGTCAGTAGCCAGTTTTTTAAAGATGGCCTTGGTAATTTCCACCGACATTTTAGACAAACCTTTTTTACTGTCTAGTTTAGATAAAAGCTGATGTTTATGATCATAATTGTCCGCAATATCAACCTGGCACAAATGACTGGTCGCATAATTCTTTCTCATCTCCATTAATATGCCCACTTCCAGGCCCCAGTCAGTCGGCATTCGCAAACTTTCTAAAACATTAAGACGCATGGAAAATTCACCGGCTAATGGATAGCGAAAACTATCAAGAAAATCGAGGTAAGCATGTGGTCCATGTTGCTGGTTTAACGCACGTACCAGCGGCGTTACCAGCAATCTTGAAACACGACCATTCATTGAACCTGCTGCAATCCTGGGATAATAACCTTTGCAGAACTGGTAACTGAACTGAGGGTTCGCCACTGGATAAAGCAACCTTGCCAGCATATCGCGTTTATAGGTAATGATATCGCAATCATGCAATGCTACCGCCTGTGTATTTTGTTTTGCCAGCATATAACCCATGCAATACCAGACATTGCGTCCCTTACCTGCTTCGGTTGGTGCCAGACCTTCCATGCGTAATTTTTCATCGACGGCCAACAGGTTTGGTCCGTCATTCCATAACAGGCTATGCTGTTGTGGTAATCGAGAGAAAAAGTTTATAGCCTGTTTAAATTCCTCTTTGTTCGCCTGGTCTATGCCAATAACAATCTGGCTAAGGTATTTAACCTTTCCCAGCACATCAACAATGGTAGTTAATGCCGGACGTTCAAGTTCTGAATAAAGTGAAGGCAGTATCAGCCCCATGGGTCGTAAATGCGAGAAATTAATTAATTCCTCTTCCATCTGCTCAAGACTTCGCGTTGCAAGATTATGTAGCGTGGTGATGCGGCCATTTTGAAAAAAGTCGACCATGGTAAACTCCTGGATCTAATTTATTTGCATTAACACTTTATTAATTGCTTCTTGCCAGCCTTCTGGTGCAGCAGCTTTTGTTTGTATATCCGGCGAAACAAGTTTACGCAGTTGATGATTAGAAGGCGAATTAACAATGACGGCTATATCTGCTACAGATAACATTGCAGCATCGTTCGCACTGTCACCCAGAATAACTGTTTTAACATTATCGGCATAACACTCAACTAAACGTGTTACCGCCCTGCCCTTATCGCAATCACCGATAACATGCAAAAATCGTCCGCCCTGCAGCATTGTCATCGCGTTCAATTTAAGTTGTTGCTGTAACTCAAGCAGCGTGGTTTCATCTGCCTGCCAGATGAGTGGCTCGCTAAATTCTCTGTTAATGGCCTGCGCTGCCTGTTCATCACTTAATCCGGTCAATGCAACGGCCTGTTCTATCGTGCATTGAGAAAAGCGAATACAGTTATTTTCTGTCAGTTTGATATTCTGTAATACCTCAGCAATCTTCTTCTGCGATGCACCAAGGACCAATTCCCAGCAATCTTCACGAGAACCTGCATTCTCTGGTTTATTAAACTGGTTTTTCGGCAAATAGATACATGATCCATTTTCAACGATAAACGGGTCAGCAAGATCCAGCAGCTGTCTTATGGTTTTCGTCTCGGCATAGGTTTTACTGGTATTCAAAATGACAGGAATGCTTTTTTTATGCAAATCAGCAATCGAATTTTTTGCTGCATCATAATTATAACTATCGTGGTTTAACAAGGTACCATCCAGGTCTGTAATAACCAGCCACCGCTGTTTCCGTTTAGACATTATTTTGTATGATACCGGTAATAGAATGATCTTCAGCGACAGGTAGCACAACATCCGCGGTATGCGGAAGGTGTGCCAGGGTATGTCGGCTGATGCGCTCATAATGCTGAATAAAACGTTTCAATTCATTATCATTCATGACATGCCGCTGATCGCTGGAAGATGCCTTAAGCTTCTGCTCCTGCAGGCTGCGCCATTCATAAATGCGTTCAAAATCAGACGCATTCAGCATAATACTCATGTCTGCATGTTTAAATAGTCGTTGATGATAATCTTTTAGCTGCTCGTTGGCATAATGGCGCCATATTCCTTCGGCATCTTCTTCGGCTTCCAGTTCATTAACAGGCTGCACTAACTCTGCCGGACTTTGAGCCGGGCTGTTATTACACCAGCCTTCAAATAAAATAAAATCGACGGGCTCACTGTAGTCACTCCAGCCCTCATCACTGCAGCGGTCATCAACCGATTTGTTGAACCTCGGCACCTTGCATGTTTGTCGATTCATTAATGCATCCAGTACATTTTCAATCAACGCAGCATCATGGGTTCCCGGTACACCACGAGTAATAAATAACGGGTGCACCTGCGAAGAAAGTTGCTGCCTTTCACTGCGCGTATAATAAAAATCATCAATTGATAGTTCTGCCGCTTTGCAGCCAAGTTCAGATTCGATTATCTGTTTCAAAAAAGTGGTACATGTCGACTTGCCTGTCCCCTGTGCACCATTGATATTTACCAGTAATGGCTGTTGCTGTTGTTTATTGATAATAATTTGTGCAAGGGGCAGATAAATATTACGGACGATATCCGCAAAACTTTCCGGCAAACGCATCTGCCGCATGAGTGTAGTGCAAATTTTCTGTGTATTAGCTGACCAGATCATCGTTATCACTTCCTGATAAACTAGGGATCCTCTGATTAAGTCATGAATCGAGATCTTGTGGTTAAAATGTCCTGTTTCTCGGTAATTGCTCCTGCATTACTCTACTACCGTCCATCCATGGACATATGCGTTGCAGAACTTCGCAATAGCCCTGCTATTACGCGCGCTCCACGCCTTGAACCAGAATATTTTAACCGACAATCTGTTCGACCCAGACTTAATCAGAGGTTCCCTGGCATTATAAGTCATATGGAATACTTTACAATTTTATAAAAATAGATACTGCTTTCCCGAATGGCACTAAGTTAAGCTATATTTGCATGATTCCGGGACATGAGCCGGGCACAGTTGGCAACGACACGCCGTGAAACCGTCCATGGTGGCTCAACACCCGCATCCGACCACCACGGACGGTGGAAGTGCAGGTTTTGCAGGAGCAAAAACCTGCCCTGCGGGTGATGGTCGTTGCCAACTGTGCCCGATTCACATCCCTTGCAGTTAACGTGACAGCAGTGAATTTATGCCTGTTTACACGCGTTTATGCCACACCACCTTATACAGTTGGAACACTATTGTTCTACCTCTTTGACCTGTATAAACTGGTATTGATTTAATACTTTCGGGCAAAATTATGAAACGTTTAATTCTGATGCTAATGACCTGTCTTTTTTCTACGCTGGTTTTATCGACAACGCCCGATTCAAATGACATCACTCCCCGTAATTTAATTCAGCAGGCCATGGACCACTGGCGCGGCCTTTCTTCCTACTCGGAAATGACCATGACCATCCACCGTCCCGACTGGCAAAGAAGCATGTCGATGCGCAGCTGGACCAAGGGTGAAAAAACCACGCTGGTGCGCGTCACTGAACCAAAAAAAGATGCAGGCAATGGCACCCTGACCAAAGACAATAACATGTGGACCTATGCGCCAAAGGTTAATCGCATTATCAAAGTTCCGTCTTCGATGATGAGCCAGAGCTGGATGGGCAGTGATTTTTCCAATAAGGATATCAGCAAGTCTACTGATATCATCGATCAGTATGACCATAATATACTTGAAACACGGCAGCAGGACGGCCACACAATCTATGTCATCGAGTCCATTCCACACGAAGATGCCGCTGTTGTCTGGGGTAAGGAGATCCTCAGTATTCGCGACGATTATATTCTGCTCGAGCAGCAGTTCTGGGACCAGGACAACATCCTGGTTAAAACAATGAAAGCACTGGAAATCAAAGAAATTGGCGGGCGTACCGTCGCCAGCGTTATCCGCATGGGTAAAGTGGAAACACCGGACGAATGGACAGAAATGTCGGTGCAGGATATACAGTTCGACCAGCCTCACCCCGACAGTCTGTTCACCCTGTCCAACCTGAGAAATCCGCGACAGTGAGAACTATTCAATGAGCGGCACTCTGCGCATGGCATGGCGAAACCTGTGGCGGCATAAGCGCCGCACCTGGCTCACCGTGGGCGCGATGATTTTCTCCAACCTGCTGCTGGTATTTTTAATTTCACTGCAATTCGGTAGTTATCGCATGATGATCGACAATACGCTGAAAGCTTATACCGGCCATATGCAGATTCAGCGCGTAGGATATAATGATGATCCTAAAATTCGTAACAGTTTCGATGCAGTTATTCCGCTAGCCAACAAAGTTAGAAAGCAGCTAAACAGTGACATGGTTGCCGCGCGTGCTATTGCGTTTGCCATGACATCCAGCGATATGCGATCTTACGGCCTGCAGATCGTCGGCGTCGAACCACAATTTGAGCCCAGGGTATCTACCCTGCCAGGTCTGATTAACAAGGGCCACTACTTCACCGATCTTAACGCCGAAGAAATTATTATCGGCAGCGTTCTGGCGCGTAACCTGCGTGTCGATATCGGTGATGAACTAACCCTGCTCGGCAGCGGCCATGACGGATCATTCGCCGCCAGTGTCGTTATTGTCACCGGTATTTTTGAATCGGGCAATGCCGATATCGATCGTAGCATGGCACAGCTACCACTGGGTTATTTTCAGTCTCTGTTCGGCATGGATGACCAGGGTCATAGCATTGTTATTAATGCCAAAGACCTGCCACTGGTAACCACATTACATCAACAGGTCAGCGCTATTGTGTCTCAACGTAAAGAGCTGACCGTACTTGACTGGAACAAGTTACAGCCCGGTTTGCAGCAGGCCATCAAGGCCGATATGGCCAGCGCCTGGTTTATGTACGCGGTGCTCATCGTGCTGGTCGCTTTCAGTGTATTAAATACCCAGCTGATGTCGGTACTGGAACGTACCCGTGAGTTTGGCACCATGATGGCACTGGGCGTCAAACCTGCCCGCCTGAGCACACTGGTCATCACCGAAACGTTCCTCATGTCCAGTCTCGGCCTGGCGCTAGGTGCAGCTCTTGGCACAGCGCTTGCCTATTATCTCAGCATTGTCGGTTTTTCCTATCCCGGTATGGCGGAGATGGCAGGCAAGTTTAATCTGCCCGACCGCATGTATCCCAGCCTGTCGCTACTGTCGATTTTTCTCGGTCCCGGCATTGTCTTTTTATGCAGTTTACTGGCCTCACTATACCCGGCACTAAGATTGTTCCTGCTGCAGCCCGTTAGCGCGATGAGGGCGGTATGAGCGGATTCAGGCATAACCGGCTGGCTTTCAACGTTATATTCACACTGGCATGGCGCAACCTGTGGCGCAACCACCGTCGCACGCTGATCATGCTGGCGGCAATTACCGTCGGCGTCTGGGCAATGATTTTCATGACTGCACTGATGCGCGGTATGGTCGATGACATGCTACTCAATGGTATTCGTAACCTGCCGGGTGAAGTACAGATTCATCACCCCGGGTACCGCGATGATCCAGGTATCAACAACAGTATCACCGCACCTGATGAAACATTATTAAAGGCACTGCAGATACCCGAAGTTAAAGCCTGGACAAACCGCGTACGCGTACCAGCGGTGATATCAAGTGAACGTGACAGTCGCGGCATTACCCTGCTGGGTGTAGAACCAATTAGTGAAGTACAGCTTGGCTTCGATAAAAACAGCATCATCGAAGGCCGTTTCCTGAAAGACAGTAATGACAGCGGACTGATCATAGGCGCCAGGTTGGCCGAACGACTTGAGACTCGCCTCGGTAAACGCGTAGTCGTTATGAGCCAGGACCCGGACAATAATATCGCCGACCGCGGCTTTCGCGTGGTTGGTATCTACAAAGCCAAAATGGTCAGCCTCGAAGAACTTTATGTTTATACCGGCCTGGCAACGGCGCAGAAATTACTCAATCTTGAGAACAAGGTTTCAGAAATAGCCATAACCGGCGAAGATTACCGCAATGTTAACAAATGGTATCCGCAAATCAAAAAAGCGGCAGGTGAAAACAGGCAGACCCTGCCATGGTACGAGATTGATACCTACCTCGGCGCTATGCTGGCAATGATGGATGGTTTTGTACTGGTATGGATTGTTGTTATCTTTCTTGCATTATCATTCGGTCTGGTCAATACACTGGTGATGGCCGTGTTCGAACGTATTCGTGAAATCGGCCTGATGCAGGCACTCGGCATGCGGCCCAGTTTAATCCTGTACCAGATTTTGATCGAATCATTTCTCCTGTTATTTATCGGTTTACTGCTTGGTAATGTACTGGCCATTGGCAGCATTATCCCATTGCAGGACGGTATCGATATTTCTGCTGTTGCCAAAGGTATGGAAATGATGGGCTCCAGCAGTATTTTGTATCCTGCTTTAAAACTTAACGACATCCTGTTAGCCAATGCCATCGTAATTATTCTTGGCCTGCTGACCAGTATATTGCCGGCATGGCATGCTGCCAGTTTTGATCCGATTGAAGCACTGGGCAAAGAATAATCACATGCTAACAATAAAGCACAAAACCATCACATGTCATCTCGACCAGGGGGAGAGATCTTGTACAGCCAATGCGTAAGATCTCTCCCCCTGGTCGAGATGACAGATATATTACATGGAAGCATGAAAAGGATACCCTGTAATCAGGGTTGTCTGTAGCATGGACGCTACAGTCAAGCCTGCAGGGATGTATTTACGGCGCACCCTGATTACAGGGTATCCTTTTCATGCGGTTTTTTAATAGATGTATTAATTTTAATAAAACTCTGATAAATCAAGAGCAACAATAAATAGCGTATGCAACACAATACAGGTAACACACCATGAGCTCCATCGTCTGCAAGAACCTGTGTAAAACATTCCGCCAGGGTGATGAAATTATTACCGGACTGGACAATGTTTCCATCACCATTGATGAAGGCGATTTTGTCTGCCTGTCAGGTCCGTCCGGCTCCGGTAAAACCACGCTGCTTAACGCCATGGGTGGACTCGATACACCGGACAGCGGTCAGATTTTTATTGGTGATGTTCAGATAGACGGACTCGGTAAAGGTCCTTTGGCTGACATGAGGCTGAGTAATATCGGTTTTGTGTTCCAGTCGTACAACCTGATACCGGTATTAACCGCACGTGAAAATGTTGAATTTATTATGCAGGTAAGCGGCATATCAGCAGAAGAGCGCTCACGACGTTCGCATAAAATCCTCAAGGAAGTGGGTCTCGAAGGCATGGAAGACCGGCGACCGGCGCATCTCTCCGGTGGTCAGCAACAGCGTGTCGCTGTAGCACGTGCCATTGTCAGTCAACCCACACTGGTACTGGCAGATGAACCCACCGCCAACCTGGACAGCGTTACCTCCAGCCAGCTGATGGACCTGTTTGTCGAACTCAATAAGAAGCACAATATTACCTTTGTCATCGCCACCCATGATGTACGCGTGATGAAATATGCTAAACGTCTGGTCCGGATGGAAGACGGTAAAATCATTAGCGACCAGGTGCAACAGCAGATCCAGACCAAAGATTAATGTTTCGCTGCACTATTCTCCTGCTATTAAGCTGCGCGTTGCTTTCGACCGCCAGTGCGAATACAGAGTTATTCAAAGGTGGTCATGCCAAATATCTGTTCCTGCTAAATGCCTTTCCTGACGACAGCCTGTTTCTTGATTACATTGACTCACCTGCAGTCGATCACTATGGTGACCTGCGCCTTAAATTCGACTGGCAAAAAGATAAAGTACAGCTTGCAGCTGACTACCAGCTGATTGCAGGTCACGGTGATAGCCTCATCCTGTCCAGTAGTCTGCCCGGCAACGTACTGATATCCAATACTGTTCCCACAGATGAACGCCGCCTGTTTGACCTGACACAGGTTATCTCAGAAAACAGTGATAGCATACTGGTGCATCGACTCGATCGCCTTTACCTTGGTATCACCGGTAAAAAAACCGTTGTTCGTATTGGCCGTCAGGCAGTTAGCTGGGGTAACGGACTTATCTATACAGCGATGGACTTTTTTAATCCATTTGACCCGGCAGCAGTCGATAAAGAATATAAAACCGGCGACGATATGTTATACGGCCAGTACCTGAAACAGAACGGAGATGACATACAGGCCGTCTGGGTAGTCAGGCGAGATATCAACGGCAATGTCAGCAGTGATGTCGACTCGATTGCCGCTAAATATCATGGTTTTTCTGGCAACCGGGAGTATGACCTGCTGCTGGCTCAGCATTTTGACGATACCATTATTGCACTCGGCGGTCTCACTGATATTAGCGGCGCTCTCTGGCGCGGTGATATCACCCTGACCGACACACAGAGCGATAACATTATCAGCCTGGTGACCAGCCTCACCTATTCATGGACTCGGCTGGGGCCACAACATCAGCGGTATTGCAGAATATTTTTATAATGGTTTTGGACAGGCGAATGAAAACTATAGCCCGACCGCACTGGCCGCTAATCCCGACCTGGTCGAACGCCTTGCTCGCGGTGAACTATTTACCCTGGGCCGGCATTATCTTGCTTTATCGGCATTAATCGAAATGACGCCACTTATGGTTATTAACACCGAATGCTTTCATCAATATCGCTGATGGTTCATTTCTGGCGCAGCTAGTTACTAGCTATGATTTAAAACAGGACCTGCAACTACTGGCCGCATTAAGTGTTCCTGTGGGCGCAGCAGGTACCGAGTACGGTGGCATTGATTCCGGCATTGCAGGCAAGCAACTTAGTTCTGGCGCAAGCATATTTGCGCAGCTGGCGTGGTATTTCTAAAAGAATACAAAGCATTTCAGCAAATGGAAAATGAAGCTGTAATTCAGCTACAGCTTGATACTGAAGAAAAAACTTATTATTGCTTTACTCCGCCGAAACCGAAAAATAAAAAAATGCTGCATCTTTCGCGGGCCTGTGATTTTAGTTGTTAAATATTCGTTCATGGCTGGATTTGCTAGTTCGTGTTAGAGCGCTGTCAGGGAATAGTCGACACTGCGCAGACAGTCACTTTTTTAAAAGCAATAGTCCACGGACGAACGCAGATGAACACAGATAAAAGACATTAGTTATTTGATGTCATATAAAGTAGTTGTCCTTTATATGAGCAGACAGTCACTTTTTTAAAAGCAATAGTCCACGGATGAACGCAGATGAACATAGATAAAAGACATTAGTTATTTGATGTCATATAAAGTAGTTGTCCTTTATATGACAAAAATAAACATTTCTTGTTTTTATCTGTGTTCATCTGTGTTCATCTGCGGAAAAAACGTTTTTGTTTGTGTGTCCATTCATGGCCGAATATACGTATGCAGTCGAGCCAGCAGCCATTAACAGATTACTTGCAAACGAAGAGTAGTCCATATAGGGACATTGGTTAATTTAATGTTTCACTAGCTGCCGTAGTTGTTCAACAATGTCTGGTTTGTCCCACTCCAGCCCGCCATAATAAGTCAACCTGATGCTGCCGTGTGCATCGATAATAAACGTCGTTGGAAAGGCAATGATATTCCATTGTTTTACCGTGCTGCCATCCGGGTTGAGCAGTACCGGAAAAGCAGCAGGTACCTGCTGTAGAAAAGCCTGTACGTCATTTTTATTTTCACCGATATCAACACTTAAAACCACTAAATCGTCTTTTGAAAATGCTTGCTGCAAGTGGCCAAGTGAAGGAATTTCTTCGACACATGGCGGACACCAGGTGGCCCAGAAATTGAGTACCACCACTTTGCCGCGATAATCTTTCAGCCTGTGTTTATTACCGCCCATATCTTGCAGTTCCAGTTCCGGGGCGCTGACATTACCCGGGAAGGGCTGCAGTGATTCTGCAATTGTCGATACCTGCCATGTCTCACTCTTTACATGTTGTTTTTTAGCTATTACTTTTGTTTGTGCAAGCAGTTGAGTGGCCCTGGCTATATCAGCAGGCAGTGTTTTTGCCAGCTGCTCTTCGGCGTCACTTCTATCGAGCCTTACATGATAACCATCGCTAGCCTGCTCAATAATCTTTGTATAAACCTCGCTGCCGCCATCTATTAGTCTTGACACCAGGCCGTTCAAATACCAGTACTTATTCGATTTTTTGGGTTGTATAACAAATATAGGCAGCTGGATTGAATCGACGAGCGGCAAGTATTCCATCGCAGTTCCGGGATGCGGTGTATCGGCCTGGAAGTTGGGGTGGATCATGATGATACCACCGAACTTATCGCGCTGACGCTTACTGTTACCCGTTGTCGCTAACCACCGGTTTAACGCCAACGATGAAAGCACAGCTGCGCGGCCTGTACTGACGATAAATAATTTTCGTTCTTCTTCTGGCAGGCTATTCTCGATAAGACGGGCCATATCGTCGACGGGAATTTTAGTATAACTGCTACGTCCGGCGGGTATGAAATAGCTTTCATGAATTTCTGCTAACCAGACTTCATGCTGCAGCGCAGCTAAAGAACGCAGCAAATCGTAATGATTTACTTTGTTAATCCCATGCTCTGACGGGATCCAGAGTATCCTGTCGCCAGTATTGCCAAATTTTGTGATGCTTATGGCAGTCTCATCGTTTAACGGCAGCTCGAAATGCTCCGCCTTTGAAGTATCAGCATAACCGGTTTGCATACACACGATGGCTAACAGGAAAGTAAGTATGGCTCTTAACAGCATGAATTATTATTGCCTGAAAAATAGAAATATTAAATACAGTGGTTTTTTATTGAAAAGCATTGGCTTACTGCTTGTTGCCTTGCTCTCTTTTTGATTGCCTGTCTGCCAGTTTTCGCTTGATAGCAGGGCTGTTCTTGTCAGGGTCAGAGAATGTAAAGCGGCCATAAAGTACGCATCCCTTCATACCGGGGTTACATGGTAGATTTTTAATCTTAGAACAAAGTCCTTTCACTTCGTGCGGGCAGCCCCATGAGCCAGACATATTGATACCTGTTATGATGAAATTAATTCGTTCTGCTAAGTTACAAATAAAACGCTGCAGTGACAAGTGTTAATTATTAATACAAATAAATGCTATCTACGTAACCTTAGCTTGTCCTCTTTGGACAACCATCCTGACATAGAGGGGATCTGCTAGTTCGAGTTAATGGGTCGTCAGGGAAAAATCAATCCAGGCGGACCGTCATGCATTTCCACTCTGACCATATAATTCCCTTGTATATGTTCTTACTAAAACTTTTATGTATGCTTTAGACTTCCCAGAAAACGAGTCGATAGTTTGATCTAGAACAAGGACATCAGGAAGATGGTGATTTACACTGATTTAAAGTCAACTAACATGTTTTGAGTGACTAGTGCACCATATAGAGGAGGTAAGCTATGGATATCAATCTTGTTGATCTTACTGTGCATATCGATGAAAACCTGAGCCCTGAACAGAGAATAACGGTAGAGGACAGTCTTCGTGCCCTGGACGGGGTTGTCAGCGTACATGGTTCGAGCAAAACACCACACCTGATCATTGTGCAATACAATCCTGAAGAAATGGACTCTCAGAAAATCCTGAAACGCATAACCAACCAGGGCGCGCATGCCGAGCTTATCGGGCTGTGAATTAGAGGATATGCAAGGCTCGGATTGGGAACTACCAATGATCTGACTTTTTTATCGGTTGCCTGTTAAAAAAAGAGTATGGTATATGGCGATGCTTTCGCTTGTATTAATTGGATGTATCGGTTTCTGAATCACTGTGTGATCGTTTTTGCCAGGTGATGTGACCTGTGTTACCTGCCATTATCATGCTCAATAGTTATCCCGTGATGTCGCATTGTTTGCCACAGAAAACTGGTGAAGGACTGCTTTTGGCCGTATATTCCGTGTCAACTAATTTTATTGAGTGCCTGATTAGAATCCTGAAACAGTCATATTAAGTCTGAACGCTATTTGCTGTTAGTCTGGCCATGTCTAGATTTATACATTTGACAAAATGCCACCCGTTACCGATAAATATAGGCCGGGGTGACTTGTTTATTCGAATTACTCAGTCAAGGGATACTTATAATAACGTTCATTAAGATACTGCATAACCTCCTGCTTTTCTACGACACTCCAGTCCAGGTTAAGCCAGTCCGCACGTTGGCTGACCCAGTTAGCAACTTCTTTATAGTTTTTTGCTTTTCGTTTGCTGCGTATATAAACCATACTTTCGTGACAACTTGTACAATGGTTTTCATAAAGCATTTGACCAAGAGTTACTCCTGATAACACTTTTGCTTCCAGCTCAGGTACAGCTGTACCTGACTGCTCATAGCCATTGTCGTATGGAACCGGTGTCACATCTTCATCAGCAGGAATAGCAATAACTGGTTGATAGACTGTAACAAAATAGATAAAAATGGTTAATGCTAATCTCATGATAATAATTCGGTTGTTGCAATAAATATTTATTAATAAACTTTATAGCTGAGTATATCTCATCAGACAAGTAACATGACAGCCAATCTCTGGCTATATTGATTAACTCCGGTTATGACTGTACATTGTCAAAACATTTTGGAAAGATTGCTGCCTGATTGATGTTTTTCTGACGGTCCGTACATTGCCGCATACGGTATTTGTCAACGTAGTTATCGCCTGGATGGTTGATGCTGCTTTCCTATCTTTATGATGCTAATGGATAACTGCACTTGAGGTTTGCGGGTGGAAATGTTCAGCTATCATTTTTGTGAAAAGGGCTTTTATTCTTCCTGTACTTCCCGTTGCGTGTTTTTTTATGAGCAATCGGCCGATAACTACGAGAAAAAATAAAATGGGAGCGTTGAATGAGTTCTACTAGGGACAGGCCGTTGGACTACAGTTGGTTTCGTATTGTTCTATGGAGTGTTTTGGGATTATGTGTCATTGTCCCATGTTATCTGCTCTGGTTGCTTCTGCCAGATTTATCTGACCCGAGCGATGAGTTTTTTCAGCGTAAAGGCTGGTTACAATCAATCGATATCGAACGTGAATGGCAAGATGGTAACTCAATCTTTAGACATATTACATTACATTCGAATAGTGGTCTGATGGTTAAAATGACTACGCGAGTTCCACAACAGCGTACTGAAAAAGGTCTTCCTCTTGTTTTCATTCTCGGCGGTAAACGCACTGGTCGTGATGCGGTCCATCAAGTCTCCCAGCAACAGCCCGCAATCCTCGCTGCAATATCTTACCCCAACCATGATAAGTGGGCACGAGAAGGGCTGAAGCTCATTGATGTAAGGCAGTATCAGCAAACAGTACGTGATACGGTACCGGCTGTTTTACTGGCACTGGATTATTTGCTTGCGCTAAAGTCTGTCGATGAGCGACAGGTCGAACTCGTGGGTGTCAGCCTGGGGGCCTTTTTTGTCAGTATACCGGCAGCGCTAGATCAGCGTGTAACCCGTACCTGGCTGGTACACGGTGCGGGTGAACCGGAAAAGGTCATCGCGCATAAGTTGAAGGGGCGAATCAAGGTTGCTTTGCTCCGCAAGTTTGTGGCGTGGGCTAGCGCACGCCTGATTGCGGTTGAGTCCATGCGGCCTGAAAACTGGCTTTGGCGTATTAGCCCGCGAAAGCTTGTCTTCATCAATGCCAAAGATGATGAAGCAATGCCATTAACTAGTGTACTAGCATTGCATCGTTCAGCATTTCAGCCTTATGAGGTGATCTGGACTGAGGGTCAACATATCGACACCGGTCGGACCGAGGTTGTACAGGAACTGGTTAATTTAATCATGCACCGTGTGCAAACGACCCGCCAGGTAATACATTACTAAATTTTAATCATGATCATGGCCATCTTATCTATGAACGTGATGCACATCCATTGTTGGCCGGTAAGCAGACAATAGATTTATTTGGTGACAATAGTTTGCTCAAAGGCCTGCAATCCAAAGCAGCAATTTATTGCATGTAAATAAAACACAGATTATAAAGTAATCTAAACCTCTAGATAAAGTTGTGAAACAGCAAATCATTTTAGTTACAGCCCAGGTGTCACTACTTTTTACATTTACTTAACGTTAATAATTTTATTTCTTTAATAATTCTATTTAAATCATAAGGATATATATCTGGCATATATTTTGCATATAATGTATCTAAAGAAACAAATATTAATAAATGTGCAATGAAAATAAGTAATCTTTTGGGAAAAGTTAAATGAGTATTGAACTAATTGTGGATGATAGAACAAATCCTTCACACGCAATTCGTACTAAAAGCGGCCGCAGAATGAATAAAATTCATTTTCATTTGCTCAGACGGCCATTTAAAGATAGTAATGGTAGGTGGGTGAATATGGACCGCCGCTCTGGCGATGACCGCAGAATTCATTAAAGCAAAATAAGTTTGATTTTGAATAGTATCACCCTGATATAGTCATTCTACAGTTTATTTGTGAATGACCGCATTAGCTGGATCGGCTAGTTCGTGTTAATGAGTCGTCAGTGAATTGTCGACATAACAGACATATGTCACCGATGTGAAAATAATAAAGCCCGGGCAAGCCCCGGGCTTTTTTAATTTACTAGAAATAGTTATCCTTGCTTCGAATACTACTTCTCTTGCAGCTTGTTAAGATGATCGATCAGGGCAAGAATGCGTGCATTCAAAATATCCTCGCCATACCATTCACCAAAGAAAGGGCCATGTACTTCAACCGAACCCGCAATATAATCTCTGCCCCAGACAGGCATCTCACGTGGTCCATGAGATTTTACTTCCCCTCTACCATCAATTATCTGGAAGACACGATCAAAAGGAAATACTCCACCATTTTGCTTGCTAAGCAAGGCCAATGAAGGTGGAACGTTTTTTAAATATTCGCTAAATGGGCCATTTCCTTCACCTTTGGCGCCATGACAGGAAGCGCAGTTATCTTGATATTCTATCGCACCGATAGTGCTCTTTTCCGCAAAAACCGTGCTAGACAAACCCATAAAAAGGAAAGCTGTTAGTGACATGATAGTTAAAAATTTCATAATATAAAGTCTCCTTGGTACAACCTGTTAAAACGTAATACTCGAATGTAAATGCAGCCGGCGCCTTGATACAGGTCAATAAATTTAATAAATATTAAGATAGTTATCTAACATTTTATAATGCCTGTAATTTCCCCGTTGATTTCGCGGCAAGAAACAATTGATTCTCCGAGAGCTAGACCACCAAATGCCATACTTCAGTTCGCTCGGTAGATTGCCCTCTATATGGATTAACGAATGCCCGTTTCTGACCTGTTTTCCTGTCAATCACAAGCATGAATATCTGGTTGTGCCATGAAATTATTTACACGACCTCACTACCATTGGCTTAACTTGACGATAATATTTTTAATCTTCAGCGATAAAACCAAAAGCTTTATCGTGAACGTAAACCAGTTTACATTCTTCGATATATTTAGCATCGTGGATTCGACCCGCCTTAATATAGCCGGTCTCACCTTTGTTAAGAAAAACCGGCTCACCATCGGCAACCAGACCATCGGCTGATTTTGTATAAAACTGAATCGACATCCTACCTTCAACAACAACCGTCATATCATCACCCGGATGAGAATGCGGCGGCTCTTCCGTTCCCGCTAGCCAGCGTTCCAGCATAACCTCAACACCATCTGGATTAGCTGGATAAGTTGTTCTTAAGGTAAAACCTTCTGGCGTATCGGCAATAGAAATATGGTTTTGCCATATCGCGCTGGTACTAGCTGTTACTTCATTGGCCGTTACTTCTTTTATTGTATCGTCAGTCATTTTTAACACTCATTTTCATTAGCAATAAAGCCTACTACCTTTAAATGCTTTTGTTCCTCTAATTTTTATATGGAATTGACTTTTAATTAAAAAAAGCAAAAAAATGGCAGCCTTTAAATTCTTTGCTTTTCATTTAAGGCTGGCTGGATTAATGCTTAAGGACATTTAATTTATATAGTCAAAGTTCACAAATAATTCACACTCTATTTAGCTATTTAGAATATACTTATATTGTAATCCTTGTTTGGCTTTAGATGAGAATGTTATCATATGAAAAACAGCATATTATTTACTGCATTAATCAGTTTCGCAGTCATTACCTGTATCGCGACAACAAATTCTGCATCAGCGACGCTCAGTAATAAGCAAGACAATATTGAGCAATACCCGGAAAAACTGGACAAAGTTGATTTTTTACCTAACTTGCTTCCTGTCATCATTAATAATAGCGACATCCTGCAATTAACCGATGAACAACTCAGTAAACTAATAACATGGCGCGACACAAACAGCAAAAACGTGATTGCAACAACAAATGAAATCATCAGCAAACGCATTAAAATAGAACAAGCAGCTCTTTCACCGAAAATTTCAGCTGCAAGACTAATTCAAATGCAAAATGAAATTTTCAGACTTCAAAGACAGGTACTGAACTACAAACTATCATGCAGAGACCTGGTGATTAGTACATTTAACACCACTAACTGGGAAGAATTTTTTCATGTGCTAGCGGACATGAAAATGGATATAACATTACCCGAAGCCACTATAACGAAATGACCAATAAGACAACGATGAAGAATGGCTCTTACTTAAGCATAAAAGTATTTCATAAGTAACCTGCAGTAATGAACGGTAGGTAAAGGCTAACGTCTTTCTGCAAAAAGATAATCGAGTAAATTAGAATATGGCTTACTCATAATGCGAAGCTGATCGCAGATAAACCCGGATAGCATCTTCAAGATCAAGCTCTTCCAGATGTAAAGACATCTCACGCAAGTTCTGCTCGATTTCCGGCAGAATAACATTTTCCAGTGCACGTGAACGACGTTCGCTTAAGCGATACTCACGGAGCAAACGATAAAGGTTACCCGATATACCAGCAAGCACAGCACTTTGCACAACGATCTCACGAAACAACTGGCGACAGTAATCCGCTTTAGCGGAAGGGTTCGATGCCGCTGTGGTATTTATGTTCTCGACATTTTCTGTGGACAACTCAGTTTCAACCAGAGTAACACCCATGAAGTTGTGAGTGTTCTGTTTTAATGTGGCAGCTTCGAATGATGCCGCAGGAAAAACCTGCAGACCATCAAGACCATGATGCATCACGGCAGACTGCACAGCCTGTTTTGACTGACCATGTAAAACACCCAGCTCATTATTCAACTGCTGGTAGATACGTAATTGTCGCAGCAACTCCGCTGCCAGCAGCATACGTTTTTCATCGAGAAAAATATATGCTTCATTGACCACCAGCTGCTCATTCTTCAGCTCCAGTATCGCTGCACGGGTAGACGCTTGCACAGGTGCGCTCACTCAGCCACCACATCATCTTTGATGTACTGATCAATTTGCCTGTCATTAAGCCGGATCAGTTCACTGACTGGCAGCATACGCAGCAGGTGCCAGCCAGTTTCCATACCCTGTTCCAGGCTACGACTGCTATCCTGATGAATAAACTCTTTTTCAAACAGGTCGCCGAAATCCAGGAAAAGCCGGTCTGCACTGGTCAAGCCTTCACGACCGACAACACTTGCCAGCACCCGAACATGAACTGCGCGCGCATAAGCGGCGTATAGCTGATTAGCCAGATCGGGGTGGTCAGCATGGGTAAAACCTTCACCGGTGCCGTCTTTCATCAGCCGAGACAGGCAGGGCAACACTTTCACCGGTGGGTAAATATCAGCGCGGTCGAGTTCACGGTCGAGTACGATTTGGCCTTCAGTAATGTAACCCGTGAGGTCGGGTATTGGATGGGTAATGTCATCCGATGGCATGGTGAGTATTGGTATCTGTGTCAGTGAACCTGGTAAACCCCTGATGCTGCCCGCGCGTTCATACAACGTAGCAAGGTCCGAGTACATATAACCGGGAAAACCTTTACGGCTTGGCACTTCACCGTGGCTGGCAGAAACTTCACGTAAAGCTTCACAGTAATTTGTCATATCCGTCATTAATACCAGCACGTGTTTGCCCTGCTCGAATGCAAGGTACTCAGCAGTGGTCAGGGCGTAACGCGGGCACAACAATCGCTGTGTGCTTGAATCAGAAGCAAGGTTAAGAAACAACACAGTATGTTCAAGTGCGCCGCTGGCTTCCATAGCAGACCTGAATAATTCAGCTGAATCATAAGGCACGCCAATCGCAACGAATACCATGGCAAACTCGTTTTCAGCAGTAACATCTTTGCCATTTTCAGCAGCCTTTCGCAGATGCGCCTGACGTGCGATCTGTATCGCAAGCTGATCATGGGGCAACCCGGCACCCGAGAAGATAGGCAGTTTCTGGCCACGCACGAGACTGTTCATGATATCGATAGCGGATATACCCGTCTCAATAAAATCCGTTGGCCGGTCACGGGCTGCAGGATTGATTGGTAAACCTTCGATGCGAAGTGATTGCTCTGCGGGTACCGGCGGACCATCATCAATCGCCCGGCCGACGCCATCAAATATGCGTCCGAGAACTTCTGGACCAACTGCGAAGGTCAGTGGTTCACCCAGAAAACGCACACGCGTATCGTCAAGCCCGAGTCCCGCTGTTGACTCCAGCACTTCAACAATCATACTGTCATTGTCGATAGTAGAAATACGGCCCAGTCGTACATTGCCTTTGCCATCTTCTATTTCAACTGCTTCATTGAGGCCGACATTAACTGTGCGCTTTAGAAACAGCAGCGGCCCTTGCAGTCGTGTAGCCGCACCATTGGCATAGATGTCAGCTTTCATTGCTGGCGGTCTCCTGCCTGGTATCCTGTGTCGCTGAATGACTCAGTTGGCTGAATGCAATATCAAGTTCGGTACGCAGCTTGTCGAATTTTTCCAGTTCAGCTTCACCGATTTCCTCACCCATACGCATCAGCCGGCGCATAACCGGCAAGCGACTGATGGTTTCTATACTGGTGTCCATATCGATAGCATTTTCTGAAAATTTGATAAAAAGAGTAATCATCTTCATCATCGCAATTTGCCGCTCAGCTGAACAATATCGGTCAACTTCGGAAAATGCCGACTGCCGCAGAAATGACTCATTGATTAACTCGGCGCACAACAGCACGTGTTGCTGGTGTGGCGGCAATGCATCCTTGCCGATAATTCGCGCCATGCGCTCCAGCCTGGCCTGCTCTTCCAGCAGGGCAAGAAACCGCTGGCGCTGGCTATCCCAGGTCGGATGCCCGTTCTGGCTCCAGAAATGTTTCAGTACATCCACATCACGCGAGTATGACTGCAGCGGATGGATGGCCGGGTAAAAACGTGCCTGCGCACGAGCGGCATCGAGACCCCAGAAACAGCGCACATAACGTTTGGTGTGTGTGGTCACAGGTTCTGAAAAATCAGCGGACGGTGGACTGACTGCACCGATAATGGTGAGTGAGCCAACCATGCCGGACAATGTCTGAACATGAGCGGCACGCTCATAAAAATCTGCCTGCCTGCTGCTCAGGTACGCCGGGTAACCGGCTTCACCCGGCAACTCGCCAAGACGCCCGGAAATCTCGCGCAGCGCTTCCGCCCAGCGGCTGGTGGAATCTGCCATTAACGCAACGCGCATACCCTGGTCACGAAAGTACTCGCCAACAGTAACGGCAGTGTAAATACTGGCCTCGCGCGCGGCCACCGGCATATTAGAGGTGTTGGCAATGATTACAGTGCGTTCCATCAGCGGCCGACCCGTACGCGGATCTTCAAGTGACGGGAACTCGTGCAACACCCCGGCCATTTCATTGCCACGCTCGCCGCAGCCGACATAGATAATCACATCTGCATCACACCACTTGGCCAGCGTTTCCTGTAATACTGTCTTACCCGTTCCAAAACCGCCCGGCATAGCTGCGCGACTACCGCAGCCAATTGGGAATAGACTGTCGAGTATACGCTGACCGGTAAACAGCGGTCCTTTAGTCGGCATACGCTGCCTGACCGGCCTTGGCTGCCTGACCGGCCAGTAGTGGCTCATGCCAAGCTCACGTACTTTGCCACTGCAGTCGACAACACACAGAATTTCGTCTTCAGTATAGTCACCGGCAGGTTTGATAGACAGAACCCTGCCATCACAGTCGGGTGGTGCCAGGCAACGCTGCAAACGTGCATCATCGCGCTGCACTGTAGCAAACACGGCACCACGTTTTATCTCATCCCCTGCCTTGATCAGGGGCCTGAAAGCAAATTTTTTATCTGCTATATCCTGCCTGATACCCGGCTTAACAAAATGAGCCCTGCTATTCAACGGACGCAGCAGTCCATCAAATATATTACCAAGTAATCCCGGGCCCAGCTTGACCGACAACTGTGAGCCAGTTGCCACTACCGGATCACCCGGCCTCAAACCGGTGGTGTCCTCGTAAACCTGGATGACGGCCTCGTTGCCATTAATTCGTACCACCTCGCCCAGCAGTTCCTGCTGACCTACTTTAACGGCTTCATTAAGGTGGAAAGTTATCTGTGTTGTTGCCCGCAATACCGGTCCACTGACCCAGTTGATGACTGCATCGCCGATAACAGCATCAATCGCCGCATCAGTCATGGCCAGCTAGTTCCCGTTTCATCCGTGCGATAAGCCTGGCTTCAAGCACCCTCTTCTGCTGCAGTAAACCTTCGATCGTGGCATCCATGACCGTTCCATTCACCGTGATACGAATGCCCGCTTCGATATCATCACTTGCACTCAGTTCTGCTGACCTGTTATCGATGTTAGTCAAATAATGCTTCAGGCGTTGCTGGTCTTCGACATTGAAATCGACTGGATGCTCTATCTGCCAGTCATCTTGCAGAAAGCTTGACGATGCACTGGTGATAGCCGCATCCAGCCATCGATCTCTCGATGCAGAATCATTCCACAGCGCCCTTAATGCTTCGCGCAAAAGAGGCCACGCCGTATCCAGAACTTCCTTGTCTGCAAGCTGACGCTGTTGTCGAATCAATGTCTGGTTACGAGATTGCGCTGCCGAAATACGCTGCAGGTATTTCTCGCGCAACATCACTATGTGATGATGCACGCGGCTACGCACGCGCGTATGTGCCTGTTTCAGGATCTCGTTCGCCTGGCTGCGCGCACTGTCACGTATTTCGCTACATCGCTGTTCACGGTTTTCAACCACAATGCCCAGTAGATACTCCAGTGTTTCCTTATTCGTTTTATCGGGATCAGGCGAATTCATTCCAGCATACCCAGTTGTTTGTGTATCAATGATGTAATGTCCGGCGCTGCCTGCCCACCAGCAACATCCGGAACAACAAGCACAGGTGGCGTTATATTTTCCAGCAACACATCAAGTTCCGAGGTGACCAGGAATTGCGCAGTACTGCTGCCAACCAGCACCAGTGATGCAGACTCGATGGCCTGTTTTATAAGTGATAGCGCATTGTGCCTGTCAGCTATGTGCACCTCAACACCACACAGCCGGTAACCGGCGGCACTGATTTCATCACCTATATACATAGCTGCAGACATTTCAGCACAATCAGGATCAGATAATAACGTTCAGGATCAAAATCGATACAATCAGGCCATAAATAGCAATACCTTCTGCCAGCCCAATGACGATCAGTGCACGTCCCAGCAATTCTGGTTTCTCTGCCAGTGCACCAATAGCGGCACTGCCCACGTTCGCTACCGCATATCCTGCACCAAGAGATGAGAGTCCGGTTGAAAGTGCAGCAGCAACAAAACCCCATTGCAATACGCCCGATGGTACAGCAGGTTTACTTTCTGCCACATCAGATGCCATCGCAGGAGACCACCACAGCAGTAGCGTAGCAATAATACTCATAAAGGCAGCACTGCTCAGCCAGAGAATGAGTTTGGCGTTAACAATTTTCATAGCTGTTTCTCCTACCATTAAATCCAGTTATTAATCTTCAACTATTGGTGACTTTTGCAAGCGGTCCAGTCAATGGTTTGAAAACACGGCCATTAGCCTGCAGGAACCGGATAAAAAATTCAAACAGTATCAGTCGTGTTGTCTGTATGCTGACAACCAGCCCTTCCAGTGCGATAACAATTATATTGCCTATCAGCATAACCAGCAGAGCGAGCATGTGTCGAGTTTACACTGTCCGCCATAATACTGAACGCCATTGACAGTCCCGCATGCGCCAGGGCGAATGCACCAACACGTACAAAAGACACAGTATTGAGAAAAAGCTGCATCATGGTTTCAAGCAGAGAACCCATTGCGCTGAATACAGCCACAATCTTGTCCAGTAGCCTGCCATCTGCCAGCTTAATGTTACCGGCGATGTACCATGTCAGTGCGCCGACAATGGCGACAGTGGCAGCGTCTGGAATAAAAAATAACAACAGGATTGCCAGGTAAAGCACGATAACGGGGGCATCAATTTGTAACCAGCGCTGCCATTCACCGCGCCAGTGCGACTCGACCGCAGACAGTACCAGGCCCAGCAGGATGATAATAACACCGGCGACCAGTGGAACGGCAAGAACGGGTAACGGCTGTGTTATCGGATGTAACCAGAGAGCGGGTATCAGATCATCGCGACCGAAGACACTACCAAAGATAAAACCAAAG
>CAWDMF010000046.1:0-174309 GCA_963803185.1 uncultured Gammaproteobacteria bacterium | reverse complement strand
AAACCGGTGGTGTTGAAGCCGGAGTCGCAGGTGGCGGTGTTGGCGGCTCAGATTTTGGCCGCAGCATAGCCAGCAACATACGCAATAAGTTAAACACCATCGATACGATGACAACTATCCATCCAACAAAACCGACGACTCCACCATAAATACGCATCCATAATGGCGCTTTATATTCTTCAACAGCTGGTGTTTCATCAATATCATCGGCACAGGCCGTGTCACAGTTCGGGAAGGCTTTTTGCGCAGAAATACAGCCTAATGGAATGACAAATAAAGTCAGGGCAGTCGACACCACAACGCCGAATAAAAGCGAAATAGCCATGCCTTCAAAAATTGGATCAGTCAGGATCACACTGGAACCACCTACCAGTGCCAGAGCAGTAATCACAATCGGACGGGTACGCGCCTGGCAGGAATTAATAACCGCATCGGTTACATGCACCCCCCGTTCCACCTCATGTTTGGTGAAGTCCACCAATAATATAGAGTTACGCACGATGATGCCCGCCAGCGCTATCCAGCCAATCATTGACGTGGCGGTAAACTCTGCACCAAAGAGCCAGTGGCCGGGAATAATACCAACCAGAGTTAATGGAATAGGTGCCATAATAATAGACGGGAAGATAAAGTTTTTAAACTCAATCACCACCAGCATGAAAATAATGACCATGGCCAGCATAAAGGCACCACCCATGTCACGGAATGTTTCATAGGTAACGGTCCATTCACCGGTCCATTCAAAACCGGTCTTACTGCTGTTAGCTGGCGGACCAAAATAGCCGCCGCCGAAAAAGCCATGATCCACTTCGACTCCGTCTGGTGCGATATAATCTTCCAGCATGTCATCAACCTGGAACATGCCATAAATAGGTGCGGCTAACCTGCCGGCATTTTCACCGGTAACAAATTCGACTTCACGCAAGTCTTTATGGTAAATAATATCTTCTTCCACATCTTTTACAAATCGACCCAGTTCCGATAGTGGCAACATCGAACCATCAGGCGCCTGCACAGGAATGGACCCCAGGCGGGAAAACTCAGAACGTGCAGATAATGGTACCTGCAATACTATATAGGTTGGATCAACCACAGAGCCACGTTTCAGGTCACCAACATCAAAACCACCCATCGCCATTTCAAGCGTGGTATTAATCGAGTCTATAGTAACGCCTTTGCGTAACGCCTTATCACGATCAGCTTCAAAGCGCCAAATCTCATAGGGATCCTGCATCAGGGTATCAACATCGGTGATACTCTCTGCTTTTTCAAACATCTCTACCATATCACGTGCAAACTGCTGCCTTGTCTCCTGGTCCGGCCCATAAATTTCAGCAACCACCGATTGCAACACAGGGGGACCCGGCGGCATTTCCACCACCTGAATTCGCGCGCCTGCTTCTTTAGCTATCGGCGTCATAATGTCACGCATGGCAACAGCGATTTCATGGCTGGTTATTTCCCGCATTTTTTTATGCGTCAGTACAACCTGCATATCGGCCTGCCATGGTTTTGCTCTTAAGTAATAATGTCGAACCAGGCCGTTAAAATTATACGGTGACGCCGTACCAACGTAGGTTTGTAAAGAGACAACGTCTTCAAACTGCCTGGCCTCTGCTGCCAGGGCAGACATTAAATTTGCCGTATCGATTAATGATGTGCCTTCCGGGAAATTAACCACAATATTAAATTCAGCTTTATTATCCAGTGGTAACATTTTTACTGGAACGGCAGTGGTATAAAACATGACACAGCTGGCAAAAAACATCACAAACAATGACATTAAAAACCCATAACCCAGAACACTGCTTTCAAGTAACGGGGTAATGGTATTACGGAAAAAACGACCAACACGCTGATTACTCTTATGCTCCTTTTCAGCATGATGTTTCAGGGTTTTCAGTGATGGCTTTATCTTGTTTGCCAGCCATGGGGTAAAGGCAAAGGCGGCAAACAGGGAGAAAATCATCGCTACCGAGCCCAATGTAGGAATGGGCGCCATATAGGGCCCCATCATGCCACGCACCGCACCCATGGGCATCAGCGCCGCAATAACGGTGAAAGTCGCAAGAATGGTCGGGTTACCGACTTCATCAACCGCTTCGATTGAAACTTCCTCACTCATGTCCTCTTTCATTAACCAGTGACGATAAATATTTTCAATGACCACAATCGCGTCATCGACCAGGATACCGATAGAGAAGATCAACGCGAACAGACTTACCCGGTCGATGGTCAGACCCAGCACCAGCGCACTGAACACAGTAAACAGAATAACGATAGGAATAACAATCAGTACAACCAGTGCAGGCCGCCAGCCCAATGCATACCAGACCAGCAAGACAACAACACCGGTGGCAACAAACAGTTTAAAAATCAGTTCATTGACCTTGTCATTGGCGGTATCACCGTAGTTACGTGAGATGTAGACATTCACGTTACCCGGAATAATTTCACCTTTTAGCTGCTCCAGCCGCTCAAGAACATTATTGTAAACAGAAACACCATTTGACCCTTTCTTTTTAGCAATGGCGATAGTCACCGCTGTTGCACCATTGGCAACCGCTGCTTCAGCACTGGCCGGCCCGGTATAATGGTTTACCATACTGTGCACTTCTGATGGCCCGTGCAACACATTGGCCACATCACGAATATACACCGGAATACCATTACTTAAGCCAACAACAATATTCTCAACATCCTGTGCAGACTGCAGGAACGAACCGGTATATACTTTAAAGCTCTTATCCCAGGCTTCGATATCACCCACCGATTTTTCACTGTTCGCCTGCTGAATAACCTGGGCAAGTCTCGGTAAACTAATACTATAACCGGCCAGTTTTTCAGGTAGCACTTCGACACGTAATTGTTCTTTACGCCCACTGACAACAAAACCCTGGTTAGAGTTTTCCACTTCACTGAGTTTTTGCAGGGTATCTAAAGCGATCAGCCGTAACGACGCATCATCCACTTCATTAGACCATAACGTTATCGTCAGACCCGGTACATCATCAACCGCTTTTGGCTTAACCATGTAACCGGTCACACCCGGTGGCATCGCATCTTTATTCGAATCAAGCTTACTGTATAGCTTGGTCAGTGAATCCTCCATTTCCTCACCGACGTCAAATTCAACAGTAACGATAGCAGCATCACGCTGCGATGCAGCATAAACATGCTTGACACCTGACATTTCACCCATAATCCGCTGCAGTGGTTTGGCAGCAAGGGCAGCAACCTGCTCGGCAGAGGCACCCGGATACTGGACAAAAATATCGACCATCGGCACAGAAATTTGCGGGTCTTCCTGTCGGGGCGTAAAGGCAATACCGGTTAAGCCCATCAGAATAAAGATGATAATTAACATCGGTGTTAACGGTGAGTTAATGAACGACCTTGCGGTTGAGCCCGCAAAACCGATTTTATGCTTTGCTGTTTCCAGCTGATTCGTTTCTTTATTATCTGCCATGAGGACTATTAATCTATTCTTTACCGTTCAACCCTGTTCGTGTTAACGCAACGAACAGCTCCCAGACATCCAGTTCTCACAATACGAGAGGATGACATTTACAAAATTAGTTATTTCCCACGCACCAATATGCGCTCACCCGGCTTAAGGCCCGAGAGGATCGTTACTGAAGTCTCATCAACCACCTCACCAATACGAACCAGGCGCATGGTAGGTTTGTTTTCATCATCCAGTACCTGAACAGAAGGCAGGCTGCCTTTCTTTTGAATAGCCGCCATAGGCACTACCGGCAGCGCACGACTTGGTGAGCTGACATCAGGAATCATTACTTCAGCATACATACCCGGCCCACCAGGAACACCTTCAGGCAAATCAAATTTAACGGTAACCGTATGTTGCTTTTTATCAGCAAGCGGGGAGATTTGAGCCACACGCGCATTAATTAGCGTATTACCCACATCCAGCCGTGCCGGAACAACCATACCCTTCTTCAGGCCCGGCATTAAACGTGCCGGCACTTCTGCCTTTATCCGTAAAAATTTTGAATAGGAAAACACAATAAGTGGCATCCCCGGTTGCACGGTATCGCCAATTTCAACCATTTTTTTCATAATCACGCCATCAAACGGTGCAATGGCTTTGGTATCGCGTAATTTGGTATTAATCTCGCGTAAGCCTGATTCCGCCTCAGTCACACGAGAACGCGCCGATGCAACCTGGGTACCCTGGGTGACTAAATCAGCATGTCTTTCTATACTCTTATTGCCACCGGAGTCTCCCGGCATTACATCATTATCAAAAAAACCATCAAACATCGAAGGCATGCCCATGCCAGCCATAGGCCGCGGATTGTATACACGGGGATTCCATAATTCACGGTTATATTGAACCTGCGCATTCTGCATTGCATTCTGTGCTGCGAGCAACTGCCCCTCGACTGCCGCTTTTTTTGCCAATAAGTCATCATCATTGATTTTTACCAGTTCAGAACCGGCAGTAAACTCATCCCCTTCCTCACCCGCAATGTTTACCACCCGCCCCGGCATTTGCGCAGAAAGCGTCACTTCTTTAAGCGGAATAACTGTACCGCCCAAAATGACGGCACCACCATGCGATGCAACACCAACAGTTATAATGTTATCGGCCTGTACCTGTACCGACCATCCGGAGAGAAGCGTTAAAGAGAGATAAAAGGGGAATTTCATTCGACTAATTATTGACATGCCCAAGGCTACCTTCATGTTCATTTATACAAATTAACAAGTGATATGCATCCCTATTGGACGAGATACATAATAACTTTTAAGATTGCCCTTTGACAACAAAAAAAGCAAGGCTTTTCGCTAACTTATCGTAACATTATTATGTAAGTGAAATAGCAAAATGAATTACTCTTTAATTTACCAGAGCAAACCTGACAAAATTTCATATGCGTTTATGAAAAATTACATTACACAATATTAAGCACAATCCCACGAAAATGATAGCACTTGATCGATACTTAAATTACTAGTCAACACCATCAATAAACGATCCAGTCCTAGCGCTACACCGGAGCATTCTGGTAAACCAGAATGTAAAGCGGCAATAAAATTTTCATCAATTTGCCCCGGTTCTTTACCCGCCTGCCTGCGCATCATATTTTCAAACTGAAATCGTTTTAATTGCTCAGAGGCATCGGTTAACTCATGAAAACCATTGGCTAATTCGATTTCACCAAAAAACAACTCAAAGCGTTTTGCGACCATAACCTGCTGTTCATTTTTCGCAATTTTTGCCAGTGCACACTGCGATGCAGGGTAATCATACAAAAATGTAAAGCCATCTTTGTTAAAAGCAGGTAATACCTGCTGCGTCAGCAACCAGTCTAACCAGTCGTTCAGCGCATCATCCGCAACCAGGCCCTGAGGTATTGCCACATTATTTGCCCGTGCAAACTGATAACACTCTGTTGCCGTGGTTTGGTAAGGATTAATTCCGACAAAATTTTCAAATACCTGCTGATAGCTGAAAGACTCAAACTGCACTTTATCTATAGTAGAAACTTTTGATAACTGGCACAAATTTGTCACCAAATCAGCCAGCTCATTCATCAACTGCACAGCATCATAACCCGGCTGATACCATTCAAGCAGGGTGAATTCGGGATTATGATTGGGCCCTAGCTCATCATCTCGAAAGGCTTTACAAACCTGATAAATCGGTTTGTTCCAGTCCGCCAGCAAACGCTTCATGGCATATTCCGGCGAGGTATTTAAATAACAGGGCTGACCACGAAACCGTGACTGCAAACTATCAAGATGCGGATCGGTAGTTGAATTCTGCGATAACAATGGCGTTTCTACTTCGATAACACCTCGCGCTGCAAAAAAAGCCCTGACATTTTTCAACAGCAGCGCTCTTTCTAACAGAACTTCATGACTGGCCGTTGGTTGCCAACCTTTTTGAGCCATTAGAAAAAACGCTAATAACTATTTTTTCCACAGATGAACGCAGATGAACACAGATTATTAAAACCATGGTTTTTATCTGTGTTCATCTGTGCTCATCTGTGGATAATTTCAAGTTTTTTAAACTCAGGCGCGCGACACATACTCTCCAGTACGCGTATCAATTTTTAACACATCACCCTCATTTATAAAAAGCGGCACTTTAACTTCGCTACCGGTCTCCAGGGTAGCGGGTTTTGTCGCGCCCTGCGCCGTATCACCTTTTAAACCCGGATCCGTTTGCGCCACAGCCAGCTCAACAAAATTTGGTGCTGCAATCGATATCGGTGAGCCATTCCATAATGTCATCACACATACTTCCTGGCCTTTTATCCATTTTGCAGTATCACCAACAGCAACAACATCCGCTGCATACTGCTCGAAACTGCTGGGCTCCATGAAATGCCAGTACTCACCATCGTGATACAAATACTCAACATTCATTTCATCGACATCAGCAGCTTCAACAGATTCCGTCGATTTAAAGGTGCGCTCCAGCACTTTTCCTGTTTTCAGGTTTTTCATCTTAACCCGGTTAAACGCCTGACCTTTACCCGGTTTCACCACTATATTTTCTGTTATAGAACAGGGGTCATTGTCTAAAATAATCTTCAAGCCATTTTTAAACTGGTTTGTGCTGTATGTTGCCATGTTAAACTCTTGCCTTTGCTTTGCTGGCGCGAACTAGATGCGCGATCTAAATGAGATTTATTCTAAACGAAGCCAAATAAATTTGCCGCTATATTACCCTGAATTGCCAATAACTTAAATGTCACATCCCATTAAATTACTTGCAGAACCAGACATTGCCTCAACACAGCAAGATAACCTGGTGGTAGCCAACAACGCAGAATCTCTCTGGAAAAAAGAGCTTGCGAATGCCACAACTTCTGTCGCAACGCTGCTTGACCAACTTGACCTCAGCCATCAGATTGAAGCGGTCAACATTCACCCCGACTTCAACTGCCTGGCAACCGAAAGCTACATAAACAAAATACAAAGCGGCAACATCAACGATCCATTACTGCAACAAATTTTACCATTAAACAAAGAAACACACTTAAGAACACAACGAAACGGCTTGCACGATCCCGTCGGCGACATAAACGCACAGGCATATCAGGGACTGCTGCATAAATACCATGGTCGTATTTTACTAATCAGTACTGGCGCCTGCGCCATCCACTGTCGTTATTGTTTTCGTCGGCATTACCCCTATCAGCAAGCGTCATATTCCAATAAAACACTAAACCATGTGCTGAACTATTTAAAACAGCATACAGAAATTGAAGAAGTTATCTTAAGTGGAGGCGACCCTTTAATCCTTGATAATGAAAAACTATACAGCCTTATCGAAAAATTAGAAACAATCAAGCACCTTCACACACTGCGTATTCACACACGATTGCCAGTGGTTTTACCCAACCGTATTAATGCCGGTCTAATAGAATTATTACAGTCATCAAGATTTCAAATTGTGATGGTTATACACGCAAACCACGGCAATGAACTGCAGCATGCTGAATACACCAGGTTACATCTGCTACAACAGGCGGGCATTACATTGCTAAACCAAAGCGTTCTACTTAAAGGTATTAACGATAACACTGCAACATTAACCAGCTTGAGCAAGCGGCTATTTCAATGCAAAACCCTGCCTTACTACCTGCATTTACTCGATCCAGTTAAAGGCGCCATGCATTTTGAGGTCACTAAAACAAGCGCACTTCACCTGAAAAAAGAAATGGAAGAACAGCTTCCCGGTTACCTGGTCCCGCGAATTGTGCAGGAAATCGCAGGAAACAAGTCAAAAACTGCAATTTTTCGTATCTAAGCTACACTTAGAATCAACTATGGAACAATTACAAATAAAACACCAGGTTATATAATTTTATATATAACAGTGGCTTAGAGAGAAAAAAGCAGCCCATAATAATGAGATTAAATTTACCGGAACAAAATGCGCCAAACGCAGACTCAAGCCCGAGCAACCCTCGTAAACTCAAGAAGGTTTTATCGGCCTTGCCTAATGCAAATATGGGCGAATTAACCAGACAAACATTCCAGATATTACGTGACCAGAACCGCCAGGCAATGCAGAACAAACATCGACTGGAAAACCTGGAAATGTTACGTGAACAGGCACGCAAAATATTTAATAACCTTAAAAAATATTTTATTAACCGCACCCTGCCGCTATCCGATAAAAGCCAGAAAATCGTCAATTTAAACCAGTCAATATTAAAAGAGTTAATCAATGGCTACGAAATTATCGTTTACGAAGCGGCCAACAACATCGATACTAGCATTGACGATAAAACACTCAACATTGCAATTTGCCGAGCTATCAAATACCTGTCAGAAATGTATCTTCGCTCATCTGAGGTTTACGCAGCCTGCCCCAAAAACCTGTGGTTTGATGTTCACCAGCTATATGCTTTTGCCGAAAGCAAAAATCTGACAGCGAATATCGTCATCGACGAAGAAAACGAACAGGAAAAAACAACCATTGAAAGTTGTTATAAACAGATACTACTGTTTGCTCTCGCCCGCCCTATCACCTTAAGACAGAGTGATAGCGAACGCGTCTTTAAAAAACTTTACGAATGGTCACAATACGCCAGCATCACGCATGATGCTTCGGAAAAACTGATTGATACTGTTTTTTGTATAAAAATCCAGGAAGATTCAGCACCTGACTATCTAAGTAAAAAAGACCTCAACGATGGCGCTTGCATTCGTATATTAAATGTCGACAAATTAATCAGCCATATCGAAACTATCAGTACGCAGCAAAAAAATAATCTAAAACTTGCCATTGGCGATACCATTCCAGTAGAGACGCTTGAGATACTCGTCAGCGCCTGGGCAGAAAACGCAAAACGCCGGTTCTCACGCGCAGATCGTCATGGCGATATCATTGTGGCTATTGGCCTGAAACTCGCCGCTAAAACGATTCGAGCATCATTGCAAAAAGAAGAAAAAATTAATACAAAACCTTTCACTGTACGGACCTCTGCTTCAATAAAACAGGATCCAGACTTTTCTCTGCAATCAATAGTCACAGACGCTGACAAGCGTGAACAGGGGTATATGACACATACCGAAATTGCTGATATAGAAAATAATTCCTGGGACATGGTAGCAAAAGGTCGCGTACTAACAGACAGCTATGCCAAAGAAAGAAAACTTATTGATGAAGGACAGCATAATCTCAACCGGCGAAAAACCGACTCGCACTGGGCAATAGTTAATATCAGCGCAGGAGGATACTGCCTGCGCTGGACCTCTGATGACACGTCTCACGCACAAATTGGTGAAGTAATTGCACTACAGGAATTTGATTCAAAAAATAATTTTGAATGGCGCGTCGGCGTAATTCGCTGGATGCAATTTACCCAGAAAAATGGTCTGGAAATAGGCGTACAGGCAATATCACCAAAAGTTATTGCCGCAACAGCACATCGTTTTAATAAACCTGACGAAACGCCTTTTGATTGTTTAATATTACCGGGTATAAAAGCATTAAAACAGGCATCTAGCACGCTTCTACCTGCGCATGCATTTAAAACAAATGATAAACTGGTGGTTCAATTGGTAGAAAGCGAACTTAATATAACCTTAGGCCCAACAAAAGAGCATACAGGCTCATTCACGCAATTCATCTATGAAAACACTGCAGAAGATCAGCTCATAAGAAAAAAGACGAAACAAGAAGAAACAACAAAAAACAAAGATGACTTTGATGAACTCTGGTCATCACTTTAAGGAACTTTTCTGAGATGAAGCCAACAATAAGCAGCTTTGGTTAACTGTCAGATTTTTTGAGATAGGATAAGTGGAAAAAATAATAAACTTAATCGTTGTAGATGACTCCTTCGATTGCGAAGAAACAATTGTCAGCCAATTAAGAACAGCAGGCTACACTGCAAGATCAACACGCGTTGAAGATGACGAAGACCTGCTTGATGCCCTTAATAAACACATTCCTGACCTGGTCATTTATTTCGAAGGCTTGGAGCTGATCTCGCTTGAAGATACCATCACCTGCCTTAATAAAGATAAGAAAACAGAAAACTGTCGCCTTATCTCTGTTAGCAAAAATGAACAATACGATGTTGTAAGCGCCATGCGTGCTGGCGCTGTAGACGCAACCAGTTTTAGCAATATCGATCACCTGTTGTTAATCATAAGACGTGAACACCAGGCCTTAATCAATTCCAAACAAGTAGCCCGTTACAAAAAAGCCTATAATGAATCTGAACAGCGCTGCACTTCATTACTCGATAGTTCTCGCGATGCTATTGCTTACATACATGAAGGTATGCACGTATATTCTAATCAGTCCTATTTAGCAACATTTGACATTGAAGAATCTGATGACCTGGAAGGATTACCTGTCCTCGATATGGTTGCTGCTGACAGTCGCGATGAATTCAAATCATTTTTACGCGCTTACACAAAAAATGAAGGCGGTATCGAAAAGTTTGAGACACATTTACGCAAACCTGATGGCAGCGAATTTAGCGGTGAAATGGAATTTTCGCCTGCACAAATTGAAGGCGAACCTTGCATACAGATAATTATACGTAAAGAAGACGGGACATCCGAGGAACTTGAGCGCCAGCTTAAATTACTCAGTCAAAAAGACCAGCTAACAGGTTTATTCAATCGCCAATATTGTATCGAAAAACTCGAAACAGTTATCTCGGACTGTGAGCAGGAAAAATATACTGCTGCCTTACTGGAAATTCAAATCGATAATTTCGATGAAATAAAAAACTCCGTTGGCGTTGTTGATGCAGACCAGTATATTATTGAGGCCGCAGGGGCACTAAGTGAAACACTCGCTGAAGATGATATTCTTTCACGATATACGCATGACTGTTTTGTTATCATCGCCATGAATTATACAAAAGATAATATTGAAAGTTATGCTGCACAACTTCAAAAGGCAGTGTCTCAACTCGAAGCCAACATAAATAAGACCCATATCAACACCACATGCTGCATTGGGATCACACTTATAGACCGTGATTCGCCTGAGTACAATGATATTTTAGCGCGCTCAAAAAAGGCAGTCACTCATGCCACGGAAAAGGGTGCCAACCAGATCCACATCTATATTCCAGACAAAGGTGAGTTAACACGACAGGAAGTTGACGTAAAGTTTAAAGAACAACTCACTGATGCCTTAAAAAACGACAAGTTCCTGCTGCATTACCAGCCCATTGTTAGCCTGCATGGTGATACTGATGAGCGATATGAAGTATTCATCAGAATGCAAACAGAAGGCAATGACAAGATCATTATGCCGCAGGATTTTTTGCCTGCCGCTGAACGTATTGGCATGGCCACCGCTATTGATCGATGGGTATTATATAAAACGATTCAGGAATATAGTCTCAGGAAAAAAACAGGTAAAGATACCCGCTTCTTTATAAAATTATCTGCACCTTCAATTAAAGATAAAACCTTAATAGACTGGCTCAGTTACCAAATTAAAGAAAAGCAAATACCGGCCAATACCTTAAACTTTACAGTGAAAGAGACGGTTGCCGTAACCCATTTGAAAAGTGCTAAAAGCCTGTCACACAGCCTGAAGGAACTCAACTGTGGTTTCGTTCTGGACGACTTTGGCGGTGGCACACACCCGTTCCAGCTGCTAGAGCATATTCACGCCGATTATGTGCGAATAGAGAGCAGCTTTATGGATAACCTGGCAGACAACCCGCAAAACCAGGAAAAAATCAAGATTCTCGCAGAAGAAGCCGCCAAATTAGAGAAACTAACTATTGCGCAACATGTACCGGATGCGGCCAGCTTATCCATACTATGGGGCATGGGCGTTAATTTCATCCAGGGTTATTTCCTGCAGGAACCTTTGCCAGAAATGGACTACGACTTTACTGAAATGTCTGGTTGATTTTACTTTCAACAAAAACACTTTAAAAGATTTTTTCACCGCAGAGACGCAGAGTTTTTTAGATTTTATTGTGCCTACGGCACGATAGCTAATAACAATGTTTTTCTCTGCGTCTCCGCGCCTCTGCGGTGAAATATTTTTTTACGGTCTCAATTTACGCGCCAGATCGCAGTGCCGCAATTCGTTCTTCCAGTGGCGGATGACTTGAAAACAGCTTTTTAAAACCTTCAGCAAAGCCACCGCTAATACCAAACGCTGCCATCTGTTCGGGTAATCTTGATGGCTGATGAATCGACTGTAATCGCCGCAATGCTGCTATCATTTTTTGACTGCCCGCCAACTCAGCAGCGCCTGCATCAGCTTTAAATTCTCTCACCCGGGAAAAATACATCACGATCACACTGGCTAAAACACCAAAAACAACTTGTGCGATCATTGAAGAAACAAAAAAACCAATACCGTGACCACGCTCATTTTTAAGCACAACGCGATCAATAATATGGCCGACAACTCGCGATGCAAAAATAACAAAGGTATTGACCACTCCCTGTATTAATGCCAGCGTTACCATGTCACCATTCGCTACATGACTGACTTCATGTGCAAGCACCGCTTCGGCCTCATCCATTTTCATACTTTCAATCAAACCGCTACTCACCGCAACAAGCGCATTATTACGGCTCATGCCGGTAGCGAATGCATTCACATCCGGCGACTGATAAATGGCAACTTCTGGCATTTTTATGCCTGCCTGAGACGCCTGTTTCTCCACTGTTGCCAACAACCACTGCTGTGTTTTATTTTCAGCATGAGCAATAACTTTCGCGCCAGTCATTCGCTTGGCAGACCACTTTGACATAAGCAGTGAAATAAATGAGCCGGTCATACCGATAACCGCAGAAAAAATCAGCAGCGCCTGTAAGTCCAGATCAACACCATTTTCAGCCAGTAGCGAATCCACACCCAGCAGGCTAAGTACAATGCTTAAAACAACAAGAATGGCCAGGTTGGTTATCAAGAATAAAGCAATGCGTTTCATTTAGACCTCAAATATAAAATCAAAAACTTTTTACCACAGAGAAAAACTTTTTGTTTGTTAGTGCGCCACCGGCGCAAAACAATAAAACCTCTGTGTACTCTGTGTCTCTGTGGTAAAAGAATGGTGACAATATTTAAATCTTCAAGACATAACAAGCACGTTATTCCACCACCAGTCGATCAACCACGCGATAGCCCTGTGACAGTTTTAGTCCGCGACGCCCGCGCTCACCCGCGTAATCATCCAGCTCAGCAGTTTTCATGGTTTTATATTTTTTACCTGAATGTACAACCAGTTTACCTTTTTCTGGCACCACAGTTATCGCGGCAACACTTTCATCTCCGGCTTTTAACAGCTTTGCCGGGATATTGATTATTTTATTGCCCTTGCCTTTTGCCATCTGCGGTAGTTGCACAACCGGTGTTACTAACATATGTCCAGCAGAACTCACTGCAACTATCTGGTCTGTTTTCACATTATTAACTTTTACCGGCGGCAATGCCAGTGCCTGTTTGCCTACATTCAGTACTGCTTTACCCTTTTTAGCATTCGCCTGCATGTCGCCCAGGCGCACCACGAAACCGTAGCCAAAGTTACTGGCCAATAGATAAAGATCATCTGGCTTGCCGATCACTACAGCAACAAAATGCGAACCCGGTGTTGGCGTGAAATAACTGCTTAATGGATCACCCTGACCTCTGGCTGAAGGCAATTTATGTGCAGGCATGGTATATGCCCTGCCACTGGAGTCAAGAAACACCACCATCTGATTACTTTTACCTGTTGCCGAGGCCTGAAATGCATCACCGGCTTTGTAATTTAACTTTTCAGCATCAATCTCATGGCCTTTGGCCGAGCGCACCCAGCCTTTAGCGGACAACACCACAGTAATTGCTTCACTGGAAATTAATGCCGTTTCACTGATCGCCTGCGCCGCGCTACGTTCTATAATAGGTGAACGCCTGTCATCACCATACTTTTCTGCATCAGCAATAATTTCTTTCCGAATCAGTGTTTTCAGGCGTTTGGCAGAACCCAGAATTTTTTCCAGGTAATCACGTTCTTCAGCAAGCTCATTTTGCTCACCGCGGATTTTCATTTCTTCGAGTTTTGCCAGGTGGCGTAATTTCAATTCAAGAATGGCTTCAGCCTGAACATCAGTGATGTCGAATCGTGCCATCAACACCGGTTTAGGTTTGTCATTTTCACGAATAATGGCGATCACTTCGTCGATATTTAAAAAAGCAATGAGCAAAGCATCTAATATATGCAGGCGTTTATTAACTTTATCCAGCCGCCATTGCAAACGGCGGCGTACCGTTACCGTTCGAAATTTCAACCATTCTTCTAAAAGTGAACGCAGATCTTTAACCTGTGGCCGGCCATCGATACCAATCATATTCATATTGACACGGTAACTGCGCTCCAGATCCGTGGTGGCAAATAGATGCGCCATCAACTCTTCAATATTGACGCGATTAGATCTCGGCATGATGACCAGGCGTGTTGGATTTTCGTGATCGGACTCATCACGTAAATCTTCTACCATGGGCAATTTCTTCGCGATCATCTGCGCCGCAATCTGCTCTAAAATTTTGTTACCGGACACCTGATAGGGCAATGCGGTAATAATAACCGCACCATCTTCCACCACGTAAACGGCGCGCTGCCTGATACCGCCTCGGCCATTCTGATAGATTTCCAGAATATCTTTTTTAGGTGTAATGATTTCAGCTTCAGTGGGGAAGTCCGGCCCCTTAATATGCTGACAAAGATCTGCCAGCGTCGATTTCGGGCTTTCCAGTAAACGCACACAGGCGCTGGCAACTTCTTTTAAATTATGTGGCGGTATATCTGTTGCCATACCGACTGCAATACCGGTGCCACCATTTAATAAAACATTCGGTAGTCTTGCCGGTAAGGATTCAGGTTCCTCCATGGTGCCATCAAAATTTGGTTTCCAGTCAACCGTTCCCTGCCCCAGTTCAGTCAGCAAAACCTCTGAATAGGCTGCCAGCCGTGATTCTGTATAGCGCATCGCAGCAAATGATTTAGGGTCATCCGGCGCACCCCAGTTACCCTGGCCATCGACCAGCGGATAACGGTAGGAAAATGGCTGCGCCATCAGCACCATGGCTTCATAACAGGCACTGTCGCCGTGCGGATGGTATTTACCTAATACATCGCCCACCGTACGCGCAGATTTTTTATGCTTGGATGTAGCGCTTAAACCTAATTCAGACATGGCATATACAATGCGGCGCTGTACCGGTTTTAAACCATCACCGATATAGGGCAAGGCACGATCGAGAATAACGTACATGGAATAATCGAGGTAGGCTCTTTCGGTGAATTCTGACAGGGGGAGTTTTTCGATGCCTTCGAATTCTAATTCGGATTGTGATGTCATAATTTAACGATAGTTATAAGTTATAATTTTCAAGTCTGTAGGTATTAAGCTGTTAACTTACAACTTAATACTTAAAACCATTTTTTATACTTCGGCCAGTGCGCCCTTCTTCTCCAGCCATGCCTTTCGATCACCCGCACGCTTCTTAGCCAGCAACATATCAAGCATACTGTGGCTTTTACTGCCTTCGCCCAGGGTTAACTGCACCAGTCGCCTGGTGTCAGGAGCCAGAGTAGTAACACGCAGTTGCATTGGATTCATTTCACCCAGGCCTTTAAAACGTGTCACGGTAACTTTTCCGCGTTTATTTTCTGCTTCTATACGATCCAGTATGCCCTGCTTTTCTGATTCATCGAGCGCGTAAAAAACGTCTTTGGCTACATCGATACGAAACAGTGGCGGCATCGCCACATAGATATGCCCGGCTTCCACCAGCGGCCTGAAATGCCTAAGAAATAGAGCGCATAACAACGTTGCAATGTGATAACCATCCGAATCTGCATCCGCCAGAATACAGACCTTACCATAGCGTAAATCTTTTAAATCAGAGGAACCGGGATCAACACCAACAGCAATGGAAATATCATGCACTTCCTGTGATGCCAACACCTGGTCCGGTTCCACCTCCCAGGTATTAAGAATTTTCCCACGCAATGGCATGATGGCCTGAAACACTCTGTCACGCGCCTGTTTAGCACTACCGCCGGCAGAGTCCCCTTCCACCAGAAATAATTCTGTACGTGCTAAATCCTGTGAAGAACAATCGGATAACTTGCCGGGTAGAGCTGGTCCACTAGTGACTTTTTTACGAATAACTTTTTTACCGGCACGCAAGCGCTTTTGTGCATTTTCAATCGCCAGCATGGCGATAGACTCGCCGGCCTCGGTATGCTGGTTAAGCCATATACTAAAGGCATCTTTGACCACACCTGAAACAAAGGCGGCACATTCACGTGATGATAAACGTTCTTTGGTCTGACCTGAAAACTGCGGATCGGCGAGTTTGACTGAAAGCACATAACATACTTTATCCCAGACGTCTTCCGGACTTAACTTCACACCGCGCGGCAACAGACTGCGAATCTCACAAAACTCACGTAAAGCTTCCGTTAGACCGGTGCGAAGACCATTTACGTGGGTTCCGCCCTGCGCCGTCGGAATCAGGTTCACATAAGACTCGTTCGTTAACTCACCGGCATCAATCTGCCAGGTTAAAGCCCAGTCAACTGCTTCAGTGGAACTCGCCATACTGCCGACAAAGGGTTCAGCCGGCACGCACTGTCTTTCAAATAAATTCTCACCTAAATAATCAGCCAGCCCGCCTTCATAAAGCCAGCTTTGCCTTTCACCTGATTTTTCTTCAGTGAAACTTACCTCTAAACCTGAACACAATACCGCTTTAGCGCGCAGCACATGTTTTAATTTACTTATCGAAAAAGTCGGTGTATCAAAATATTTTTTCTCCGGCCAGAAATGGATTTTGGTGCCGGTATTACGTTTGCCCACCGTGCCGGTTTTTTTCAGCTTGCTGGTTTTCGCACCGTGTTCAAACGCCATCTCAAAGACAGCACCATCACGACGCACCTCCACCAAAACTCTGGATGACAGGGCATTAACTACAGACACACCCACGCCGTGCAAACCACCAGAGAACTCATAATTCTTATTGGAGAATTTACCACCAGCATGCAAACGCGTAAGAATAACTTCCACCCCGGGAATACCTTCTTCAGGGTGAATATCCACTGGCATGCCTCGACCATCATCAGTAACACTAACCGAGCCATCTTTAAACAGGACCAGATCAATTTTGCTGGCGTGACCCGCCATCGCTTCATCAACACTGTTATCAATGACTTCCTGTGCCAAGTGGTTAGGCCGGGAGGTATCGGTATACATGCCCGGTCGTTTCTGCACCGGTTCCAGACCTGTTAATACCTCGATCGACGAGGCATCGTACTTACTCATGTAAATTGACTCACTATCTATTTCACCCTGTTTTATTAGAATTATATGGGTTGTAACGATACAGCATGATTCCATTCCAGGATACAGGTTGTTGATGTATCAGGTCACTGTAAATACATCCATGTACGCTCTCCTGCAACATCCCTGTTGCAGGAGCCTGATACATCAACAATCTGTATCCTTTTAAAAACACGGTAAGTAGCTACTACGGATTTTTTTAAAAACTGAATTGGCGCTACTTTAACACCAGTCAAAGTTGAATTAAATATATGTCTGTATAAACTGTGCTTAATGTCTTCTTTAAATCCTCGCTTGAATCCTCTTGCTGCCTGCAATCCAGCACTAAATGCTACTGTATCAGCTTCAGCCGGCAGTGGTAAAACCTGGCTGCTGATCACTCGAATCGTTCGTCTGCTGATCGATGGTGCTGAGCCGGGCAACATTATTGCACTCACCTTTACCCGCAAGGCCGCAGGGGAAATGCAAATGCGCCTCAATCAACGTCTCTATGAAATGGCAACAGCGGAAAACGAGGAACTGGATAAGCTGTTGCAGCAAATCGGTTGTAACGCTGAGACAGCCACAAAAACCGTTGCTGCAGGCCTTTATGAAAAGCTGATGCACAGTCTGTATCCGATACGTATTCAGACCTTTCACTCATTCTGTCAGGATATTCTGTCACGTTTTCCACTGGAAGCCGACATCCCACCCGGATTTGAATTACTGGAAGATACCAGCCTGCTGGAACGCCAGGCATGGCAGGCCTTATTTGATAAGGCCGGTTTGAAGACCCGGTCTGAGCAGTACCACACGGATGTGTCGTTTGCGGACCAAAGGATGGAGCTGAACCAGCAACTGGATTTCATCATGCAGGTCTGCAACGGCCCGGATAATACATGGACAGCATTAAGCAGTTTTTTAGCACACCGTAGCGACTGGTGGGCATATACCGCAGATAAACAAAAACCGGTAAATTTTGCCGGTGATGAACTAACAAAATTATTGCAGATTGATAAATCATTTCTGAATGGAAAAAACGACCCTATAACTCTTTTCCTTAATGACCTTAATACCCAAAAGTTAAAAATATTCGCTAACCTACTGCTCGAAATTAAAAATAAAACCAGTGAAAAACATGCCGCCAGTATAAACCATGCCCTCGAACATGAGATCGATAACAAGACTGCATTCGAGTTAATTAAATCAGCCTTTATAAAAAAGGACGGTCAGATTTTAGCACAGGGCCGTCAATACAACGCAGCGCTTGAAAAGAAACTGGGTACTGAAAAAGCCGAATCTTTTATCGAGTTGCATCACGGCATTGCCAGCAGCATACAGGATGTCAGTGAGCAACTAAAACGCTTACTCACCTTGAAAATAAATAAAGCCTGGTACTTTGCCGGTTATCACTATGTCGAAATCTTCCAGCAACTGAAAAGAGAAATGCGGCTACTTGATTTTACCGATCTTGAATGGCAATGTTATCGATTATTACAACATGCTGATAATGCGCACTGGGTACAATATAAAATCGATCAACGCATCGACCATCTGTTAATAGATGAGTTTCAGGACACCAATCCCACACAATGGCATTTGCTGTCGCCGATACTGGAAGAAGTTGCCGCCAATCCTGAACAACGTCCGCGCAGTGTTTTCCTGGTGGGCGATGAAAAACAGTCGATATACAGCTTCAGACGTGCTAACCCTGCGCTACAGGCACAGGCTAGCCAGTGGTTAGCGGATAAACTCTTTGCTAAAGCAACTCCACTGGATTTCTCACGACGATCCTCATTTGCCATCATACATTGTGTGAATAAGATATTTGAACAGGACAATATCAAAGCCATTATGACCGGTTACACAACCCATGATACGCATTTAAATTCATTGCCGGGTCACGTTCAACTATGTGACTTATTTGAAGAAGAGAAACAGGAAACCAACCCGGTTGAAGCCGTATACTTTCGAAACCCTTTAACACAGGCCAGGGAAATATCGGTCAAAACATCAAGACATAAAGAAGCAGACTATATCGCCAAACAGATTTTGCAACTTGTTTGCACGCCCGCGTTAATTACTGACAATGAAACTGTTCGCCCTGCCAGGTATGGCGATATTCTAATATTGATGCGCAATCGTACACATATCGACATATACGAAGATACCTTAAAACAACATGGCATTCCTTTCATCAGCAATAAAAAAGGCGGCCTGCTGGATAACCTGGAAATACAGGATCTAAGCTGCTTACTTAACACACTGATTACGCCATACAACAATCTGGCACTGGCACAGGTTTTAAAATCACCCATATTTAATGCCAGCGATGATGATTTGATTTTACTGGCAAGACAAAAAAACACCACACACTGGTATGAACGATTACTGCAGCTCGCTGCAACCACAGTAGAAGAAGCAGACAAACCATCTGATAAACCCCTTCTCAGTAAAACACTACAACGTGCAGCCATGTTGTTACCGCGCTGGCAAAAGCTGGCCGAACAACTACCAGTACATGATTGTCTGGATAAAATTTTTTCTGAAGGCAATATTATTAAACGCTACGTTACTGCTAACAAACAGGAGAACCAACAAAAAGTAGCCGCCAACTGTTTACGTTTTCTTGAGTTGTCGCTGGAAACCGATAGCGGACGATACCCCAGCATTACGCGTTTTCTAATGCGATTAAGTCACCTGAAGAATTATTCTGCGAACCCACCACAAGAACCACTGTCACAAAGTAACCAGTCCCGCGTTAGCCTGATGACTATCCACGGCAGTAAAGGCCTGGAAGCGCCGATTGTATTTTTAGCCGACTGCAACAGCACGTCAAGCAATAGAAACGCCTATGCCAGCCTGGTTAGCTGGCCAGCAAATAAATCTCGGCCAGTCAGCCTTCAGTTACAACTAAGCGCCGATAACACCGATCAGATTACACAGGAATTGCAGCAGGAAAAGCTCAATGAGCAGGCGCGTGAAGAATTAAATTTACTTTATGTCGCGCTCACCCGTGCACGTGAGCAGCTTTATATTAGCGGTATTGCAAGCAACAGAAGTAAGCCCAATAGCTGGTATCAGATCATCGCAAGTGGCTTAGATGACTTCACCCAAGCAGAGACTGTGATTGATGGTACATATTGCAAGATATACCAGCACCTAAGTTATGATCAAAGCAATATTGGTAAAGCTGAAGCTGACAATTTAGTTGTAAACAAACCAATTGTAACGGATAAACGTCTATTAACACCCCTGGATAACGTCCCGACACCCTCTTTTATGATCGCACCGAGCCTGAATGAAGATGAATATAAACCGGATCAGGCGCAAAGTCAGGAGCCAGGTCAGAATAATACACAGGATCAAGCAAAATGGCGCGGCACCATTATCCATCACGCACTGGAACGACTATGCAATGCCGGGACTTACCCGGCATCAGAACAAACCATTTACCACATACAGCAACAACTAAAAGCAGAAACTTCCCTCAACGAACCTGCATTTAGCCAATACCTCGATGGCTGCATAGAAGAAGCGGTTGCCACGTTTAATCATATCGACTTTAAAACCGTCTTTAACCCTGCCTCGGATAAACAGACATACAATGAGATGCCATTGATGTATATGCAGGAACAGCAGGCAGTTTACGGTGTTATTGACCGACTTATCAAGTCTGATAAAAAGATATGGATTATTGACTACAAGTCTCATCACACGCCGAAACAATCAATGCAGGATGCAGCTCTGCATTTTTCAAAACAACTGAATTATTACCGGGATGGCATCAAAAAACTGTGGCCAGAGCACAAAGTTGAAACAGGTATATTATTTACCCGCCCTAAGGAAATTGTCTGGCTGGAATAAAAAGTTGGCAGTTGGCAGTCAACAGTTTGCAGTATCAGTTTTTACTTTATCAGTTTTTAGCTTTTAACTGCAAACTATGACCGCCAACTGCCAACTTCTTTATTACTTACGAAGCTCAGCGATCAGCTTAGCAACTGGCACATAACCCGGCAGTAATCGACCATCTTCTAATACAATTGCAGGAGTACCACGCACGCCAAGCTCGCGCGCCGATGCCAGGTGCTCCTTAATCGGATTATCACAGGTTTTTTCTTCAACTTTGCCGCCCGATTTTGCAGTGTCCAGCGCCAGTTGCTGATTATCAGAACACCATACACTAACCGTCTTCTTCATATCAACCGCACCCTTAAGCGGCATAAAAATATATCGAACCTGTATTTCATTCTTCATGTAATCAGGCATTTCATTGTGCAAACGTCTACAGTAAGGACAGTCAATATCTGTAACCACTGTTATGGTGCTTTTAACCTTTTCTGGCGTGTACACCAGCATATTGTCAGACCCCAGTTTATCTAAAACGGCCAGACGAATAGTTGATTTTGCTTCCTCACTCACGTTTCTTTTAGTTTCCAGGTCAAACAGGTCACCTTCAATCATATAACGTGCATCAATACTCATATACACCACTTGTGAGCCAACAATAACCTCATACAAACCGTCTACTGGTGTTGCAGATATCCTGGTTACTTTCACATTGGGCATACTTTTCGCTAATGCCTGTTTTAACTTTTCAGTATTATCCACCTCGGCAGATACGGTAAAAGACATCAATAAAGAAGAAACAAATAATAATAAAGAAAAGAATTTCATAAATAGCACTCTGGTAAATAATTAAAATCTATATCACAAGACAGCGGGGATTATAGTTAATTCCATGAAAAGTTGAAATAGCTGTATTTCTAAACCGAACCCTTTATTACTGTTAACAGAAATCACAAGGTTAAGGCCTCACCTTTTTGGACATCGGTGATAGTGTAATGCGTATCTACGGGAGATACCGCCGATGTCTGTTCATTGCTTTTTTCGCACTGCCCGCATCTGACCTCCATGGATGGAGGCAGCGCAACAGGATTCCAGGAACAACCCTTGCTATGATATAAAGACCTCAAGCTCGAGGATGGTGAGCTTGATACATCTCGCGTAACCGTTGATCTGCAACATGTGTATAAATTTGTGTTGTTGAAATATCACTGTGCCCCAGCAACATCTGTACCACACGAAGATCCGCACCGTTATTCAATAAATGCGTAGCAAAAGCGTGTCTTAATGTATGAGGCGATAAATGATCTGCGGCAATACCTGCAATCAGTGCATATCGTTTCACCATATACCAGAAGGTCTGACGTGTCATCGCGCCACCTCGCCTGGTGACAAAAACTTCGCTGCATTGACTCAAATTCTTCTTCTGACTCGTCATTTTAAATAATAACTGTGGCCTGGATTGCTGGTAATACTGCATTAACCAGTCAAGTGCAATTTCACCCACAGGCACCAATCGTTCTTTATTGCCTTTACCAACCACACGAATCACTCCCTGTTGCAATGAAACTTGTGATGTTTGTAAATTTATTAACTCACTAACACGTAAACCTGTGGCATATAAAATTTCCAGCATTGCCCTGTCTCTCAAACCTAAATCGTCAGAAACATCGGGAGCTGCCAATAAGTCATCAATTTGTTTCTCATTCAACGACAACGGAAGCGAGCGTTCACCTTTTGGTGACTCGAGTAATCGAGTAGGATCTTCACTAATCTGATTTTCACGAAGCAGATATAAATAAAAACGGCGTAATGTTGATAATAATCGAGCCACAGAACGTCGCTTTTGCTGAATGTCATAATTGAACGCTAGAAAATCCTGGATGGTAGAGGTATTCACTGCACTTAATAGCTGACCTTTTTCTTTTAACCAAAGCGCAAAACCAGCAAGGTCATTTCTATAAGCTGACAAGGTGTTTTCACTTAAACCGTTTTCCATCCATAAGTGATCGATAAAACGTTCAATTATTACCTGCTCAGTGTGTAATATTTTATCAAATTTAGCCATATCCGAATTATAGGGTAACTATAATTAATTATCATAAAGTTTTATGCGCTAAATAGCGCACCCTGTGAGGCGATAGCCAAAAGCCAGAACTTATGATAGTTGATAGGAGGTACACCTGCCAATAAAAAAGCCACTCACATAAGTGAGTGGCTTTTTAACTACCAATAAAAAACTTACTTACGTTTGCGTCGTTTTGGTTTAAGGGCTTTATCAATCTTAGCCATTTCTTGCTTAGACCAACTCTCCACAAACCTGGCAACGGCAGCTTCTTTCTTCTCAGCCATCTTGATCAGAAGGTCCTGACGTTTCCTGGTTGTTGCTACTTCTGCTTGTGCTTCAGCTAAAGCCGATGCCGCTGCAGCTACGCGATCACGTAGTTTCTGCTTGGCAGCAGCTGCACTTACTCTCGCTTTTGCTATACGCTCAGCAGTAGCCTTTTTCTTCGCCGCTAATGCTTCACGCTTAGCGGCTACGGCCTTTTTTTTTACAGCAGTCGCCCTCTTTTTGGCAGCAGCAGCTTTTTTCTTAGTAGCAACTTTCTTCTTAGCGGTGGCAGCTGGAGAAGTTTTCTTAACTACTTTTTTCTTAGCGACCTTTTTCTTGGCTACTTTTTTCTTAACTGCTTTCTTCTTAGCAACCTTTTTCTTAGCTACTTTTTTCTTAGCAGGCGTTTTCTTAACAACCTTTTTCTTAGCCACTTTAGGTTTTACTGTCGCTTTAGACTTAGCTACTTTTTTCTTTACAACTTTACGTTTAGCAGGTGCTTTACGCTTAACTACTTTTTTCTTTATTGCTTTTTTCTTTGTTGTACCAGCCATCTTAGAAATCCCCTTTTGTGAGTTACGTTCAAAAGTATAAAACGTTATTCTAATTTAGCAAACTTTTTTGCAAAATATAGACTTTTTTGTCAATTAAATAAATTACTTAACAACGATTTAATTTTTTATTGCTTTAATTTTTAATGTTTAAACATATTTACCTTCAAAAATTACAATGTGTGAATGGAGGTTAGCAGTGTATTGTACGAAGCAATGACCGGAGAGCAGCTATCAATGAACAACGAAACCTTGCGTCTAACTGAAATCGTTTTTAAAACCTGAAGCCTGTTTGCACAAAGCCACCAAGGGAGTTATTGTTTAACGTTGCAGCTATATCCAGGTTGAAGCCTAACCAAAAACCTACACCCGCAGTGTAAGCAACATTTTTAGCGCCATCAGAAATACCACTCGCTAAATTTTTCGATGCGCCAATACGCAGCTGCGCAAAATCAAAAGCATTAAATTCAGCACCTGCTGCAATATACTGTGTTTTTAAACCATTAAATACCTCGTTAGCCAATACCGGTTCATTTTCAACCAGGTCATAATCGATAGCAACGGTTAGTAATCGATTGTGATATGCCACACCAATGCGTGCTTCAGTTTCAAAATTTAATGTCTGACCAGCCAAATCAAACTCATCAGTTAATAAATTACGAATATTTAAACCCAAACGAAAAGAATCAGACAGATCAATTGCCACACCTAAATCAAAAGAAGCAAAGGTACCCAGATCAGACTTTTCACCATTATCAAAAACAGTATCTAAACCATCAATGGTACGAATTGACTCCCGGTAGGTAAATGATTCAAGGTCTACCATTTTTGGCTTTATGCCTATAGATACTTTTCTTTCAAAAAACTGAAAGTCCCTGGCAAATAACAGGCCAAATTCAGTAGCCATCACACCTTCTAGAACAAGTATATTTGTATCATTATTAGGATCAGTGCTTATAAGGTCTGCAGGATCTGTCGAAGTATTTTCTACGGTACCCGCTCCAATCGTATCCGCCCGAATACTGATCGCCATGGCAAATGAATCAAAAGCGAAACCCATAGCCGCCACACCCGATACTTCAGCCGCCATGTTTTTACCATCAATGCCCGTAATAATATTTGCCATATCCTGTAAGGCTTCTATTGCTTCAGGATCTGTTACAGACGCAGCTGCTCGTAAACGGTCATCTGCGGCCTGAAAATCATCAATATCAGTTAATAAATCGTCGTTATCTCTGACAAACGCACCGACACCAATTAATAATGAAAAGTCATCGCCTGGTCGCTGATTAGTTAACATTGCAGGATTGGCCCAGGCAGCGGTTGCCAGATCCGCAGTAGCGACTGATACGCCACCCATGCCGAGTGATCGCCCTTCAAAGGCAAATGGAATGGCATATGCAACTTGGGAAAGTGCAGATAATGCAACAACTGATAAAATTTTGTTTTTAAGTTTCATACTCTTGTTCTCGCTAAAAGTCCTTTGCTATTGAGTGTTATGTTAAGAAGTCTGACAAGCATTGCAGTTAAAGGCATGCGCAGCATAAAAGTCTTAAATAAGCATATGTCAAACTTAAACAAATACAAGGATTCCTGTTAATATGTCTCCCCGCTATGCACCGTTTATAATGCTTAGCTCGACATAGTTAACACCTGAATATAATATTTTTTAGCAATTAACATCATTATCCCTTTATGACCAAGCCAACTAATACTGAACCGAGATACGCGGGTTTATTCAGGCGCCTGTTTGCGATTTTCTATGACAGCTTTCTGTTGCTTGCGATTCTTTTTATCTTTTCAGCAATAGTCACCGTTTTAAATAATGGAAAGGCCATTGAACCGGGTGATGCTCTCTACCCTGTCTTTGTTATTTTAGTTTTCAGCCTTAGTTACCTTTACTTTACATGGTTCTGGATTAACGGCGGTCAATCACTGGGCATGAAAACCTGGCAGATCCAGTTGCACAACTGCGACCCCGTAAATAAAAGCGATGGACAAATTACCTGGAAAATAGCTAGCATCCGATTTTTTAGCGCTATCGTTTCCTGGGGAGTTTTTGGACTGGGGTTTTTATGGGCTTTTTTTGATACAAAAAAACGCTGCTGGCATGATTTAATCAGTAAAACGGTGCTGCTTGATGTAAGGAATCGAAAATAAAGAGGTAGTAACAAACTAAAAACAAAAAAATTTCACCACAGAGGTCGCTCTTACGTATCCATGCGTTTGCGACATTAGTGCTTCCATGCACGTCGCACAGAGAAAAACAATTGAGATTTATTGTTAATTGCGCCGCAGGCGCAACTAACAATAAGAAACTTTTCCTCTGTGCCCTCTGTGGTGAAATTTTTTTTTGCCTTAATTTACCCTGCTCAAAAAAAACAAACTAACCATCGTTACCAGGGCTAATGGGGCCAATGCACTTAAGAAAGGTGTAATATTGATAGCGAGCCCCAGGTGATTGACCGAACGGTTAATCACAAAATAAATAATACCAATAATTATCGCCAGCATGATACGCTGACCTGCACTGCCACTACGTGGTGTCGTCGCAAAAACGATAGGCATTGCTATCATCAACATTGCCAAACAGGTAAAAGGCGTAAAAACCTTTATCCAGAATGACAGCAAATATTCACCACTGGCCAGATTATTGGCCTTTAAATATCGGCTATATGTCAGCAGCTCTATTGCTGACATATCTTTAGACTCGAGCTCCAGCACAGAAAACAGTTCTAACAAAATTAACCGCTTTAATGTTTTCTGTTTTTCATATGATGTTTTTATGCCAGAAATAGATATATCTGAACGCTTAATATTTTTTAATACCCATTCCTGATTTTGGTATTGTGCCTGCTCTGCATAGGTTATTGAATTTAACTGCTGGTTATCATCCAGCTCATAAAGCCGTACATGGCGTAACTGGCGGTCAGGCAGTATTTTTTTCACATTGACATATCGATTTCCATCACGCGCCCAAATATCATTAGTACTACTCACCATAAGTTTTTTCTCTATCGCTTCAGCGCGGTATGCTTTTGCTGATCTGGTTGCAGATGGCACAACATATTCCCCCAGTAAGGCAACCAGGATGGCGATGAACAATCCGGTTTGTAATACCGAGCGGGTAATACGCATGACTGTAACACCGGATGCACGCATCACAATTAATTCAGAATTTGCCGCTAGTGTCCCTAAAGACAAAATGCCACCAAGCAATAATATTGACGGGGACAGCTCATATAAACGTTGCGGCAAACGTAATAGAACAAAAACAACCGCCTGCAGTGCACCATAATCACCCTTACCAACATCAGGTAACTGAGCAATGAAATCAACAAAAGCAAATATCGATAACATCACAAAGCTGGCAAGCAAACAGCCCAATATAACCGTTTTTGCGATATAACGATCAAGAACCAACGGATAACTCCTTTTTAACATGACCACGCTTAAAACGTATGCCACTCAGATAACCTTTATACTTGAGCAAAACTAACGTAAAAACGATGGCAATGATATGAACCCACCATGTGCCAATCCACACCGGCACTTTTTCCTGCACAATCCATGTTTTTCCAACACCAAGAAGGTTCGAATACAAAAGATATAAAATCAGCGCAACAGCAAGTTTGGAGTAACGGCCACTACGCGGATTCGTTTGGCTTAGCGGTAACGCCATGAATGCTACGATAATAGTTGCCAATGGTACGGTAAACCGCCATTGCAATTCAGCCTGTTCTTCTGGAATTTTTGACTGCCAAAGCTCGGCAACATTTTTAGACTTTACCGACTGTTGCGCTTTAATCTGTTTTCTATCAATATGAATACCGTAGTCTTTGTATTTTATAATCTTAAAGTTAGCATCACCTGCATTACCAACATAATGCGTACCATTACGCATCATCATATAACGACGACCATCTTCGTTATAAAAACTGCTGGTATTTTCAGCTAAATCGACATAACTGGTATCTTCACGATGCTGCTGAAAAAACACATTATCAACTTGATCATTATTTACCTTGTTGTTATCTGCATGCTGCGATTCCAGAAACAATACAGCTCCATCTTTACTGGCACGATTGAATTGCCCCACTAATAATGTATCAAGCTGTGATTGACTAAGAATTTCGGCGGCAAGTAGTGCGCGTTGATAGTTTATTATCGGTTGCACATAAGCAAGCAACACAAACAACAAAAGTGTTGTTGGCACAGCAATTAGCATTAGTGGACGATACCACTTCATTGGACCAATGCCCGCTGACATAATCGCCGCCATTTCACTATCACTGTATAGTCGGCCAAAAGCAAGCAGAATACCCATCAACAGGCTAAGCGGTATCAAAATAACACTAAATTCAAAAAGGCTATTCATTAGATAAGCCAGGAATGCCGAAACCGGAATAATGCCTTGTGTCACCCAGCTTAATAGATGCACAATTTCTGTACTCAAGACAATAATCAGCAACACAAAATAGACAGACATAAATACTGTCAGTAATTCTTTTGCAATATATTTATCGATTATTGTCAGTTTCATTGTTATTGTAATGTAACAAATTACACATAAAGTTTAACCTGAAAAGTTAAGTAAACGGCAATATATCGGGAGATAACTCAAATATGGCCTAAAAAACGAACAGCCCACTACCCTCCCTGCAATAAATTGCATACAATCTGCACTTATCTACATAACAGGAGCCTGTCCGAGAATTGAAGTTGTAACAAGGAAAGCTATATTGAGTCAATATTTTTTCATAATGTAAGGTAAATAACACCGCTATTTTGAAAAATTCATCTGCAATGAATTTACGCATAATCACCCATAGGGGCGAAGCGCAGAGTTTAGCGGAACAATATTATGAGAAATTTTGGCAAAAATCAGCTTTTCAACAGTAAATTTTCTATTCTCGAACAGACCCCGGTACCTCGTAGAATTAAACAATATTCACGGAGCCCCCCATGGAATACACAGTCAAAAGTGGTAATCCCGAAAAACAACGTATCGGTTGTGTTGTCATTCCGGTATACGCATCAAGAAAGCTCTCACCCTCGGCCAAAATCATCGATAAAGCAAGTAACGGTTACATATCTACCCTGATCCGTCGTGGTGAGATTGAAGGCGACTTAGACAATACCCTGTTATTACATAATATTGAAAATACATTATGTGACCGTGTATTACTGATTGGCTGCGGCAAAGAAAAAAATATTGACGTCAAAACTTTTTATCAAATAAACCAGTCCATGGTGAAAAGACTGCAAGCCAGTGGTGCCACCGAAATCGCTTCATATCTCACCGAAGTACCGGTAAAGAGTAAAGATATAAACTGGAAAATCCAGCATTCTATTGAAGCGATTGATGAAACCTTATATCAGTTCAATCAGCTCAAATCCGAGAAAAAAGAAACCCGTCGCCCGTTAAGAAAATTTATATTTAGCGTCAATGGTCGTGGCCAGCTAATGCAGGGGGAAAAAGCAGTGCGCCAGGGCATGGCCATTTCTACTGGCATCCACCTGGCAAAAGACCTGGGTAACCTGCCAGGCAATATTTGTACGCCGGATTACCTGGCAAAACAGGCTGAAGTATTAGCCAAACAGTATAAAAAAGTAAAAACCACCATACTGGAAGAGAAGGACATGGAAAAGCTTGGCATGGGCTCACTCCTTTCTGTTTCCAAAGGCAGCCGTGAACCTGCTAAATTAATCACTATTGAATACATGGCTGCTAATAAAAAGCAGGCACCCATTGTATTTGTTGGCAAAGGGGTAACCTTCGACTCTGGAGGCATCAGCCTGAAACCAGGTGCTAACATGGACGAAATGAAATATGACATGTGCGGTGCCGCCAGTGTAATTGGCGTTATAAGTGCGTGTGCAGAGCTGCTGCTGCCGATCAATATTGTTGGCATCATACCAACGGTCGAAAATATGCCCGATGGCCTCGCTTCACGGCCCGGTGATATTGTCACCAGTATGTCGGGACAGACCATTGAAATATTAAACACGGATGCCGAAGGCCGGCTCATATTATGTGACGCCTTAACCTACGCCGAAAAATTCGATCCGGATGTGGTGATCGACATTGCCACATTAACCGGTGCCTGCATTGTTGCTTTAGGTGCACACCCTGCAGGCTTGCTTAGCAACCACAGTCCACTGGCCAATGATTTATTATCTGCCGGACAGAGCAGTGGTGATCGTTGCTGGCAACTGCCTTTATGGGACGACTACCAGGAACAACTAAAAAGTAATTTTGCAGATATGGCAAATATCGGCGGTAAAGGAGCCGGTACCATAACCGCTGCCTGCTTCCTGTCACGCTTCACCAAAAAATATCACTGGGCGCATCTGGATATTGCCGGTGTGGCATGGAAAAGCGGCACAGACAAAGGCGCAACCGGAAGGCCTGTTGGATTGTTAACGCAATATGTACTTGATCGCTGTGTCGACTGCTAGCGAGTCGCTGAATAAACTATTTATGCCTGATTACGATCCTAAAAAAATCCCCACTCTTGATGATGTTATTGAGAGTGCCGACAATGAAAAACAAGGTGTTGAGCTCAACGCTAAGCCGCTGGATGCCCAATCCGAACCGGCAGAAAACAACCTGGATCTGTTTACAGGCGAAACAATTGACCTGCTCGCTGAAGGTTCTGATATTGAACCCTGTGTTACTGGTGATGAAGCGGTAACAATCACCGACGCTATTATTGAGCATACGATAAGTCCGGGCGCGAATAGTCCGGCAATGGAACCCCAAATTGGTGCTATCGACAATATAAGCAATGAAGATGATTGTGTCATTACCCTTTATAATCAAGTAATAGCATCTGAAGATGAAGCCGAACCGTTTGAATCTGCACTGATAGACTATAACGACGTTGACATAACTGAAACATCGACTATTGACACGCCTGCGACAAATAAGCAGGCCGAAAATCAGTCGCTCGAAGTAAACCAACAAACAGTAACAGCAAACTTACTGCAATCTGTCACCGATGACATCGTCAAACAGCTGATGCCCGAACTGGAGCAGCAATTACGACTTTTGCTTAAACAGGCCCTAAAAGAAAAACTGCCTGAAGAACTTACCCGCAGCGAAGCAACACCCTCATCAAAGATAGATAGTTAAAGACTTACGGGGCCGGAGTCACAAGATAAAAAATGTCGATTACCGGGCTTCTGGAAATTTTAAATTGACTGCGTCCCCTGGTGTTCCGGACAGCCCGCCGGGTTTTCGGTATAATTCTGCATTTTGAATCTCGCCAACTGAGTCCACAATGGAAAAAACCTATAATCCACAAGCCATCGAAAATAAATGGTACACAATCTGGGAAAACAACGGCTATTTTAACGCCGAGCAAACCATTGAAGGTGCAGATACTGACGCAGAGCGTGAAAAATTTTGCATCATGATACCACCGCCCAATGTCACTGGCCGTTTGCATATGGGCCATGCCTTTCAGGATACCATAATGGATGCCATGATCCGTTATCACCGCATGAAAGGTGACGATACATTATGGCAGGTAGGCACTGACCATGCCGGTATTGCCACTCAAATGGTGGTTGAGCGCCTGATCAATGCTGAAGGCAAAACCCGTCACGATTATGGCCGTGAGAAATTCACCGAAAAAATCTGGGAGTGGAAACACCACTCCGGTAATACTATAACCAAGCAGTTACGCCGCATGGGCGCCTCACTTGACTGGTCACGTGAACGTTTTACCATGGACGAAGGTTTGTCCACAGCGGTTACTGAAGTGTTTGTTCGGCTTTATGAAGAAGGCCTGATTTATCGCGGCAAACGACTGGTTAACTGGGATCCAGTGTTACACACTGCAGTCTCTGATTTAGAAGTATTATCCAAAGAAGAATCCGGCCACATGTGGCACATGCGTTACCCGCGCAGCAACGGTGCCGGCCATGTTGTGGTTGCCACTACTCGCCCGGAAACCATGCTAGGTGACTTCGCCGTGGCCGTTCACCCAAACGATGAGCGCTATTCCTACCTGTTAGGTGAATTTCTTGAGCTGCCACTGACCGGGCGCAAAATACCAGTCATTGCTGATGAGCATGTGGACCCTGAATTTGGAACCGGCTGTGTCAAGATCACACCAGCACATGATTTTAATGACTACCAGGTCTGGACTCGCCATAAAAACAAAAGCGAAGTTCGTGATTTACCCTATGGCGGATTAATCAATATTCTCACTAATGATGCAGCCATTCGAGATAATGAAGATGATGTTAATAATATTATCCCTGAAGCTTATATCGGTCTGGACCGTTATGCTGCACGTAAAAAAATCGTTGCCGATCTTGAAGCTGAAGGACTGCTGGAAAAAGTGGCTGACCATAAACTGATGGTGCCACGCGGTGATCGCTCCCATGCAGTCATCGAACCTTATTTAACCGACCAGTGGTATGTCAAAGTTGAACCACTGGCAAAACCGGCGATTGCAGCAGTAAAAAACGGCGACATAAAATTTACCCCGGATAACTGGAAAAACACCTATTTCGAATGGATGAACAATATCGAAGACTGGTGCATATCACGCCAGATCTGGTGGGGTCACCGTATACCCGCCTGGTATGACAATGTTGGCAACGTTTACGTAGGACACGATATCGATGAAGTTCGCAGTAAAAATAAACTGCCTGAGGATTTTCCGTTAACACAGGATGATGATGTCCTGGATACCTGGTTCTCTTCCGCACTGTGGCCATTTTCCACATTGGGCTGGCCGGAAAAAACACCGGAACTGGAAGCCTATTATCCAACCAGTGTACTGGTTACCGGTTTCGATATTATTTTCTTCTGGGTCGCACGTATGATCATGATGGGCCTTAAATTCATGGGCGATGTTCCCTTCCGTGAAGTTTATGTGCATGGCCTGGTACGCGACGCAGAAGGCCAGAAAATGTCGAAGTCCAAAGGCAATGTGCTGGATCCCCTTGATGTCATTGACGGCATTGATCTTGAGTCTCTGGTCGAAAAACGGACTTCTGCGGTTATGCAGACATACCAGATTGAACGCATCGAAAAAATGACCCGTAAAAATTTCCCTGAAGGCATTCCTGCCTTTGGCACCGATGCCATGCGTTTTACCTTTGCTGCTTTAGCCACCACCGGTCGTGATGTTGTGTTTACGCCATCGCGTATCGAAGGATATCGAAATTTCTGCAACAAGATATGGAACGCAACACGTTACGTATTAATGCAGACCGAAGACAAAGACACGGGCTTATTAGAAAATGGCACGGATAATCCCGATGTAGTTTACTCACTGGCTGACCGCTGGATTATTTCGCGCCTACAGCGTGTTGAAGCACGTATCGAACAACATAATAAAAATTCACGGTTAGATTTAATCGCACAGGATTTATATGCCTTCGTCTGGGAAGACTACTGTGACTGGTATCTTGAATTATCAAAACCGATTTTATTCAATGAACAAACACCTGAAAATGAACAACGTGGCACCCGCCGCACACTGGTACGCGTACTGGAAAGCTTGCTACGATTAAATCATCCGATTATCCCGTTTATCACCGAAGAGTGCTGGCAATATGTCGCGCCGCTGGCAGGTAAAACAGGTGATACCATAATGCTGCAGCCGTATCCCGAGTCTGACAGCAGCAAGCTCGACGACAAAGCGGAAGAAGAACTGGAATGGGTAAAAACATTTATCAGTGGCGTTCGTCGTATTCGTTCTGAAATGGATATAGCACCCGGCAAACCTTTGTCCTTATTGTTGCAGAATGCATCTGAAAACGATAAAACACTTTATAACGTCAACCAGCCATTTATTGAAACCCTGGCAAAACTGGAAAAAAGTGAGTGGTTAGAAAGCACAGATGAAGCCCCTGAATCAGCCACTGCCCTGGTCGGTGAAATGAAAATCCTGATTCCACTGGCAGGACTTATCGATAAAGATGCAGAACTTGCCCGCCTGGAAAAAGAAATCAACAAGATACAGGTAAACGTAGATAAAACCACCGCCAAACTGGTAAACAAAAGCTTTATTGATAAAGCGCCCACTGCCGTAGTTGAAAAAGAACGGACTCGACTGGCTGAAATGACAAAGGCCATAGAGCAGCTGAAGGAACAGGTTGACAAGATTAAACAGCTCTAAAAAAGAGTTATAAGTAATAAGTTTCAAGTTAAAAGATTAAAACCAGCCGCTTATAACTTGCAACTTAAAACTTCTTAAACCTCTTGCAAACTATTAGTCTTGCAAGTTATCCTCATACAACACTAACAATGCACTTAAACATCCATGGCTATTTCAGAAAAAACAGAACAAATTCTTCAAACCCATGCCAGCCTGGTATTAGCTGTAGTGCAAACCATTCATAACCCGGAATTAAAACCTCATTTAGAACAGGTATTGCAGCAGTCTGCAGAAAATGGCTGGCAGGACCTGGTCAGTGTTATTAACAAAATTGTTGCAGGCAATCGAGACCAGGCACTGGTAAACGGCCTGGATGAAGAAGATGCTGTTATTGTTGATAGTATTCTACGTGGCTTGCAGGATCCGAAAACTTTACCGAAAACAGAACAAGCTGGCGATGCTACACAGGCGGCACCCATGTTTGCTCGACTAATCGATGAAGCACGCAGAGGTAATCACAATTCTCTTTCAATTTTAGGCGCAATGGCAGAACAAATGTCAAATGCCGGTGGTGACATGGCAAGTCTCAGCGCAGTACTGAAAGATATGATCGATGGTGAACGTGATGTTGACAAACTCTGCACCCGTATGGGCCCGCAGGGAGAATCATTAATCACACAAATATTGAGCGAGCTGGCCAAGCTCGATTTGCACTAGGGCACCTCAGGTTTCTTTCAAAAAGAACTATTGTGAGTTATACAAACCAGGCTGTTATTCAGCAAACAAAAAACTGGGTAGAGGAAATTGTGATTGGTTTAAATCTTTGCCCTTTTGCTTCTCAGCCATTCCAGAATGATGCTATTGAATATACCGTAAATACCGGGGACTCTACAGAAGAGCATTTGCAACAGCTTGCAGACTGCTTTGCCCGACTTGATGCCATATCGAATACTAGTGCAGAGATAGAAACCAGTCTGTTAATCTATCCTGCTGCTTATCAGACATTCGACAATTACCTCGAGCTACTGGATATCGCTAACCAGTTACTGGAAGATCTACATTACACAGGCATCTACCAACTTGCCAGTTTTCATCCATACTACCGTTTTGCAGGCAGTGCTGAAAATGATGCCAGTAATTTCAGCAACCGCTCACCCCACCCGATGTTACATGTGATAAGAGAAAGTAGTCTTGAAAAAGCCATCTCCAGCTACCCGAATATTGCACAGATACCCGAAAATAATATTAAAAAATTGCGGGAAATCGGTTATAAAGAAATGCAGACTAAATTAAAAAACATCACAAGCTGAATAATTATCGTTATTGCGAGCGGTAGCGCGGCAATCTGTAAGCAGCATAATCCATGTCATGAGATTGCCGCGCTACCGCTCGCAATAACGTAAACTTAAAAGAAAAACCATGAGCATATTAACGATCATCGCCATAAGCATTGTTATTTTTTTACATGGCCTGTTTTTACTACTGGAAATGTTTTTATGGAACACCCCTTTCGGTCGAAAAACGTTCGGCCTAACAGAAGAATACGCCAAACAATCATCCACTCTGGCAGCAAACCAGGGATTATATAACGGCTTCCTGGCTGCAGGATTATTATGGGGCCTGGTCAGCACCGGTGGTTTTGATGCACTCATTTTTTTCCTTAGCTGTATTATAATCGCCGGTATATACGGGGCATTAACCGCAAAACGCTCTATCTTGTTTTTACAGGCGTTACCTGCAGCTATCGCAATGGCTCTGCTTATTCTAACTAACTAAAGCACCTCTGATTGATGTGTACAGGAATCAGACGATGAAACCACAAATTAATAAGATTATTAAACCTGTTACAGCATTTTTAATACCTGCTGTACTCACTGCCTGGACAATAATGGCTTATTCAGCAACTGATAACATCACATCTGATAATGCAACATCACCACCTACTGCACAAACAAGCACACTAGCATCAAATACGACAACGGCCGACACAACTGTAAACGACTTCCCTTACGCTTTTGAGAAAATAGCAGAAAACACCTGGGTAATGCATGGCCCTCGTGAATTACCCAACCCGAAAAATAAAGGGTTTATGAATAATCCGGGCTTTGTTATAACCTCAGCAGGTCTTGTTATTATTGATCCCGGCTCAACGCTACAAGTTGGTGAGAACGTTCTGTCTGAAATTAAAAAGATAAGCCAGCAAGCCGTCGTGGCCGTATTCAATACACACATTCACGGTGACCACTGGCTGGGTAATCAGGCAATTAAAGCGGCCTATCCGAATGTGAAAATTTACGGCCATCCACAAATGCTGGTTGAAATTGAAAACGGAGAAGGTAAAAACTGGCTTAATACCATGAACACGGCTGACTGAAGGTGCCAGTAAAGGTACCGTAGTAGTTGCACCGGATCAATACCGTCGACAACAACGATATGATCAAAATCGGAGATACCCAGTTTAAAATTCATCACTATGGTATTGCCCACACAAAAACAGACATAATGATCGAAGTGGTAGAAAACTCCGTATTATTTCTTGGCGATAATGTATTAGCATTGCGTTTACCCAGAGCATCAGATGGTAACTTTCAGGGCAACATATCTACTATCAAAACTATACTTGATAGTAAGGCGAATATCTTTGTGCCGGGTCATGGGCCGACTGGCGACAAAACAATGGTCAAAGTATACCTGGATTATTTAACAAAGATCTATAAAGCCGCACAAAAAGCCTTTGAAGAAGATCTTGATAGCAGTGACGTCATCACGATCACGAGAGAAACAACCGCTGCATATAAAGACTGGTCAGGATACGAAGATGAAATTGGACCGCATGGCGCGCAGGCTTATAGTGAAGTAGAAGCGGCTGAGTTTTAATATTGATCTATCATCTCGACCAGAGGAATCGTTACATGGATGTAACTTAGTAGGGTAATGCACGGAGCAATTACCGAGAGCTCTTTAAAGATAAATTTGCGCCTTAACTATCCGTTTTATTACTATTTGCGTTTACACGATACAAGAATTCTTCTAGCCTGTCGTCAGCATCAAATAGATGCACTTCCAGCCAGTTTCTCAATAATTGCATATAATCCTTGCCGAAAGGGGTGTGGCCATGGCCTAATTTATTTTTCAAAACAAACAGTTGCTCCATCAAATCGGCATGTTCTTTTTCATGATGGATAAACTCCGGATAATTATAGGCTTTCATAATTTTTTCTTCATTCTTGAAATGCTCTTCTGCTAATACGACAAAATCACTAAGATATTTATATGCTTGATTCACTGAATCACCTTCCGATATACATTTATCTAAAGCGTCAAGCAAATCGATCAATTGCTGATGCTCTTTTTCTAGTAATGGATGCATGACTGTATTCCTATTATTAATTTGCGCGCAAGCATGTTTGTTTGAGTACCAACTTTATTGAAACTAACGTTCTTGATATCCGGCTGATATTTAGAAAAGATTCTACCATGAATAAATTAGATGAAATAAAATTTAACAAGAATTATCAACAGTTACTACAGGCGCTTAAGTTACAGGGTAAAGCTATAAAAACCATTGATGCCTATTCGCGTGCTATGCGTCGTGTGGTCCAGTATTTTAACTGCCTTGCAGAACAACTAAGCCCTGAAAACGTAAAAGACTTTTTCCACTTTAGCTGAAAGCCATTGCTGAAACACGGTCAAAATTGATCGTCTGGAATATTATAGACACATATGAACGCCCCCTATAAAGTCAACCAATCGTCTCTGTTTATTTTTTTCAGCTCAATAAGAACCTGGCTTTTTATATTTAAGACAGGCACCTTCAGACGAAGGCGATAATTTGGGCAGAGCACAATTGAATCTGTTTTATATAAATCTGTGCCCTGCCTCATCAGTTAATATAGTAATTACAGGCATAAGACACATTTTTAGCCGACCAATTTAAATGAAAGCCTGGTTGTATTACCGATTTTCTCAGCACTCAAGCCATTGTCCAGCAGAAGCTTTTCTGCATAATCCAGTCCATCCATGCCACTGCCGGAAATCTGACTGTATTGAAGATGACCGTCGCTAAATGCGAGAAGCAGCAAAATTGCAGCTGACTGCTGTATATCCCACTGTTTGCCTTCATTATTCATCGTAATTGCTAGTTTAATAACTTGCCGATAGTATTCGGCAGGAATCGTCTCATGTGCACCATCCCGTGTATAAACCATGATAGCTTGATCTAATTCACCATATCTAAACATTAGTTCACCTTTTACGCGAATGTATCCGCGAATAATGTTAATCAGTAGAGCAAACAGATTATAGGATGCTTTTTCACAAATTCCGTCCTGATGATCATATAATAAAAGGTTAAATTTATTTTTATTATGACTAAAAGGGTCTGTACCACTGCTGTCCCCTTTAATTCAAGATTTCTCCCTTTGGTCGAAATGACAGTTTCTGGGTTGAGTGACAATTTACAAAAACAGCTTAGTTATAAATCCCATGTTCACGGGTTGAGAGGAATTTTATTTTTGGCCATTTTTCGATGGTCATATCAAGGTTGACCCGCGTTGGCGCGATATAAGCCAGGTCGCCGGCATGATCTAATGCCAGATTCGTGGTCTGGCGAGCCTTAAACCTGGCTAACTCTTTATCATCATCACACTCAACCCAGCGTGCAGTGGTGACATTCACCGGTTCAAAATTACAGTCCACACTATATTCATGCATCAGGCGGTGTTTAACCACTTCAAACTGCAGCACACCCACAGCGCCCAGGATCAAATCATTATTATGCAACGGACGATACAACTGAGTCGCACCTTCTTCACACAATTGCATTAGTCCTTTTTGCAGCGCTTTCATTTTTAAAGGATCTTTCAACTGAGCACGACGAAATAATTCAGGCGCAAAATTAGGAATACCAGTAAATGCAAGGTCCTCCCCCATGGTAAAAGTATCACCAATACGCATGGTGCCATGATTATGTAAACCAATAATATCGCCTGTATAGGCTTCCTCCACCTGTTCACGATCCGCTGCCATAAAGGTGACAGCATCGGCAAGCTTAATATCTTTACCCAAACGCACATGTTTTACTTTCATGCCTTTTTTATACATACCGGAACAGATACGTACAAAAGCAATACGGTCGCGATGTCCCGGGTCCATGTTTGCCTGAATTTTGAAAACAAACCCGGTAAATTTTTCTTCCTCCGGCTTCACTTCGCGACTTTGTGTAAGACGCGCTTTTGGTGAGGGCGCAAAGTCATTGAGTGCATCGAGTAATTCACCAACGCCAAAGTTATTAATGCCTGAACCAAAAAATACCGGCGTTAATTCACCTTTCTGATAGGCGTCTAAATCAAATTCATGACTGGCACCTTTCACCAGTTCAATTTCATCACGAAGTTCATCCGCCATGTAACCTAAGATCTCGTCCAGCTGCGGGTTATCCAGGCCTTCAATCACATCACCCTGCTGTATTTTTCCACCATGTGTTGCGCTGAAAAACTGCACTGTATTTGTCGCCAGATTAAATACACCCTTAAAGTTTTTACCCATACCTATCGGCCAGGTGATGGGAGCACACTGGATATTTAGAATATCTTCGATTTCATCAAGAATATCAATGGGTTCACGCGCTTCGCGGTCCATTTTATTAACAAAGGTAATAATAGGCGTGGTGCGCAGGCGACACACATCCATTAACTTAATTGTACGTTCTTCTACACCTTTCGCTGCATCAATCACCATCAAAGCAGAATCAACAGCGGTTAATGTACGATAAGTATCTTCGGAGAAATCCGCATGACCCGGTGTATCCAGTAAATTAATAATGCAATCTTTATGCGGGAACTGCATCACCGATGAGGTCACCGATATACCACGCTGCTTTTCCAGCTCCATCCAGTCTGATGTCGCATGACGCGCAGCTTTCCTGCCTTTTACCGTGCCTGCCATCTGAATAGCACCACCGAAAAGCAGTAATTTTTCTGTCAGTGTGGTTTTACCCGCATCAGGGTGGGAGATAATGGCGAAAGTACGCCGACGTTTAACTTCTTCTAAATATGCCATAGCGGCGCAATTATACAGGCTTATGGGCGAATGCCTACCTCTGAGATTTCTTAATAAGTAATATGCCGAACCAGGGGTCGGAGTCAATTTAAAATGCCTGGTGACTGATATTCGGCAGTCGTTATCTTGTGACACCGATACCCGGAAGCGTAAAGTTGTATCTCTGTGACTAATCTTTAGCTAAAAATTTAGCCAGAATAATCGCATCCTCGCGTCCATTGTCAGCAGGATAATAGGCTTTACGCATACCCAGTTCGTGAAAGCCTTCCGATTGATACAGTTGTTGTGCCGTTGTGTTGGAACGTCGCACTTCAAGTAAGACCATATCAACATCCGTCTGCTTTGACTTTTTAAGTATATGACGCAGCAAGTAACGTCCCAGCCCTTTTTTCTGAAAATCAGGTTCGATGCAGATATTTAAAATATGCGCCTCTCCCGGTGACAACATCACAATACCATAACCAATGATTTTTTTATCCAGTGTCATCACCCAGGCATTATAACCAATACGCAGGCAGTCTCGAAAAATACCCAGTGTCCATGGGTGTGGATAAGCTTTTTTTTCAACCGATATAACCGATTTCAAATCTGCATAACTCATGGTGCGTATTTCTACCAGCGCACTCATTTCATCTTTCATGTTCTGATGATTAACAGCCATCGATAGTTGCTACCATTTCTGCTTTACTGTGTTTTAAAAATCTTCTCTAGCTGTTGCAAATCTGTCCAGGCTTTTCGCTTGTACTCAGGTTGCTGCAATAGTTCCTGCGGTGAATAACTCACAAATACCGGTACCGAATCTATTTCAAATGGCGACTTTGTATTCATCGCCCGAAAATCATCTAAAGACATGTTTTTCTGGAGCAGACAACGAATCGTTGTTTCACCTAAAACAATTAAAAGTTTAGGCTGGATTAACTGAATTTGCTGTTTTAGATGAGCAAAACACTGTTTAACTTCTTTTGCTGAAACCGTATGCCTGGCCGGCACACTGCATTTCAATAATGAAGTGATATAAACATCATCGATGTCTACATTAATGGCGGCCAGCATTTTACTAAACAGATCATTATCTTCACCGCTACAAACACGGCCTGTTTCATCATCGCTGCTACTGGGTGCCAGCAAAACAAACATCAGCTCTGCCGACTGATTGCCACGCCCGACTATCGCCTGTTTGCGGGTGACACAAAGCTGGCATTTTTCACATCGTTGTATTGTAGTTTCAAGCAGCGACCAGTTATTATCACCGGTAATAATATCAGCTGAATTAACATCCCTGTTATTTTTAGCAAGAGAACCCTGTTCGGCAGCTTGTTTCTCTTCTGCCAGCCTGTCTTCTGCATTACGCAACTGCCAGCACTGAATACCCATGACATCGAGATAATAACGACGCGTATTTTCATCCAGAGAAAAGGCCGTGATTTTACTCACAATTTACACATCACCCAGTTGTGGATGTTCTCGATCATCCAGATTTTCCAGTTTATTCAGCGCATTGATATAAGCATTAACCGAGGCAATAACAATATCAGTGTCCGCACCCTGCCCACTGACCATGCGACCGGCTTTCTCCAGTCGCACAGTCACTTCTCCCTGTGCATCCGTACCACTGGTAATATTATTGACCGAATAAAGCTGTAGCTGGGTATCACTGTGAACAACGCTTTCGATCGCTCTAAACGAGGCGTCAACGGGACCGCCGCCACTCGCATTGGCGACAACTTCATTACCACCAATTTCCAGCACCATTGATGCTGTCGGGGTTTCGCCCGTTTCTGAACAGACGCGCAGGCTAACCAGCCTGTAATGTTCATTTTCTATACTCCAGTTTGTGTCGGCAACCAGGGCACGCAAATCTTCATCAAATATTTCGTGTTTTTTATCGGCAAGATCTTTAAACCGGGAAAACGCTTCGTTTAATTCCTGCTCAGAATCAAACTCGATATGCAAATCTTTTAAGCGACTCCTAAACGCATTGCGGCCCGAATGTTTGCCCAGCACCATACGGTTATCGGACCAGCCGACATCCTGAGCGCGCATGATTTCGTAAGTCTCACGGCTTTTCAAAATACCATCCTGGTGGATTCCCGATTCGTGGGCAAACGCATTGCTGCCGACAATCGCTTTATTGGGCTGCACCGTAAAACCGGTAATACCTGAGACCAGTTTTGAACACGGAACAATTTGCCGGGTATCAAGCCGGCTATCACAGGTAAAAATATCCTGACGAGTACGCACTGCCATGACAATTTCTTCCAGTGAGGCATTACCGGCACGTTCACCGAGGCCATTAATAGTACATTCAACCTGGCGTGCACCATTTAATACTGCCGCCAGAGAATTACCAACAGCCAGACCCAGGTCATTATGACAATGTACAGAGAAAATCGCTTTATCTGAATTTGGAATGCGCTCTAACAGGGTACGTATTAACTCGCCGAATTGATGTGGAATATTATAACCAACCGTGTCAGGGATATTAATGGTAGTAGCACCAGCATCTATCACTGCTTCTATGATACGGCACAGGAAATCGGTTTCAGAACGTCCGGCATCTTCCGGTGAAAATTCAACGTTATCGGTAAACTGTCTCGCCATTTTTACCGCATCAACTGCCTGCGCCAGTACATCATCTGGCTGCATACGCAGCTTCATTTTCATGTGGATGGGCGAGGTTGCAATAAAGGTATGGATACGCGATGAAGCTGCGGGTTTCAGTGCTTCACCGGCGCGGACGATATCTTTTTCCAGCGCACGCGCCAGGCCACATACTGTACTGTCCTTAATAACAGAAGCAACCGCTTTCACCGATTCAAAATCTCCATGACTGGCAACAGGAAAACCTGCTTCAATAATGTCGACCTGCATTTTCTCCAGTGCTTTGGCAATACGCACTTTTTCGTCTTTTGTCATGGAGGCGCCAGGGCTCTGCTCTCCATCACGCAAGGTTGTATCAAATATAATTAATTGTTCCGGCCTGGATCGAACCTGCCCGGATTGATTCTGTACTGTAGCTTCATTACTCATGACTTGACCTTCAAATCAATAATTATTCTGTAAAATTGTTGAACGCGTATTCTCCTCGCCAGGAATCATTTATTTGCCCTAAGGCAGGAGGAGTAGCAAAGATTCTAACAGGAAAGCCACAGCCAGTGCCGACGCATTAGAAGTGCGCGTTACAGCAAGATCAGGTTGTGTCGTAAAATAATTCATATCCGTGATAACTATAACGATAAGTCAGAAAATATACAAGCCCTGAAAAAGCAAAAGGAATCTTGCCGCAGATTAGGGCAGGAGCCCGCAATGTGAACAATGCAGCAGCAATTGTCGAGACTCAGAGGAAAACCATTTTTTGTTTAAAAAACGTAAAAAACAACCAGGCTTTGCTCTGCTTCTCTGCGCTAAAAAGTTTTGATCTATTCTGCATCTGCCCTGCCGCGTTTTCTGAAACGTCGCAGGATACTTATTACTGGACCAGACAGGGCATAAAGCATAAAGCAGCCAAATAATGTGATCGGTGGATCAATTGCAAAAAACACAAAAACCATCACTACTACTAACATCGCCATAAAAGGTACTTTGTTGTGGAAATCGATATCTTTAAAACTGTAATAGGAAATGTTGCTCACCATCATTAGACCTGAAAACACAATTAGAGCTAAAGCGATCATTGATACTTCATCACCTTTAATACCGTTATCAAAACAGGCCCAGACAAAACCGATAACAACCGCGGCTGCGGCCGGGCTAGGCAAGCCCTGAAAATAACGTTTATCGGTATTACTCGCTTTGGTATTAAAACGGGCAAGACGTAATGCGCCCGATGCAACATATAAAAATGCCGCCAGCCAGCCAAGCTTCCCCCAGTGCCAACCGACATTCACCAGTGAAGACAACGACCATTCATACATCACCAAGGCGGGCGCTAAACCAAACGAGGCCATATCGGCCAGGCTATCGTACTCTGCACCAAATGCGGTTTGTGTGTTGGTCATACGTGCGACACGGCCATCAAGCCCGTCCAGAATCATGGCAATAAAAATTGCCACTGCCGCCTGTTCAAACTTGTCCTGGGTGGCGGCAACAATGCCATAAAAACCGGCAAATAATGCAGCGGTGGTAATCAGATTAGGCAGTAAATAAATACCGCGCCGACGTTTTTTAATGGTTTGTTGTTGTGATGTGTCCATATGGTTAAGGATAGCCTAGTCGCGCTGTGTCGTCTAACTTTAAAATATTTTTTTTAGTCCGCAAATGAACGCGAATAAACGCTTTTATCAATTTTTTCAAAAAAGAACATTTGCGTTCATTTGCGGAAGATTAGCTTTTTGAGTTTACAAAAATAAGAAAAGGGCTATACAGCCCTTTTCTTATATAAACAAATAGCTTGATATTAGTTTTTGCTCTTATCAACAATTTTGTTGGCTTTTATCCATGGCATCATGGCGCGTAATTTTGCACCTACTTCTTCAATTTTATGCTCACGGCCTTTTTTGCGCAGCGCTTCAAGATTTTTCGCTCCGGAATGCATTTCTTCAAGATACTCTTTGGCAAACTGGCCACTTTGAATTTCACTGAGGATCTTCTTCATCTCGGCTTTGGTATTTTCATTCACTACACGAGGACCACGTGTCACATCACCGTATTCCGCGGTATTTGAAATAGAATAACGCATGTCAGCGATACCGCCCTGATACATTAAGTCGACAATCAATTTCAGTTCATGCAAACATTCAAAGTAAGCCATTTCCGGTGCATAACCGGCTTCTACCAATGTTTCAAAACCAGCCTGTACCAATGCTGTGGTACCACCACACAATACTGCCTGCTCACCAAATAAGTCTGTTTCCGTTTCTTCGCGGAATGTAGTTTCAATAATCGCAGTACGACCACCCCCGATGGCAGAAGCATAAGATAATGATATAGCTTTGGCATTGCCTGTAGCGTCTTGCGCTATAGCAATCAGATCAGGAATACCACCGCCATTAACAAATTCACTTCGCACAGTATGACCTGGCGCTTTTGGTGCAATCATAATGACATCCAGGTCAGCGCGAGGATTAATCGCTTCAAAATGGATATTAAAACCATGAGCAAAAGCCATTGCTGCACCTTGCTTGATGTTTGGCTCAATCTGCTGTTGATAGATTGCAGCCTGGTTTTCGTCAGGTGCCAGCACCATAACGACATCTGCCCAGGCAACGCCATCTTCTATTGATTTAACGGCAATGCCTGCAGCTTCAGCTTTCGCTGCTGAAGAAGAACCTTCACGCAAACCAACACATACATCAACCCCTGAATCCTGAAGGTTATTTGCATGTGCATGACCCTGCGAGCCATAACCGATGATACATACTTTTTTGCTTTGAATAATAGAAAGATCGCAATCTTTATCATAGTAAATATTCATTATTACTTAATCCGTAAATGTTTTAATTTGAAATTTTTTAATAATTCGGTATAGAAAGAATTTATGCAACTGATCTGATTGCGCTCTATACGATGCCCTTAGCACCGCGCACCATACCCAGTTGACCTGAACGCACCACTTCCAGCATGGTCATAGACTCAAGTGCTTTTAATAGTGCATCAATTTTTTCACTGTCACCGGTAACTTCTATGATGTAAGTCGTCTCCGTCATATCGATGATATGACCATGAAAAATATCGACAATGCGCTTCACTTCATCACGCTGATCATTTTTAGCTTTGACCTTGATAAGAATTAACTCACGCTCAACATGAACGTCATCAGTCAGGTTAACCAGCTTTACCACGTCAATCAATTTGTTCAGCTGCTTGCACACCTGCTCGACGATCTCGTCACTACCGGTTGTCACCAGCGTCATACGAGACAATGACGGGTCATCAGTCGGCGCTACCGTTAACGATTCGATATTATATGCGCGCGCAGAAAACAGTCCGGCAACACGCGACAGTGCTCCAGCTTCATTCTCTAATAATATAGATATGATATGTCTCATTTCTTCAGTTTCGCCTGTGGCTTCTTCATATACCATGATGACTACACCAGAATCATTTCATTCAAGCCAGCGCCAGCTGGAATCATTGGATAAACGTTTTCTTCTTTATCAGTAATAAAATCAAGGAACACCAGACGATCTTTCTGCTTAAACGCCTCTTCCAGTGCAGGTCGAACGTCGCCAGGTTTTTCCACCTTAATACCAACGTGGCCATAACCTTCAGCTAATACAACGAAATCAGGCAATGCATCGAAATAAGACATAGCGTAACGTTTCTCATAGAAAAATTCCTGCCACTGTCTCACCATGCCCATGTAGCCATTATTCAAGTTAATGATTTTTAACGGTAAGCCATACTGTTTGCAGGTCGATAATTCCTGCAGGCACATCTGGATACTGGATTCACCAGTAATACAGGCAACCGTCTCATCAGGAAAGGCTAACTGTGCACCCATCGCTGCCGGCAGGCCAAAACCCATGGTGCCAAGACCGCCTGAATTGATCCAGCGACGTGGTTTATCAAAACCATAATATTGTGCGGCAAACATCTGATGCTGACCGACGTCCGAGGTGATAAAGGCATCGCCGTTAGTCACTTTAAATAACTCTTCAACGACAAACTGCGGTTTGATGGTGTCACTATCCCGATCATATTTAAGGCAGTCCTGTGCCCGCCATTCATTGATCTGCAGCCACCATTTTTCTATGGCCGCCTGGTTTGTCTGTGCAGGCGCCTTATCCAGTAGTGCGTTAATCGCATCCAGCACCTGTGCGACTTCACCGACGATAGGTACATCTACTTTTACGTTTTTAGAAATAGAGGCAGGATCAACATCAATATGAATTATTGTTGCTCCCGGACAGAACTTTTCCAGAGCGCCCGTTACGCGGTCATCAAAACGCGCACCGATTGCAATCAGCACGTCACTGTGATGCATACTCATATTGGCTTCATAGGTACCATGCATGCCCAACATGCCAAGTGATAATGGGTCACTCGCAGGGAATGCGCCTAAACCCATTAATGTTTGCGTGATAGGGTAACCAAGTGTACGGGTAAAAGTGCGCAACTGCTCTGATCCGTTACCTAAAATCACACCACCGCCGCTATAAATCATCGGACGTTCGGCTTTTAGTATCAGATCAACAGCCCGTTTTATTTGCCCGTTATGCCCTTTGACCGTCGGATTGTAGGAACGCATTACAATCTCAGAGGGATATTCAAAAGCAATTTTTTCAGCAGTAATGTCTTTTGGAATATCGATAACAACCGGACCAGGCCGACCGGTAGTGGCAACATAAAATGCTTTTTTGAACGTCTCTGCAATATCGTTTACATCATTAATCAAAAAATTGTGCTTAACGATCGGACGAGTAATACCGACTGAGTCCACTTCCTGAAACGCATCATTACCTATCAGGTGCTTAGGCACCTGACCGGTTATAACAATCATCGGAATAGAATCCATATAGGCAGTAGCAATACCCGTTACCGCATTGGTTGCACCGGGACCGGATGTCACCAGAACCACGCCTGCTTTACCGGTTGCTCTTGCATAACCGTCAGCTGCATGTGTTGCACCCTGTTCATGACGAACAAGAATATGCTGCACCTTATCCTGCTTATAAAAAGCATCATAAATATGCAACACGGCACCACCTGGGTAACCAAATACGTAGTCAACACCTTCAGCTTTCAGGCATTCAATGATTATTTCTGCGCCGGTTAATTCCACTGTGTTCTATCTCGCTGAGTATTTAGCGGAAACACTGCTCCTGCATTTTCCGCACTCGCCACTTCAATATGGCTCGCATTATATGTTCAAAAAACCTTAAAAATCATGTGCTTTTCAAACCAGTTTATTTTGGCCTGATAAGAGAACCGTGCATTCTAAACGGTTACCCGGTAAATTTCACGAACAATTTTAGGGAGTCCGATTAAGTTGTTTCACCGATTAATTAAGATAAGTCCCCAAAAAGCTAATCTGCAAGACATTGTTCGCTATATACAGGCGAAAAAAAACCCTGGATATCCAGGGTTTTTAGCAAAAGAGCAACTATTTTAAATTAGAACTCATCTTCCAATTCACCACCTGCTACTTTTGTCAATGATTCTTTTATGGCATCAGGTGAAGGCATGATGTTCATAAAACTGTTAGAGCCCATCATACTTAAATCAGGGAAGTTAATGGCAATACGGAAACGCGCATGCAATGCTTCAACTTCGTCACCTGTTACCAGGATATCATAGGGAAGATGTGCTGTAGAACGTAGATCTTTAAAATCGATCTCATTCATAATAAAGGTATCATCCATATATTTATTACCGGTTGTTTCTGATGACATAGCAACACCGAATAATGTCTGTTTCTTACCCGGAAGATCGATACGGTAAACCTTTGAAACACCACCTGCTTTTGCTGCCAGACCTTTTTCTACCGCTGCTACGGCCTCTTCATAATTATCATAAGTGGCTAAATATAATGGCTCATCAAAATACTCCATACCAAAGGTATAGTGATAACCTTTAATATCATCTGCATCCATACCTTCGGCAGGACCGTATTCTTTAACTGATCCTAGAGCCTTACCTAAAGCAGCCGTTACCGCTGAAACATCGCCTTTAACATGATATGCCGCAGCCATATATGCAGGGTTTGTGTAGGTGATTTGAACCTGGTCACCAACTTTTGTAATCGCAACACGTTGACCTGCAGCATAGCCACCGCGCTTATGGGAGCCTGCCACTTTCTTCAGAGTATCATTGGTAACGATAATAATATGCGCAGTTTCATAAGGTGAGTATTCACCGACCACTTTAAAACCATTATCAGTCAACGATTTTTTAACACCAGCCACTTTGTCGGCAACGGCTCCGCTGCCAGTTGAACCTAAAATAAATGGTTTCATCTCAGCTGCAGCATTTGCCACCATAGATGCCATGCTTATTACCGCTGCTGCCGCAACCGCAAGTAATTTTGTATTAACTTTAATCATGCTATTTCACTCCAAAGTGTTTCTTTAGTTATATTCATTTAGCCTTGCACATCCCGGGACAGATTATTTCAACTATAGATTTAATCCACCCACTTATGGGTAAGCAGGGTCGACAATCTAAATAAAAGCATGAAGTTATGCAAGCTTTTTCGATAAATATTTAATATATTTAATAATTTATAATATTCTTATGTAGGTTCAATGCGCCAATCTGCCGCGAAAGCCCATCTCCTGAAATTAAATACCTATGGTAGAAAAACACAGCATATCTCCGCTCAACAGGTGATAAAAAAAGACCCCATCCGGGGCCTTTTTTTATCATGCTTGAAAAGTCTAACTCAGTATTTCCAGGCCCATCCTGCCTGAAGGTCCCACTGTGACATCTCAATTTCTATCTGAGTTGAACCGCCATCGATTGGGTTAGCCCCTTTCACAGAGTTACTTGGTGCATACATACCCGCGAGATTGAACTCCTGATTATCACCTACTTTCATTGTCCAGCCGGCAGTAAAATGATCTTCAACTACAGCAGGTGCCAATAAGTTGAAGAATGTCTCTGATTCAGGAATCGGTTGATCAGCATGACTGTAACCTACGCGGATGGTGTGCTTTTTATTAACATCAATTTGATAACCTATCTTAAAGATAGTCATATCATCCCAGCCAAAACCGCCACCATCTGAACCCCCTAAACAGCCAGCACCCTGTGCTGGCAGCGTTGGATCAGATGGATTTTTGCCTGCAGGGATACAGTTGGTTAACAAATTAGATACTGGATTAGAAATTGAAGCAACATCACTGTAATTTATCTGCTGAATATCAGCCACGATCACGCCTGATGCTCCCACATCGAATGATGCACCGATACTATAGGTTGATGGAATATCAAAGTCACCGCCTTCTGCAAACAGACCCTTGTACTCATCAAACTCACTCATACTGATCTTTGACTGGTAGCTCACACCAAGACGTATACCTTTAGATACTTCGCCCTGGTAACCAAACTTGAGGCCGGCACCAAAAGAGTCAGATTTTCTATCACCCGAAAGATTGCTTGGATCGAGTGAAAAAGCAGAAAAAGCTTCCACACCCTGTGCGTTGAAACGCTGCCCGACTAAAAGTAAACTACCGCCAAATGCATGCTTGGCATTTATTTTTTTCGCAAAACTGACATTAACAAACAACTGCGCCAGGATAATACCCGCTGTACCGCACCAAAAGTACCTGCGCCTCCGGGAGTTGATGAGTGCCAGGATATTCTGTATCCATACCACCGTTACCATAGACAGAGACACCAACCGTACTGTCATCTTTTAGTTGCCAGTTGTAACCAAAGCTTGGGAATCAAGAACAGGTCGTTATCACTTTCATAGGTAACACCTGGCTGCGCATTAATAGCGCTACCGAATGGGAGATCGTCACTCGGTGGCTGTGGAGAGCCGGTTACCGTATAACCACGCGGTGATGGACTAAATAACTGCAAACCAAGATCCATGCGCTCACCAACAAAGGCCATACCCGCCGGGTTAGTGGCTGCAGCCATTGAATCCTGCGAATAAGCAGTACCCGCACCTGCCAGACCTTTCTCTTTTGTACTGAAACCGTGACTAAAATATCCGTTAGTCGCGTTAACGGCAGGCGAAATCAATATGCCTGAAACTGCAATTGCAAGGAGTGATTTGTTCACAACTTTTTTCATTTTTACTACCTCCAAGGTAGATGTGTGAAGCCCGAAAAGACTTTTAATAAATAACAGGAATAATTATTTTATTAGATAGTTATAAATAGTTCGAAGAACACGCTATGTCAATCAGATGACAACTTAACTACTTAATTTTTTATTTTTATTTGCTATTCTCCCTCAAAATAGCCAGCCATAGTATACAAATAAAAGCCGGGGTGTAAATCACTTTTGCGCTATTACACAATAAATTACCAACAATCACGGAACACACATCACAGCGGGCAACTTTCCTATATTACCGTGCTCTAATGTGGTAGTCGGTAAATTTTTTGGACCGTGAAGCTGACCACTAAGAAATACGCAAAAAGAGAAGTTATTGAAATTTGATAAACTGACTATATGATAATAACAAGCAGAAAAGCATTGCATGCATAATCTAGCAACGCATCATGAAACAGGATTGCTGTTTCTATCTTTGCCCACGAAAATCGTACACGCATAATGCTCACATTTTTAAATACAAAATCGTTTTTCAGGCGGCTGGCTGATAGCACCATGCTGTCATCAATCCTGGCATTCACTGTGGTTACCGCGGCTTATGCTAACCTGCCAACCCTGGGTGACCCTACACTGGACAGTTTTAGCAGCAAAGAAGAGCAGCAGCTTGGCCTGGCTTTTTATCGTTCATTGCGTGCGAACCTGGTTTTCATTGATGACCTGCAGATAAATTACTACCTCAATAGTATTGGCAAACGGCTGGCGTCACACTCGGATGCTGCAGGTGATGAGTTTCATTTTTTTATCATTAAAGCGCCAACCATCAATGCATTTGCCGGACCCGCAGCCTACATCGGCATCCATACTGAACTTATTCTGGAAGCTAAAAATGAAAGTCAGCTCGCCAGTGTACTGGCGCATGAGATTGCCCACGTATCACAACGCCACCTGGCTCGAGCCTTTGATAATTCAGGACAGTCAACCGCGCTGACCATTGCCACCTTACTTGCTGCTATTCTGGTTGGTACACAGGATACACAGGCGGGACAGGCTGTTTTGATGTCAGGTATTGCAGGCAGCCAGCAATCTTCCATCAACTTTACCCGCAGCAACGAGTACGAAGCTGACCGTGTCGGCATTGGCATTCTTGCTGATACCGGCATTAACCCGCAAGGTATGGTTGAATTTTTTGAGATTCTGCTCGCTCAGAGCCCGGACGGCGGTATTGAATATCTACGCACTCATCCACTGAGCAGCAACCGTGTCTCTGAAGCTAAAGATCGCCTTGCTAAAAAAACTGAAGACTTACCAAAAGATACCCTGGACTTCCAGTTCACCAAAGCCCGCCTGGTTATTCTGCTCAGCAAACAGCCCGAATACTACCTTGATGACAAAGTGGTGGGTGATGGGCTCATTGGACAATACCAGAAAGCGCTGGCCGCTATTCGTGTGCAAAAAGAAGATCTTGCCATACAAATACTGAGTCAGTACCTGGAAAAAGATCAGCACCCCTGGATTCGGCTTGCACTGGCAGAAGCATACACCAGTAAAGGTGATGATAAAAAAGCACTTGAAATATTGAGCACATTAGCAAATTTATATCCTGGTTATTTGCCTGTCACCATGGCTTACGTCAATGCACTAAATCAAAACAAAATGCCAGACAAAAGCATAAGCATATTAAAAAAGCAATTACAGACAGATGATTACGCCATTATCCATGAGTCATTAGCAAAGGCGTATTACGCTAATGGTCAGATCAGTGCTGCCCTGGAGTCTACCGGTAACCAGTATGCACGCCAGGGGTATATAGAACTTGCTATACAACAATACGATAATGCACTGCACCAGGAAAACATAAGCGAATCAACAAAACAAAGGCTGGAAGCAGCAAAAAAGGAGTTAAAAAAAATAGCGCAAAAATACAAAGATCAGCTGTAATAGCAAGGCATCCTAATCAAGTACAATTATTTCAGACTATTTAAAATTATTCGACTCTCCTGCCCGATGACTTGATCAACTTAATCAGAGACTCCTTCACTCACCGGCCTGCATAATACCTGGTACAAACATTAGCAAACACTTATATTCTGACATATGTTCAGAGATATCGATGTAAGTCACATAACTGCTTGTTTTTTTCAATGTAAACCCTTGCCTTATATTACTTAAAGAGTATGCTATATATCCCTATTCATTCGTGAATATATTCCTACAATTACTAAGTTGTGCGAGGCATGTGCGAATATTATTTTAAACTTTTTAAGAATAATTATATCTATACAGTGTCTTATAACAATAAAACAACATTAAACAGGAGGAACAAAGAATGCGGCTAACCGCACATATACTAACCACAACTGCGTCTATCGCTGCCCTCGTCGGCTGCCTTGGATTGGCACCTACGATTGCTAGCGCTGATGAAGCGGCTGACCTTGCCAAGGGCAAAGAATTAGCATTTGACAGATCGAAAGGTAATTGCCTGGCCTGCCATCAAATTGAAGGCGGAACATTAGCCGGTAATATCGGACCACCGTTAATTGCTATGAAAGCACGTTTCCCTGATTACGATAAACTTCGTTCCCAGATTTACGACGCTCGCATAAACAACCCAAATACCATCATGATTCCTTTTGGCCCTCACGCAGTGATGTCAGATAGTGAAATCGATTTGGTAACTAAATTTATTCACACACTATAAAAGTCAGAAGGTAAGACTAGATGAATCAGAACCGAAGAGTACTACTAAAAGGCACTTTTGCTGCTGGTGCCACAGGCATCGCAATAAGTGCTGGATTATTAACACCAAAAGCCGTTTTAGCTGCATGGCCTAAAGCTGCATTTGAAGCCAAAGATACTAATGTTGCGCTGCAAGCTTCACTAGGAAGTTCAAACACAACAGAAAGTAGCGACGTTAAACTAAAGGCACCAGATATTGCTGAAAACGGTGCCGTTGTGCCTGTTACTGTAACCAGCAATATTGCTAACACTGAAGCAATCAGCATTGTTGTTGCAGAAAATGGTACACCTTTAGCTGCCACATTTAACCTTGGTGCAAACACAAAAGGTTTTGTTTCTACCCGTATTAAAATGGGTAAAACATCGGATGTCACCGCTGTTGTAAAAGCAGGCGGCAAATTGTACAGCACTTCCAAAAACGTCAAAGTCACCATCGGTGGTTGCGGCGGTTAAGCAAATTTCAAGAGGTTAAATAAAGATGGCTAAATCATCAATTAAAATACGCGCTAAGGTCAAAGAAGGCGAAGCAAAAGTAAAATGCTTAATCAGCCACCCAATGGAAACAGGCCTTCGTAAGGACAAGAAAACCGGTAAGTTAATCCCTGCCAAATTCATTCAGGAAGTCGTTTGTGAACACGGCGGCGCGACTGTAATGAACGCACAGTGGAACGGTACTATTTCTAAAAACCCTTTCCTTTCTTTTGCATTCACTGGCGCCAAGTCAGGTGACATGATTAAGATTAGCTGGGTAGATAATACTGGCAAGAGTGACTCTACCGAAGCCAAAATGAAATAATTGAGCGTTTAATCATAATTCTCTCAATATTTAATTTGGTACAACAAAAAAAAGGTGAACCATGAAAAAAATTGCTACTGCATTATCTGTCGTACTGCTTGCTGCAACCCCGTTTGCAGCGCAGTCTACGCCAGATGATGACTTAAAAGCATTCCGCTCGTACTTCACGAACAAGTTTCCTGAAGTACCGATGAATGACTTCATAAACGGCGTCTACTCCGTAGACGCTGCTTCACGTGAACAATGGGAAGCATTTGAGGAATTTCCTTCATACGAAATCGCAATCGATAACGGCGAAGAAAAATTCAACAAAAAATTTGCTAACGGCAAAGGTTATGCAGACTGCTTTCCTAACTACAAAACAGGCATAAAACAAAATTATCCTTATTTTGATACTGATAGCGGCAAAGTGGTTACCCTGGAAGGCGCAATCAACAAGTGTCGCACAGATAATGGCGAAAAAGCGCTGGGGTGGAATAAAGGCGAAATCACAGAAATCGGCGCCTATCTTTCATACTTGTCACGTGGCCAAACAATCAATGTAAAAGTACCTAACGATGCAAAAGCTATTGCTGCTTATAATCGTGGTAAAAAACATTTTTGGTCCAAACGTGGGCAGTTAAACATGTCCTGTGCTGACTGCCATTATTACTATTCTGGCAGTAAAATCCGTGCTGACATTCTAAGCCCTGCTATTGGTCATCCAACAGGCTTCCCGGTTTATCGTAATAAATGGGAAGGCATGGGCACCTTGCACCGTCGTTATGGCGGTTGTAATAAACAGGTACGTGCAAAACCATTTAAACCTCAAAGTGATGAATACAAGGCACTTGAGTACTTTCATACCTACATGAGTAATGGACTGGAAATTAATGCTCCAAGCCAAAGAAAGTAAGACCTGAAAAGCCCTCTTTAATATCAATCTGATATTAAAGAGAGGGATACATAATAAAAGCCCTGAACTATGTTCGGGGCTTTTTTTGTTATACAGAACGTACGCTATCAAATAATAAGCTTCATCCATGCCATGATCCACTCCACTACGTTCCGCTTATGATGATCGATTCTTACTTTTTCTGAGTTACAATTTTAACCGGACACCAGTGTAGGTCGTGCCCAGGATAATACTAAAGCCTTTCACTAAGACGCATAATTTTTTACTAGTGCCCAGGTAAAATAAATAATCAGGCTGACGTTCTTACTAGAAACACTTCAACTATCAACGACCACAACTACCGCGTTAAAATAAATATTAATTATCCATAAAAGTGAATGTGGTAAGCCTGGTATTGTTTTACTTTAAGATGAGCTACCAGTTAAGTGCACATCACTAATAGCTATCTCAGCGAGAGCAGCTTAATGACAACTGCGATAAACTGAGACTTTCCTGTTTACCTAAATAACTTGCCTGTGCCAGCAATAATTCTGCTGTTGCCTGTGCATCAGCGAGCGCATCATGCTGACTTCCGGCCGGCAGCCCATAACGTTCACGACATTGTGCAAGTCTCAGACCCACCGACTTACCCTGTAAATGTATTCGCTGTTTTTCAATCGCCATGGTATCAACATAAGCAAACAGCAATGGACAATGGAAGTTTTCTATCGTTGCTTTTTGCAAAAACCGCATATCAAGCGAAGCATGATGAAACACCAGTACCGCGCCTGGCATTTGTTTCATCAGCAACATCAATACTGTAGCCGCACTGTTGGCGCCTGCCAGGTTACTGTCAAGCAAACCATGAATTTTAATGCTTTCGCCAGCACCTCTGTCAGCATGTATCAAAAGGTGTTTAGCGCTTGAATTAATAATTCGCCCGCGTTCAATCATCACCCATCCCAGGCTGAGCAACTGACTTTTATTTGCATCAAGCCCGCTCATTTCACAATCCACAACCAGGAAGCGCGTGGCGGAAAATAATTGAGAACTATCAATATAAGGCTGTTGATATAATACTTGCAAAGGTGTTGCAAACGCTTTTTTATGGAAGCGCCAGTGCTGAATTTTATAATGAAGTTTATAAAACACCGCCACCAACCTTCACTTTCATGGCTTTCTGAGCATCACGCACCACATGAAAAGCATCTCTGAGTTGATGGCGTACCAGCGGTGACAGTTCTTTAGGGTCCAGATGGTTATCTACTTTTTCCCCAGCACGATACTGCTTACCCTGTGCTTCAAGTCGTATGCCGGCAATAAATTCGTGCGCATCAATCAAACTGAAGGCCATTTCTTTTGACATCTCACCCGCTTTTTCAATTGCCTGCAGACGTTCGATCGTGTTCAGTGGTTTCAGGCCTGCAGACAATGTGTACTGCCGTGCGATATCAACGATCGGAATGGTGCCACGTTTCTTAAGATCGAGGGTATTATTATGATCACCGTCACTTTCCAGTACAAAAGTTTTAAAAAAACCCAACGGTGGTGAATGTAGCAATGCGTTTTCACACATCATGGCTAGAAAAATCGTATTCTTCATTGCCCGCTTCAGCACATAAGCGCGTAATGTTCTGGTTAATGCCGGTTTACCGGCAATATGGCGCATATCAAAAAATATACTGGAATGCATCACCGCTTTTGGTGACGGTTCTTCTATCCAGCCCGCAAAACAGATCTTCCAGTCTTTCAGTGACATCCGCCATTTTTCATTTTTTGCCATAATGTCACCCGGACAATAAGGCATGCCGCAGGCATCAAGCCCATCATTAACAAAACCGGCAAATTCTTTAAAATAATTCGCATCTTCCATACTGATATCATCAGGCAATAACAGACCATTGTCCTGATCAGATCCCAGTACCTGTTCCTGCCGAGCCTGAGAACCAAAAGCAAGCCAGGCATAATCACAGGGAGGTATACCGAACTTTTCTTCGGCCAGCGTCAACAATCGTTTTGTAATGCCATCTGTCAGTGTGGTAATGATTTTTCCAACTTCAACTGCACGCGCATCATGTTCAATGAGTCTGACTACCAGAGCGGGTATACCATCGGCGGCAACACTTAGTTGCTCAATATCTGTGGCACGATTGATAGAACGCACAAGCGATAACGGTTCAATGTTGTTGGCGCGCAAGATATCACTCGGGGTAATAATGCCAACAGTGTTATCATCTTCTACCACAGGTAAATGATGCACACCTTCAGACATCATTATTAATTGCGCGTCATGCAGTCGACTGTTTACATCGATACACATTGGTGCAGCTGTCATAACATGCTCGATGCTCTCACTATCTGCAACGCCATCTGCCAGTACACGGGTGCGAAAATCCCGGTCAGTTATGATACCAACGAGATCCTTGCCATTCTTTATCAGTAGAGAAGATACACGATGTTGCTTCATTAGCTGAGCTGCTTCACGGATGGTTGTTTTCAGATCGGCAAAAACAATACTATGCGACATGGTATCTTTTACATGCTGGGTTAAATAAGCGTCTTTTGTCAGCTGCACGACATGTTGCTGAGAGACACTTTCAGCGCTATCAGACTTTACCTGAGTTAAAGGTGTTTTATTTTCGTCACACAAAGCGGCCATTTCACTACTGCCTGCACAAAGTGTCTGCAAAGCGTGATCTGTCAACTCATAATAAAGGCAATCTTCCAGTACAATAATACGCGGGCTGCTTTCTGTATCACGGCTCAGCACACCGGGAATCAGATAATCTCCTGCACTAAGGCGATCAAGCAGAACATTCTGTCCAGTACGTATCTCCATACTTCCTGAACGAACAATAAACATACCTACTGCATATCTATCTTCCGCTGAGTTATTCAGTTGCAGTTCGCTTCCAGACTTACTAAAGGCCACAAAAATATTGCCACTTGCATACTCAAGCTGTTTTTCTGATAAATGATTGAATGGCGGATGTTGTGCCAGGAAAGTTTGTACATCGCCTTTTTCGCTAACCATTATTACTACTCTGATGATTATAATTTTTCATATTTAATCATGGCACTTCACATATGTTAAGCAAAAGACTTATCTTCGTAATCTGTCCAGATAAATTATTCAGCAAAATTTTCTCGTGAAAACGTTGTTTCATAATCGACAAAAACAGCTGTGGTCTCAGCATAATACGTCGAGTCAGATATATTCAGCGCCAGCCGTAGTTGAGTTTTCTCAGGATCATCCAGATGAAGCCTAAGCTGCCAGTTTTTTGCTTCAGCGGTGGCCGCATTCATCTGTTCTGGCTGAGAAACAATACCATCAGTAATATAAGAAATAATTACTTTTTGTATCCGCATTTCAGAAAATACGGTCAGTTCAACCTCTTTATCAGTAACGCGCCGAGCGCCTATCCGCACCTCTATATCGCCATTCTTAAGTGTACAGGCCCCACTTTGATAACGGCAATTTGATTTCGCAGCAAGCTTATAACTACTGCCTTGCATAGCAGCCTGAGGTTTTTCTGAAACAAGGTTATCAACAGAAAAATAGGCAATAATGGCAAGAACCGGCGCCACGAACATTGCCAGAATCATATGTTTGTTTTTTAGAATATTCATATTAAAAGCAGCACATTAGAAACGGCATTAGTAATTCTCACAACAGCACGTAATAATTCCAGACTTGACCATACAACTTGATCAGGCCATCAGTCTACCAAACTAAGCTTTTCTGATAGTGAAAATAATAAAAAGCACGCAGGCAATTATGCCTGCGTGCTTTTTATTGTGTAGCGTAATTAATGACTATGCGCAGCTGCCGCACCTGCAGGTACACGTATATCTTCAACCAGATGTTGAATATGCTCTGGTGGTTCCGCAGTCATCATAGAAACACCAATTGCGATAGCAAAGTTTACTACAGCACCAACTGCACCGAAGGCATTGGGCTCAATACCCATAAACCAGTTAGGTGACATATCACCAAGAAATGCCGTGTCTGCAACAAACATGATGCCTTTGTGCTGAAACACATATAACAGCGTTACCGAGATGCCCGCTATCATGCCTGCGATAGCACCTTCTCTATTGATGCGTTTACTGAAGATACCCATCATCAACACCGGGAAGATAGATGATGCCGCCAGACCAAAGGCCAACGCCACCGTTCCCGCGGCGAAATCAGGTGGATTGAAGCCAAGATAACCGGCCAGCGCAATGGCACCCGCCATCGCAATACGACTCGCCAACAGTTCCTGTTTCTCAGTGATGTCAGGCCTGAACACCCCTTTCAACAAATCATGCGATATCGATGAAGCTATTGCCAACAGTAAACCCGCTGCTGTTGATAACGCGGCAGCCAGACCACCTGCCGCAACCAGTGCAATCACCCAGTTAGGCAAGCGTGCGATCTCCGGATTGGCCAGTACCATGATATCTCTGTCTACTTTCACCATTTCATTGGTGGCTTTATCAGCAGTATATGAGATACGACCATCATCGTTTTTATCTTCAAACTTGAGCAAACCGGTTTTTTCCCAGTTTCTAAACCAGTCAGGACGCTCGTCATAAGCCAGGTTCTGTTCACCGGCAGGCTGAATTGTTTCATGCAGATTCAGACGAGCCATAGCAGCCACGGCAGGTGCTGTTGTATATAGGATGGTAATGAAGATTAATGCCCAGCCTGCAGATACACGTGCATCACTCACTTTTGTTACCGTGAAGAAACGAATAATAACGTGAGGCAGACCAGCAGTACCAATCATCAGAGACAATGTATAGACAAAAGTATTCAAGGTACTCAGCCTGGCGCTGGTTGTATATTCAGCAAAACCCAATTCGGTCACCACCTGATCGAGCCGATCCAGTAAGTAGGTTTCGGTACCGGTCAGCATGCTGCCGAGGCCCAGTTGTGGAATCGGATTACCTGTCAGGTTCAGAGAGATGAAAATAGCAGGAATAGTGTAAGCGCAGATCAATACACAGTACTGCGCGATTTGCGTATAGGTGATACCTTTCATGCCACCGACAACGGCGTAAATAAATACAATAGCCATACCGATAGACAGGCCCATCTCGTAACTGACTTCAAGAAAACGGGAGAATGCCACACCGATACCTTTCATCTGACCAATTACGTAAGTCACCGAGGCAACGATCAGGCAGACAACAGCAACGATACGTGCTGTTTTTGAGTAGTAACGGTCACCGATAAATTCTGGCACGGTGAACTTGCCATATTTACGTAAGTATGGCGCCAGTAACATCGCCAGCAATACGTAACCACCGGTCCAGCCCATGAGGAAGACCGAACCGCCATAACCGAAGAATGCGATTAAACCCGCCATTGAAATGAAGGAAGCAGCGGACATCCAGTCGGCAGCTGTAGCCATGCCATTGGCGATCGGATGAATACCACCGCCAGCAATATAGAATTCACTGGTGGTACCGGCACGTGCCCAGAATGCGATACCGATGTAGATCGCAAACGTTATACCAACAACGATAAATGTTAGTGTTTGTAGTTCCATGATTCCCCCTTATTCGTGTAGATTGAATTTACGATCAAGTACGGCCATACGGCGTGCATATATAAAAATGATGGCAACGAAACCATACATGGAACCCTGCTGTGCAAACCAGAAACCCAGTTTGTAACCACCCAGGCGTATTGTGTTTAATTCTTCAACAAAGACAATGCCGCAGAGATATGAGATGGTGAACCAGACACTCAGTAATATCACCATCAACCGGACATTGGCTTTCCAATATGCTTTTCTATTTTCTTGATTGATATCAGCCATTTTCGCCTCCCAAATTTATCAGTAAACAATGTAACAGGTGTAACCTGTTTGCGACCCTCGACTTTAGTCTATAGCTAGACTAATGTCTTATGGCCAGCCGGAGATCATCAGCAATAAATATAAGCTGCCCTTTAGCAAAAAACTGGTATATTTACTTCACAAGGCGATAGTCATTTACCTGAATTACACATGACATTCTAAGCAGGCGGGAGCAATTTTTTGTCACCAGTTACACTCATCATAGCGCTTTTCGCCTACCTGGCTTTACTGTTCTGGATTGCACGAATTGGTGACCGTCAACGTTTCAATACATCAGGCTGGGCGCGTCACCCGCTGGTATACACTCTGGCCCTCGGTGTCTACTGCACATCCTGGACTTTTTATGGCCTGGTCGGTACTGCCGCTGCTAAAGGCTGGTACTACCTGCCCATTTTGCTGGGCCCTGTTTTACTATTCACACTCGGGTTTCCACTGCTGCAACGTATCGCCAGTGTTAGCCGACAGGAAAATATTCATTCGATCGCCGATTTTATTACTTCCCGTTATGGCAAGCGTCAGTCTGTTGCTGCCGTCGTAACCCTGATCATGCTCGCCACCACCGTGCCATACATCGCACTACAGTTAAAAGCGGTCACCGACACCCTGCTTTTTAGTGTTGATAACATCGCCTTTGCAGGACAGGATATGACCATGCTTGTGTCTGTGGTAATGATCCTGTTCACCCTGATCTTTGGCGCAAACCGGCTTGATGTCGCCAGTTATCATTCTGGCATAATGGTAATGATCGCCTTTGAATCATTAATTAAACTCATTGCATTAGTCACCATAGCCGTCTTTGCGCTTAGCCTGTCCAAAGGTTTTGACCCTGGTCAACTCAGCAATAGCGCTAACGCGGTGTTTCAACAAACCACAATAACCCCTTCGTTCTGGGTGCTGACATTTGTTTCTGCAGCAACAATTTTCTGTTTACCCCGTATGTTTCAGATCACCTTTGTCGAGTGCCTGAGTGAAAATCATCTGAAATTTGCACGCCGTGGATTCAGCCTGTACCTGCTTGTCATCGCTATTGCTGTATTTTGCATTTCCTGGGTAGGAAACCAGGTTCTGGCCGGTACAGAGATTGCCAGTGACACCTACGTACTGGCTTTACCTTTAGGCACAGGTAACCAGTTGCTTGGCCTGCTTGCTTTTATCGGTGGATTTTCGGCGGCAACCGCAATGATCATTGTGGCCTCACTCACCTTGAGTCAGATGTTAAGTAACGATGTTATCCTGCCACTATTAATCAAAAAACAGAACACACGCAGTACCATCCCTGATTATTCGAGAGCACTTATCCTGACACGGCGGCTGACTGTTGTTGCTGTTATTTTGCTGGCCTGGCTCTACCAGCACAGCCTGGCTGAAAATGTCGCGCTGACCGCAATTGGTCTGATCGCGTTTGCATTAGCTGTGCAACTCGCACCGGCAATCATATTCGGGCTTTACTGGCACCGTGGCAATGCCATGGGCGTGTTCGCCGGTCTGGCCAGCGGTACACTGATCTGGTTTATAACCCTGATGATTCCGTTGTTGAGTAATGCTGGTCTCATCGACAAAGACTTGCTGATACACGGCATTTTTGCTGTTGAGTTTCTGCGACCCGATCAGCTTTTTGGACTGACCTTCAGTGACAGCTATACCCGTGGTGTGGTACTGAGCCTTGCTGCCAATGTACTCGCCTTCTATTTCGTGTCTGCAATGGACAAAACTCGTCTTTCAGATCGTATTCAGGCCGTCGCCTTCGTTAACAGGGAACGTGCCAGACGGCACCCCGATGTACATGATTTACAGATCAACAGAACTGACCTGATCGTCATGCTCACCCAGTTTCTCGGTGAATCGGCTACCAGGCGTCTATTAGAGAACGAACAACACCCGGAGCTGGACCAGGTGAGTCCCAAGATGCTTGATTATGCTGAGCAGGCACTTGCCGGTGTCGTCGGTGTTGCTTCTGCACGTGCCATGCTGACCAGTTTAAGCAGTGGTGAAAGTCTCGGAGTCGAAGATGTGGTCAATATTTTTGAAGAGACTACTCGCACCTTACAGTTTAATCAGGATATGCTATTCGCCTCATTTGAAAGCATATCCTCTGCCATCAGCGTGGTTAATGCCGATCTCAAAATCGTAGCATGGAACAAGCGTTATGAGCAGATGTTTAATTACCCAAAAGGCATGCTCTGTGTTGGCCGACCTGCTGCCGACCTGGTGCGTTACAATGCAGAACGTGGCATGCTGGGCGCCGGTGAAGTAGAAAAACTGGTACAGACAAGACTCGGTCACCTGATGGCAGGTAAACCCTACCGCGTTGTGCGAAGCCAAAATCAGGGTGTGATAGAGATCAAGGGGCGGCCATTACCAACAGGTGGTTACGTCACCACCTATGATGACATCAGCGAGTTCATCAATGCACAGAATGAACTGGAACAGCGAGTAAGTGAACGCACCGAAGAAATTGAAAACATCAACCGGTCATTGCGTGAAGAAGTGAAGAAACGCAGTGCAACCGAAGTGGAATTAATCAAGGCAAAATCTGCAGCAGAAACATCCAATGCAAGCAAGACCCAGTTTCTGGCCATTGCCAGTCATGATATCCTGCAACCGTTGAATGCGGCTAATCTCTATGCCAGCGCACTGATGGAAAAACCCGGTGTCGACCCTGAGCTAACCGAAAACCTGCATCATCTGCATAATGCGATCTGTTCTGCGGAATTGATCATTTCCAACTTAATGGAAATCTCACGCCTGGATACCGGTAACTTAACACCTAAACATAAATGCTTCGCACTGAGTGATATCATCGAGCCACTGGCCAACGAATTTCGAGTGCAAACCAGCAGTGATGTCATTTTTCACTGGCAGCACACATCGCTATGGACCAAATCCGATGCAAAATATCTGCGTCGAATACTACAGAACTTTCTCTCCAATGCAGTCAAGTACACCAGCAAGGGTAAAATTCTGCTGGGGTGTCGACGACGTGGCGAACGGATTGAAATATGTATTTATGACTGCGGCCCCGGAATATCCGAGGCACATCAGGAACGCATATTTGATGATTTTTATCGCATAAAAAGCAACGTTGAAGGTGCAGGACTAGGTCTTGGTATTGCCTTACGTTTTTCTCATCTTCTGGGACATGAAATCCGTGTTCAGTCTTTTGACGGGCGCGGTAGTTTATTTTCTCTGCTGGTTCCCATGTCTGCAAAAGAAACCAGCAAGGCAAGCGAGACATCAGGCAGCAACATATTATCCGGTCTGGAAAGCTTAAATATTTTTTATGTCGATGATGATGAGGACAATATACATGCACTCAGTACACTGATGAACAACTGGGGCTGTACCTTTTCCAGTGCCACCAGTTCTGCATCATCGATAGATTACGCCAGGAAAAACAATGCCCCGGATGTAATTTTAATGGACTACCAGCTTGGACCTGAAACCAATGGCATACAACTGGCAGGTGAGCTACGCAAGCAATGGGGAGATATTCCTGTTTGCATTGTATCAGCAGCACCGGACGAAGACCTGTCAATGAGGGTCAACGAACATGGTTTTGATTTTCTGCGAAAGCCGATTAAACCGGGTAAGTTGCGTGCCCTGCTGGAAAGATATCTACAAAGAAAAAATGGCTGACTTGTTTTGCGTACAAATAGATATATAAAAAGAATTCACCGCAGAGACGCAGAGAAAAGCTTATATTTAAATAAATGCCAGTTAAAATTCTAGCTGCGAATTTATTCGCAGCTACAAGAAATACTCTGTGTCTTTGCGAGAGTAATAATATAACAGTCAACTACTCATTTTCAGCTTTAAGCGACATTTTGCTGAGAATAATTACTGCCTGCGTTCGATTAGTAATACCCAACTTGCGAAAAATCGCCGTAATATGCGCTTTGATGGTCGCTTCTGTTATACCTAACTCATAACCGATCTGTTTATTCAACCAGCCTTCACGTAGATAACAAAGCACACGATATTGCTGTGGTGTCAGCGTGGCAATTTTGGCTGCCAGGTCCTTCTCTTCACTATCAATCGGCGTCAGGTTGTTAACAAATTCATCCGGTACCCAGCGGTTGCCATCAAGCATGGTATGTATCGCACTGTAAATTGTTTGAGGTGAGCAGGATTTGGGGATATATCCACATGCACCATGACCCATGGCGCGATTAATGGTACTGGCTTCATCATCTGCTGAAATAATAGCAACTGGAATACTGGGAAACTTCTCGCGCACCATGATCAAACCAAACAGATCCTGGCTGCCGGGCATATGCAGGTCCAGCAGTAACAGATCAGTTTCATCATTACGTTCCAGATCTCTTATCGTGCTATCCAGATCAATTGATTCAGCAAAGACAGAATCAGGATAATGCCTTTTTATAACTTCAAGAATGGCATTACGAAACAGTGGATGATCGTCCGCCACATGAAAATGATACATCGAGTTACTCTCGCTTGGTAAAGACATATCATAGCTCAATCTATTAATTCTATCGACCACGTTTCTTCAATTGAAAACGGTTTACTCCAGTACAGTGTCGGCAACTGTTGCGACTGCAGTTCATCATTATTATTGGCAGATTGTTTAAAGTGTTTCTTATACATCATCATTGTGTAAAATTCACAAGCAAAATCATTGTTCACCGGATAAACCGAATGTTTAGCTGAAACCATGTTGCTCATGTTATGTCCCCTGGCAAAAAATCATCACAACATATTTATCTTTTGTAAAAGCAGAAACAATTAGACCATCGTCTAGACCACAACCAGCACAACCCCATGTTCGCACTGCCATTGAGCTATACGACTTTAGTAGAACATAGACTAATATCTAATAGCGTAACGAGCCACTAAGGGGGAACCTTTGCTAACCACAAACATGAGGGGACTTTTTAATGAGATCAATCAATAAAAATATAATACATGGGGGACTGGCAGGCGCGACTTTACTTGTAGCGGCATCTGCACACTCAGTGACTCTCGGCACCTTTGATAACACCACGGTAAATATCGGCGGTTATGTCAAGCTGGATGCTATGTTCAGTGACTTCAGCGAAGGTCCAGTAGGTACTGGCTTTAGCCGTGATTTCTATGTGCCAAGCAGTACACCTGCTAGCAGTACCGCCACAAGCAGTGAAAACACCTATTTCGATATGCACGCCCGCCAGACGCGTGTCCACCTCGGCACTGACAGCAAGGTCGGCGAGCACAAGCTGAAATCCTACATAGAAATTGATTTCATGGTGTTATCACCTCCCGGTGCAGATGAGCGAATCTCCAACTCGTACTCGCCAAGAATGCGCCATGCCTTTATCGAATACGACAAATGGCTGTTCGGCCAGACCTGGTCGACTTTCCAGAACACGGCCTCATTACCCGAATCAGTCGATTTTATCGGCAATACTGATGCCGGCATCTTCATCCGCCAGCCACAAATTCGCTATACCAGGGGCCCATGGCAGTTCTCCATCGAAAACCCGGAAACGACTGTTACTAGAACTAATGGCGACCGGGTTATTGCCGATGACAACGAGTGGCCTGACTTCGTCGGACGCTACAACTTGAAGTCCGACAACCTGTCACTGGCTGCTGCCGTGCTGTTACGCCAGTTAACTTATAACAATACTGGAACCGGTGGTGGCACCATTGACGATTCGGAGTCTGCCTACGGAATCAGTATCACCGGTAAACTCATGCTGGGTAAAGACGATATTCGCTTTGGCGTCAATACCGGCAGCGGCATGGGGCGCTACATCGGCCTGAACGTAGCCAACGGCGCTATAGTTGATGCCAATGACAAGTTGGAAGCTATTGATTCCACCGGTTTGTTTGCTTCATACCGTCATCTGTGGAACGCAAAATGGCGCAGCAATTTCATCTATTCAAGAATAGATATCGATAACAATACAAGCCTTAGCGGTAACGGCGCAACAAAAGCCACCTACAGTGCTCGCATAAACCTGTTCTACAGTGCAACGGATAAACTGACTTTTGGTGGTGAGTACGCCCATGCAAACCGGGAACTGGAATCTGGTGCGGACGGTGACCTGGATAGACTGCAGTTTATGGCTAAGCTGGCGTTCTAAATAATAATACAAATATTTTCAATTAACCCCTGCTTAACAGGAGTGTAGCCATCTGGCTGCCTCCTGTTTTTTTGTGATAAGAAATGAGCCAACTAACAGTAAAGTGACAAAATAAAAATAGTACACTCACACTCTTAGTGTTTCCTTATATTCTTCAGACACGTTGAATCGAATACCACACTGAAGTATCGAACGCATATGACTACCCTAAGTCTTAGAATTATGCGCAGGTACTAACCCTTTTCCCATAAAGAAATCAGCAACAAACATAATGTTACGTCCGTTCGATATTCATTTGTCTATGCCACGCCCAGTTGTGCAAACTTCTTGCCAAGAAATTCAGTGGAAGAATCCGTACTAAGCTCAAACCAGATTGGAAAATGATCAGATATCTGGTTACGACGCCAATAACGCATAAAATATTTTTCCAGGGCAACCGCATCGCTATTAAGATCTTTTGCACCGCCATAATCATCAACCATTTGCTGCTGGTATTGACTGTGGTCTTCCTGCTTATAGACGTAATCAAACGGATTAAACACATTACCAATTTCCTGGCCCTGCGCATTAGTTGCTATCTGAAAATAACTATTTTTATGCACAAACAAACGATCATAGGCCTGCGTTTGCGATGCATTGGTGTCTAGACCAATTAGCCCATCGATCTCGGAAAAACCAGCATCGTGAAATAGTTGTATGGTCTCGTTGTCATCGCCCTGATAAAGATTAAAATCGCCTGCAAGTATCAGGTTTCTGCTCCACAGCCGATCCATCTTATGTTCTAATGCGGCCAACAACAGGCGAACCTCCTCATTGCGATACGCCAGGTCATCATTGTCATCACCGGGGTGAAGATGCATGTTCAGCATCACAAAAGATTTCCACGCAGATTTAAATCCCGTTATATACGGCGTGCGTTTCAATTGTTTAATAGCAGAACCTGTCAGTAATCTCTGGCCACAACACCAGTTCACCCGCCAGGCCCGATAAGTTCAAACGCTTCTTGTTAAATAGATAGGCGCTTCTCTCTGAATTACCACTGCTACCATCAGTAATATCATTCACCAGATAATCCCAGTCACTACCAAGAATACGCATGACAATGTCAAGATCTTTAAGCGTGGACTTTACTTCCTGTACGGCAACAAGATCAAACCGCGAAATAATTTCAGCGATATAAAAATAAGCCTCATTTAACCGCTGCAAAGTATGGCCAAATTCTTTTATATTCCAGCTGGCAATAAGAAGATTTTCATTGGTTTTTCTAGCTGGGACATTCTCATCAAGCCCGGTTTTGAGGCGCAGTAAATTCGTTATGGTTCGGCGTTTTTCAGAAACCTGCATATCTGGAAACACCAGTGCATAGTCGCGTTTGTCGTAGTCGGATTGAGGGCGTAAATCATTGTAAAATGGCATGTAAACCTCCTAAATAATTAACTATGCAAAACCTGGCATCTATAATTCGGCAAGATCGACAGTGATCTGCTTTAGAATTAAATGACATAACCATATTCTTTTGCAGGTTCTATACTATTTTCTTGATCCAGTCGAAACAAATCAAGCCTGATTGACAGCTTCTCTTCGCTGTGCTTCATAGTGTGCTTTTACTTTAGCAAAAGTTTCAGTTCCGTAGATAAAGATCAGACAAAGCATAATTATCATCGTATAACTGAGCTTCCTGCATCACTGCATTTCTGTTTTGTTCTGCACTAACAAAATCACCGCCCTGATATAAGGTAGTGGTTTTCTCCACCAGCACACGTAAAGCAATGGTATAGTCTCCAGCTTCGATTAACAGTCTGTAGCGCAGATCATTCGCTGCATCATGGTGCTTGTCAGACAGTACAGAGCATTGGTGCGTCTACGCAGCAAGCCCATTTTGGCTGTCTCATTGAGTCGTCCGGCAAACTGCCCCTGGTCAATTACACATTGCTATGCTGCTGCTTCGAGCTAACACTTCCAGTGGAACAACCGTAAGCGCCGCAAGGCGCTTCAGCCTGAGCTCGAATATCATAATATAGAATCATTAAAGTAATCCTGAATAATAGCTGACCAGCCTTTACCCTTAAGCAACTTGATTAAAATCAAGATTATTTTCAGGAGATTGGAATATTGTATTAGTTAGACATGGACACAAACCTTATGAATTATGACTAATGATCGGTACAATCTGAAGGACAAATCAAACAGCGAACTACGCAAATGGGTAGCTGAGCATAAGCCAGATACTGCTGAATATATCGCAGGCATTGAAGAATCAATGAGAAGAGTTGCAACCATTGAAGAAATATTAGAAAAAAATGAAGCGCCTATTTGCAGGCGTGAATGCACAGCAGCAGTTATAGCCATTCTATTGATAGCAGTAACTATTCTTACCATAGTGCTTACCTATGAATAATTAATAGTACAGAAATAGTCCGACAACCACTACCAGCACAGCTTGATAGCAGCAGGCTTAATCTTTATTAATATCAATGGATCGGTAATGGCTTAAGTTCCTGAGTCAGTTACTGCAGGATACTTTTTATCTATGCTACATTCGATAATAACGCTCAAAGGACTGCGCTGTTCTACAGAAAAAACCAGAAAAACCATTTTCTCCACTCATATCTATCCGTTAAAAGTTATCCATGTTCGTCAATCGATTGGCGCTTTTAGTCAATATTGCCATCTATTTATCTACCATAATACGTTTAACAAATAGGAGGAATGACCATGTTAACTGATACTACAATGATTAATTACTTAGAAAAATATTACGCTGGAAACCTGCCTGATGATGGCATCAATTTCACCATGTCATTACTTAGTAAAGGTAAATTCTCCCCTGAATACAAAGCGAAATGTATCATGCAAATACTTTATTTAGACAATTCTCTTAAACCTGAACAGATTACCACTGAAGGCTGGAAGGCTATCCACTGTGGTCTTGAGTCAGAAACTGATACTGCTTATAACAGCATGCCTGTAATTTCTCAGAAGCAAACATTCAGCAGCCACCTGAATAACTAAAGGTGATCACATTTTGCTATATAGGCGCCAGGTTATTTATTCACCGTTATCTGAACCGTATTCGGTTTGAAAAGCATATTGATAAGTATCTGAAACAACTTGCTGCGACAGACAAGGAGAAAAATCAGGCCGTTGATGACAGTCCGGTTAACGACAAAATAAGCTGGCTTAAAAAAAGACTTGTTGAATGAAAGCCAGGGAAGAATCTAAGCTGTTCTGAAATTGTGCAACATCGTCTTGATCATGATGGATCAGTACTCCCACTCTGGTCTTGCGGTCCACCTTCAAGCCTTACCGTCAATGGCTCCGATGAAACGATATGCAGATCACGTTGCGGGAAGGCAATAACGATGCCTGCTTCATTGAATTTCTCGTTGATCGCCCGGTTCAGCTCACTGATGGTTGCTTCGCGATAATCAACCGAAGAAACAAAGCAGCGCAGGATAATGTTCAGGGAATTATCACCAAAACTCTGGAATATCACTGAAGGTGATGGTTGATCCAGAACGTTTTTGCTCTGCCGGGCGGCCTGTTCCATCAGACGCATGGCTTTATCAACATCGGAGCCGTAGGCGATACCTATAGGAATCAGCAGCCGTGACGTCTGGTCGGTCAGCGACCAGTTGAGCAGTCGGCCGGTGATGAACTCCTTGTTGGGCACCAGCAGTTCGTGCGCGTCGCGGCTGCGGATCGTTGTTGCACGTATGCGTATCTTGGTAACAAAGCCATCGGTTTCACCAATGGTAACATAATCGCCGACCCGGACCGGACGTTCAAACAGGATAATAATGCCGCTAATGAAATTGGCCACGATCTCCTGCAGGCCAAACCCGATACCAACACCCAGGGCTGCAACCAGCCACTGCAATTTCGACCAGTCTGCACCCAGTGTATTGAAAACCAGCACGACACCAAAAGTCACAATGACATAGGTGGTCAGCGTGGTCACCGTATAGCGGCTGCTCGATGCCATGCCGGTACTCTGCAGCAGAATAATCTCCAGCACGGCTGGCAACTGTTTCGCCAGAACAAAAGTTGCGATGCCATAGATCAGCGCGATAACAATATCCAGCAGCGTGACAGGCATCTGTTTTTCCACCCCGTCCACCATCATCGCGTGATGCCAGAGGGTGATATCCTCGAATATACGCAAGGCAGGGAATACTTCATGCCAGATCAGCCACAGGCCGATGAAGCCGAGCACCAGTATAGACGTGTTGAGCAATTTCAGGCTGGTACCACTGAGAGTGATAAGGTCAACTTGTGCTTCTTCCATTTCCGGTGACGTGCCTTGCTGTGATGAATCCGCCGCGTCCTGCTGACCGTCCTGCTTAATGGCAGCATCGTAGACAAGACGGCCCTGTATAACAAGCAGCCAGCGGTGGGCCAGTGCAGCAAGTATAACCAGCCCCACAATCAGCCAGCTGGTCTGCAGCAGAAGCGAAAGCAGGATTCCCGAGGTGTAGAGGTAGCCCATCAAGGACAGCACACCGAGTGCCAGTGACGCCATCACCAGCACTACCTGCAGTGGCAAAAGCAGACGCCCGGCTGTGTTACGACCATGCCTTTCCATGTATCCGGCAAACACCCCGCGAACAGGGTGCAGCAATTGATAGAAGGCAAAGGCTAGCGAACCAACCATAACCAGAAAAGCGATACGTCCAATCTCCCAGCCCGCATTGAGTGGGTCCAGGTAAAAAACCACGAAGCTAATCAATGCAGCCGGCAGGTAAATCCAGCTGAGCCGATCCATTTCCCGACGCAATAAAACCAGACTCGACTTGGGCCAGCGAAAATGCGCTGCTGCCAGCCCACCCGGCATACAGACCATGCGTAATGCCCGTATATAAAAGAATTGTGTTGCGAACGCGAACAAGGCACTGCCCACTGCGATGGAAAAAACAGTCACCTGCGATGATGCCTTGAGTTGCCAACCGGCTACCGCCACCACCAGAGGCAGGGTGGCGACGGCAATCAGAGTGAGTAGAACAACCTTGATTGTATAGCTGAAATGATCAGTTGCCGGCCTGCCCACCAAACGGGCAATCGTTTTAATCGCTGCGATCATGCGCTTGCGACTCCAGATCAGGACGCCGAGTATAAACACAAGCAAGATGAAAGCCGGTGAATTTAGAGCCTGATATTCAAGCACCCGCATCACCTCGAGCCAGCCATGCGGTGAGAGTATCCGCCACGCCTGCGCGGGCACGACGCCCAGCGCCTGCAGTTCAGCCCGCGTCGCACTGCGGACCCATAACAGGTGCACAGCCAGGTAGCCGTTATAATCCTCGATCGCTCCCAGCAAACGCTGCTGCGCCGATTCCAGCTCACCCAGCTTTTGCAGGTAAAAATCGTCAGATACAAGCGCCTTTTCAAGCAGCAGCTGCCGCTCTTGCGCGAGCTGCTTGAGTTCGTCGCGCAGCAACGGGTGTTCCTGCTGGTTTACCCCGGCCACGATTTCGTCGAGATATCCATCCATATCCTGTATTTGCTTCTGCTGCTGACGGTGCAGCAAACGATTGACGCCGATCTCAGCGGCAGTATCTTTACGGATCGCAGCCTGGCGACGAAGGGTATTCGGATCAGGTAACGCATAATACCGCTGTAACAGCATGTGTCCCATGCCTTTGCTCAGGCCGCCAATCTCGATAATTTCACGCGCTCTTTTCTGGTCATCCTCGATCCGGCGCGCACGTTGGTCTGCCTCTTCCGTTTGCTGCGTCAGCTGTCCCAGCCTGGACACCATGCTGGCAATCTCATTGGAGAGGGCGGCATTTTTTCCGGCAAGTTGCACGACCAGGGGATGCTTGCCAGCAGACTCATCCAGAATAACCTTCGCCTGTAACCTTGCCTGGTCTACCTCTCCCTGGTGTTTGAGGGTGGCCCGACCTTCGAGTGCGCTGATGCGCGCAGTTGACCATTGAATGCCGGCTTGAGTCCTGTCTCTCTCAGCCTCCAGCAGGTCGATGCGCAGTGGCTGGCTCAACAGTTCCTGGTTCAACATATTGATCTCGGCATTCAACAGCTGGATACGGGATTCCAGCAGCCAGTGACTGGCCTGTGATTTTGCTGCATCCTCACCGGCTTCTTGAGGCTGTTTCAATTCGCTGTAAACGCGGTCCAGCCGCTGCTTCGCCTCCGGCAGACGTTGCCTGATAATTGTTGGTCGTCCCTTGTTTTCCCCAATTCGCTGTTCGAGATCCAGCAGCTTCGCATCCAGCACGGCAAGATCCGCTTTCTCCTGCTGCAACAGCCGCTCAATTTCCTGCAGCGTAGCAGGCAACTTCTTTATTAAGGTGTCTTTTACCAGGTCAGCGTTGAATTCATCCGTCTGTTTGCGAAGCTGCTTGATAGTTGCACTCGCATTGTTCGCAGATTGTTCGAAAGCCAGTGCAGATTTTTCATTCGCAGCCGCGGTTTTAAGATTACTCAAGGCCTTGCGATATAGCTTTAACAACTTACCCTTGGCCTGCTCATCCTGGCCGGAGTCAGCCTCGACCTCTGCAATTTTAGATTCGATAACTTCCCTGGTCACTGTCTCCTGCAACCGTGGACTTGCCGTAGTGTCTTCCGCCGCAATCAACGGCCGCATCATTGCAAGGCAAACAAGGACAGCAGTAAATAATAAAATCAGGTTGCGTTGTATCATATCCAGGTCCATTCTAAGCACATAGTTTCGCTATCCACAATTGTCTGCTTTAGCAGGTAGTAAGCCCTTTAAAACTAATATTTAAAGTATAAATATAGTAGCAGGTATCATTGTGGTTAAGTAATCAACCAATTCTTTTGTCAGCTTGGTAGTTAATTGAACGTGAGTAGGATCTGAAATCATGCCTTGAACGTCCGTTAACGACCGAGGCTGTGTGAAAAGTTTTTGTGATATTTGAAAGTGGTAAATGGAGGCTGATACTGGGCAATAATCTCTTTCAAGTGGATTTCACTATGACTATATTGAGATAAAACCTTTCGTATTTAGGGCTGGCACACCACCGGCCCAAATTTTTCCGACTTTTCACACAGCCTGGGCCAATAATGGACACTCAACAGTCCACTCACTAACAGTATTAAAGCGTAGAGAAAACACTAAAAAAAGAGTCAATCCTTTTCTCTTCGGTCTTTTAGATTCGTCCTTCTATCGATAGTATTTCTTCGAGCGGGACCATTGTAGTTAGGGTCTTCAGCTACACGGCGATCACTATTTCCAACCCTGCGATCCAGATTCATTTTTCGTTTTGGATGATCCTTGGAAAGGGTATCCTGTAGTCTTCGGCCAGTAACTTTCTTTTCACTATTTTCCACACTGGTATTATCCGCTGATTCTGAATTATTTGCGGATTTATTCGGCTCTAATTTAGGTGTTTTCATTCTCGTACTCCATTCTCTGTTTACCATCAGCTACAGCTTTTATGTACATAGTATTTGTGTACAGGATACAGACGATTATAGTCCGTGATGTGATACAAGCTAGTATTTAAACGTATATATAAATGCCAAATTATTACTTCATAAACGGCTGCTTTGGGTCGACAACACACAGTCAACTCATTACCCCGAATGAGAATATGCGGCCATGAATGGACACACAAACAAAAACGTTTTTTCTACAGATAAACGCAGATGAACACAGATAAAAGACATTAGTTATTTGATGCCCTCCTGAGCGGTAGTGAAGGGTCTTGAGACGGTTACACCATAATAGCGTGTGAACAAGATCCTTCCAATACGCTACGCTCCAGTCAGGATGACAAAAATAAACATTTCTTGTTTTTATCTGTGTTCATCTGCGTTCATCCGTGGACTATTGCTGTTAAAAAATTGACTGTCTGCTCAGTGTCGACAACGCCCTGTCAACTCATTACCCCGAAGGAGAAGATGCGGCCAGGAACGGTCACTCCCTATTCATAACGTATTGTAATGCTTCTATACGAGTGTTGCTATATACAGAATCTGTGCAATCTTCCTCGAGTTCACGCAATCTGATATTGGCCCATGCAATTGCTGAACTAGATCCATGTTTCTTCTCATAATCAAAATAACCGAATAACTCCTCAACCATTTGCTCTATGCCATCTTGATTACCATACGATGTATCCATGCTTTTTGATTCTTCCGGCTCTAAATCCCTAACGATCTGAGCAAAAAAAATTGCAAGCTCTATCTTAGCATCAGATCTGTTTGTATATGGTCCAAATTGTTTTCCTTCGCGAGTATCAAAAAACCAATATCCATTTGCAGAATAGATTCTTTTACTTCTAAAGTATGTTTTATCATTTTCTTCAACGGAGCGATTCTGCCTCATAACAATTACTCCCTGACGATTGATGTCATACAAAATTAGATGTTTTAGCTCATACTAGCTGTTTCTATGAAAAATAACTGGATTAAGCGCAAAATTAACCGTGCAAAAAACATGATAATGTTTTTAAGTTTCTGATTATTGATGACATAGCGGATAAATAATAATCCTTATTTGATAAAAAGTGTAGAATTATCTAGACAATTATCGGGGTTTCTGACAGGTGGCGATCGTCTCTTGGGTCGGCAACGCCCTGTCAACTCATTACCCCGAAGGAGAAGATGCGGCCAATAACGCACTGCCATTGGTTTTTACTATGACCCCAAACTCACTTAAACGCTATCTTCGGTTGGCTGTTTGATACGGAACCACGTTACATAAAGCGCAGGCAGGAACAACAATGTCAGGACTGTACCAACAACAATGCCACCCATCATGGCATAAGCCATTGGTCCCCAGAAAACCTCGCCTGAGATTGGAATAAGTGCCAATGTTGCTGCTGCAGCTGTCAACATAATCGGCCGCATCCGATGTTCTGTCGCCTCAATCACCGCTTTCCACGGTTCCATGCCAGCCTTCCTCAAGTTCTCTATCTGCACGATCAGGATGACCGAGTTTCGGATCAGGATGCCAATCAGTGCCAGGACACCCAGGATTGCCACAAAACCCATCGGCGCACCACTCGAAAGCAACGCAATAACCACACCGATCAAAGCCAGAGGCGCAACGGTAAACACCAGGATCAGGCGGCTGAAGCTTTGCAGCTGAATCATAAGAATCGTCGCCATGATGAACAGCATCAGCGGCACAACAGCTGCAATTGGCCCCTGCGCTTTGGCACTTTCCTCGACAGCTCCACCGGCAATCACAGAGTAACCCGGCGGCAAGGCCTTATTGAAGTCAGCTATCTGCGGTGCGAGCTGGGTCACGACTGTCGCAGGCTGTATATCGCCGACAACGCCGGCTTTGAGTGTGATGGTAGGCAGGCGAACACGTCGCCAGATCGTTGGCTGCTCCAGTTCAAAATGGAACCTGGCCACCACCGACAGTGGCACTGATTTGCCGTCTGACGCAGGCAGTTGCAGATTCTGCAGCGTTTCTATAGAACCACGTTCTGAGTTTTGAGCGCGGCTGATAACATCAACCAGGTAGATATCGTCACGTACCTTTGTGACCGGCAGACCATCGACGATGCCGTTCAGAGAATAGGCGATATTTTCCGAGGTCACACCAAGCTGTCGTGCCTTGTCCTGCAGAACATCAATTTTGACGACACGCGCCGGCTCGTTCCAGTCGAAGGTAAGGCCAGTCAGGTTGTCACTGCTGCCAACGATGCCTGCGACCTTCTGGGCGATGTTGCGAACTGTCTGCACTTCGGGACCGCTGATACGATACTGTACAGGCTTGCCCACCGGCGGGCCGATTTCCAGCAGCTTGACATATGCTTCTGTACCCGGAAACGTCGTCTTCAGATAATCCTGGAGTTCACCACGCAGCCTGTCGCGTATTTCGAGGCTTTTAGTAACAATGACCGTCTGACCAAATGATACGTCATCGGGTTGAACGTCGTAGGTCAGCAAGAAGCGTGGCGCGCTTTGGCCAACATAAGACGACCAATGCTCGATTTCCTCATTGCCAACCAGCATCTCATTTTCAAATTGAGCAATCTGTCTATCTGTTTCTGAAATCGACGAGTTCTGAGGCAGGTTCCAGTCGACGATCAGCTCTACGCGATCGGATGCGGGGAAGAACTGCTGCTGGACAAGTGTCATACCGCCCAGAGACGCCGCGAATGCAGCCACTGTAAGAACGATGGTAATCCAGCGAAAACGCATGCACAGCTGGAGCAGCGATGAAAACATTGACGCCAGCCGCCCCTTCTTCTCATGGTGTTGCTTCATGGTTTTTGGCATGATGGTGACACCGAGTAGCGGCGTGAACAGAACTGCCACGACCCAGGAAACCACAAGCGAAACGGCGATGACCACAAACAGGCTGAAGGTAAATTCACCGGCCGCACTGTTGTTGAGACCGACGGGGATGAAACCTGCCACCGTGACCAGCGTACCCGTCAACATCGGAAATGCTGTCGAGGTGTAAACATGGGTCGCAGCTTTGCGAAGGTTATCGCCCGCCTCCAGCCGCGCCACCATCATTTCAACCGCAATCATTGCATCATCGACGAGAAGGCCAAGCGCAATGATGAGCGCACCCAGCGAAATACGCTGTAATGAGATGCCGCTATATTCCATCACCAGAAAAGTAATCGCCAAAACCAATGGAATGGAAATAGCCACCACCATGCCAGCGCGCAGGCCAAGGCTGATGAAGCTAATCGCCAGAACGATGGCCACGGCTTCAAACAGAGCCCTGGTGAAACCGGACACAGCCTCATCTACCACGGCAGGCTGATCAGACACGCGCTCTATGTTGACGCCAATCGGCATGTTAGCAATGATGCTGACCATCTGCTTGTCGAGTGCCGCACCAAAATCCAGCAGGTTGGCGCCGCTTTTCATGCCTATAGCAAGGCCGATTGCATCCTTGCCGTTGAAGCGAAACAGGGAACTTGGCGGGTCGGCATAACCACGCCGAACGGTTGCGACGTCCGTCAGCGGGAAGAATCGATCGTTTACTCGCAGATTGATGTTGCGCAAGCTGTCTTCTGTCGTGAACTGTCCGCTGACACGCAGTGCAATCCTCTCCGGACCGGCCTGCGAAAAGCCAGACGCGGTGACAGCATTCTGCGCTTTCAGAGTGGATAGAATAGCCTGCTGGTCTATACCGAGGGCAGCTATCTTGCGGGTTGAGAATTCGAGATAGATCACCTCGTCCTGTGCACCGATAATATCGACCTTGCCAACATTTGGTACATGCAGAACCTCAGCACGTGCACCTTCGACGCGGTCACGCAATTGCCGCTGACTTAAACCGTCGCTGGTGAAGGCAAATATATTGCCGTAGACATCGCCAAATCGGTCATTGAAAAATGGACCGATAACACCGCTGGGGAAAGACCCCTTGATGTCATTTACCATGTTGCGTACCCGCACCCATGTCGGGGTCACGTCCACGGCTTTGGTGGTCGGTAACAAGTTGACGAAAATAATCGTCTGGCCTGATGTCGTAATGCTCTTGGTGAAGTCTAATGATTCCAGTTCTTCGAGCTTCTTCTCTATCCGGTCGGTTACCTGCTCTGTTACTTCCTCGGCAGAGGCACCGGGCCATTGCGCCTGAACCACCATCGTTTTGATGGTAAAGTTTGGATCTTCCTCTCGCCCCAGGTTCATGTAGGACATGAAACCGGCAAGCAGGAATATGATCATAAAGTACCAGACCAAAGAGCGATGATCGAGCGCCCAGTCTGAAAGGTTGAATTTCTTCACAGCGAGCCCTCCTCGTCTATCCTGACCTGCTGTCCATCCTGCAAACTGTGGACACCCGCGATAGCGACCCTTTCACCCGTTTGAAGCCCGGAAAGGATGACCACTTTTGCTGCGGTCTTATCTTTATTATTGATGGTCACCGCGCGTCGTAACACTGACTTTGTGTTTGGATCAACCACCCATACATTGGTTGTTTCACCTTCGCGCAGGATTGCCGATTGCGGCAACACGATCTGCGGCCTGGCATCTGTCGTGGCTGTAGCGGTCACGATCGTGCCCAGACGAAAAAATGGGGGCGGATCAGTCAGAGAAATCTTAATCCGGCGGGTATGCGTTTTCGCATCAGACTGCGGTGCGATTTCGCGAACCGTGCCAGAGGCGCGGATAGAAGGATCTAGCTGCAACGATATATCAAACCCCGCACCTTCTGTGATGGCGAAGATCTCGTCTTCGGGCACATCGATCACCACATCACGCAGCTCCGGCCGCGCTTCGATGAAGGCGGTTTCGCCAGCGGAAAGTACCTGGCCAACTTCCGCAGATACCATAGTAATCACTCCGTCAAATTCGGCGCGCAACTCTGCATAATCCAGCTGCTCCATGGCTTTGGCGAGGTTTGCCTGGGCCTTGGCAACTGAAGCGTCTGCTCTCTCCCTGGCAAGCAAGGCATTATCATAGACTGACTGACTGGCGGAGTTGACTTGCAACAACTTGAACTGGCGGCGCTCAGCCATAGTGGCATTCCTCAACTGTGCTTCGGCATTGGAAAGATCAGCCTTCGCGCTGCGCACTGACAGCTCCAGATCAAGCGGATCGAGCATCGCTATCACCTGACCTTTTTTCACGATATCACCGATGCCTACGTCGCGTTTGATAACACGGCCAAACACTCGAAATCCCAGCTCGGCTTTTGTGCGTGGCTCGATAGAGCCTGCAAAGTGCAACCGATTCGCTGCCTGAGGAGAGACCACGACAGAGAGTAGAGGCCGTATAGCCACAGGTGCCTCGGTACTTTGCTGCTCGCAACCGACTAGAATGGCGGGTACGGCGAGTAACAGGAATAAAAATCCAGACCCGTTCATTTTGCCTCCTTTTCAAGGACAGAGACCAGCTGACCGGTACGTATTAGCTTGCCGCCCTCGCTGACTACGAGGTCTCCATCGTTCAATCCGTCTGTCACAGTAAACTGGCCGGTTTCATAGTCGGAGACTTGAACCGGTTGCAGCGACACCTTCTTACTTTGCGGGTCGATCAGCCAGACAGCAGGTTTGCCATCGACAGAAGCCATTGCACTCCATGGAAGAATGATGACCTGTTTTGATTTGTAGGAGAAGCGGCCGGAGACGATAGCGCCAAGCGGCATGATATCGCCACGTTCACCCAGGTCTACCTTCACCCGGATCGTTCCCGTCGAAGCATCAATCGTCGGAGACACTTCCCGCACGCTGGCACTAACTTTTACAGAAGGATCGGACAGCAGGGATACCTCGATGTTTGCGTCCGGCGTATTTTTTAGGAACAACGACTCAAAAACATTGAAGACAGCATCGCGTTTGCCGTCATGCGCCAGCGTAAACACCGTCTGAGCTGCCTGGGGAACCTGCCCGACTTCGGCGTCGCGAGTGGTAATAATGCCGTCAGCATCGGCCTTAAGTTTGGTAAAACTCAATGCATCCTTTGCACTGGCAAGAACTGCCCGCGCCGCATCAAGCGTACCCTCAGCAGTGCGCAGCTCCGCTTCGGCCTGGTCGTAATCGGCCTTTGTCGATATCTGCTTGGCAATCAATTTCTTCTGACGATCGAGTGCCGATGTCGCCTGCCGCAGTTGTGCTTCGGCCGCTTCCAGGCCCGCTTTCGCCACTTCCACATCGGCTTTCTGCTGGGTCGGATCAATCTTCGCTAATACCTCACCAGCATGAACATGGCTGCCTAATTCAACGTTTCGTTCTATGATTCGCCCAGATACACGAAAAGAAAGCTGTGATTCAATCCGCGCATTCACAGTGCCTGAGAGAGTGGCACTGGAGGCGAACTCGGTCGACATGGCTTCGACGGCAAAGACGTCTTTCGGCGGCGGCGCAGATGTGGTCTTTTCCACACCGCAAGCCGAAAGCACCAATGCAAAGAGCAATAAAACTATCGGTTTTTTTAAATCAATCATGGCATTTCTCGATCTGTAATCAGGCGTTATTAAGAATACGATAACAGATATCTTCAACAGACTCCGTAGTATCCAAAACTCCTGAGCTCACATCTTCTAATATTATATTCATCACAGAGTATTCTATTTTAATCTTTTGCGCCCCCAATAAGTGTAAACAGTTGACCGGAGTTGACCCTAGATCGGAAGCAGCGATAAAACGACATACTGCTTATCTCACTAATTTAATGGTGCCAGAATCTTCTTCGATGTAGCCAAAGTAAGTTTTTTTAAATAAGAGGGGTAAGATGAAACTTATTTCTCTTTGGATCGTAACCTGAGCCTGCCCATCTTCACCAAGCAAGTAGAAAGTTTCATCTGAACCTCCCCCAGTTTAACGGATACTTTTAATCAGAGACTTAGGTTTCTCAGAGGAGTGTCCCAATGACATCAAGACGTAAGCCTTATAATACTTATACAAAAGAGTTTAAGCTAGAAGCCCTTCGCATGATGGGAATCTGGGGACAGTATAGAATGGCACTAAGTTAAGCTATATTTGCATGAATCCGGTACATGAACCGGGCGCAGCCAGCAACGACACGCCATGAAACCGTCCATGGTGGCTCAACACCCGCATCCCTGCGGGTGATGGTCGTTGCCAACTGTGTCCGACTCACATTCCTTGCAGTTAACATGACAGCAGTTTATGTCGCCAAGTTGTTAAAAGGTTATGCTAAGCACACTTAACTTAGTGCCATTCGGGACAGTATACCTAATTGCGCATTAGGCCTTTATTCTCTGTCAGCAGGACTTTTCAAATGTACGCTAAGTGGTGTGAACAAACTCTAAGAGACTCGCATACCAACGGCGGTTATGGGTCGATAACGCCCTATCAGCTCAGTATCTTGATCGCGAATAAGCGGCCAATATCTGACTGTCAGAATCGGCATAGGGGCAGTCAGTATACCTGACTGAGCCCCTGCCACACCACCCGGCATGCGGGTCCGCACCGAGCGGTTCGAGATGTTGAGGTTATGAGATTCGGGGAAGACCAAGTCGATCAAAATAACTAATCGTCAGGACACTGTTAAATAGCATCGCACTATTACGCCACCAGCATCGGGAATTTGCAGCAATTCGCCTTGCCACTTGTAATGAGTGTTTTTTATGCTACTGGTTGCGCAGTAGCACGGCAAACTTCTCACGGCAGGCGGTCAAAATGCCACAAATCACACGACCAAGGCAGTACAAATACGCCCGCAGCATCGAAGTTAATGCAACATTAATATATTATGTTTTATTGTTCAGCGTGTCACGGGAGTAGCACATAGCACGAACATATCAGACAACAGTTACGCTTAGTTGGAATTACGTAACCTACTGATATACAAGGATAGATGGTGGGCCGTGAGCGACTTGAACGCTCGACCATCGGATTAAAAGTCCGGTGCTCTACCAACTGAGCTAACGGCCCATATTTGAAAACTATGCAAGCCATCCATGGCAACGCAGTGGTGCTATAGTAAACACCTGCACGGCTAATTATCAACTGCATTAACATCACAATTAGCAGGCGCGAATCTTACATGGTGTTCCGCCGAAAAACAATCTTATCGCAAAGATATCCTTTAAAAATATCGCGTCGGGTCAGTAATTCCCGCTTCTTCAAATCCTTTCTGACGTAATTGACAGGAGTCACAGCTACCACATGCCTCGCCCTGTGCGTTGGCCTGATAACAGGACACGGTAAGCGCATAATCAACCCCTAACTCGCTTCCCTTTCGGATAATATCAGCTTTGCTAATGTTGATTAATGGCGTATGAATGGTCATTTTTTTGCCTTCTACAGCAGCCCTGGTAGCCAGATTCGCCATCACTTCGAAAGCATGTATATATTCAGGCCGACAGTCAGGATAACCGGAATAATCAACTGCATTGACACCGATAAATATATCCTGCGAAACCATCACTTCAGCAACTGCCAATGCATAGGATAAGAACAGGGTATTCCTCGCCGGCACATAAGTTACCGGTATGCCTTCTGTAGCGCCTTCCGGTACCGCAATCGTGTCATCGGTTAAAGCAGAGCCTGCCATTACGCCTTCATCAATATGAATAATTTGATGACTCGCTGAAAAACTTTTAGAGAGCCGTTCTGCAGCATTAATCTCGGAAAGACTGCGCTGCGCATAATTAAAGCTCAGGGCATGGCAGTTATATTTTTGACTGGCAATAGCAAGCACCGTGGCTGAATCCAGCCCGCCAGACAGCAATACAATCGCTTTAGGCTTATCCTGAAATTTATCAGCTCCAGAAACAGTCGACATTAGAACACCTGGCAGAATAGAATGATTTGCTTAAACACCCGGTTTGTCACCCCAGAGATATTTATGTAACTGTATTTGAAAGCGCACATTAAGCTTATCTTTCAATACCCAGTTAGCGAGTACCGTGGCATCCAGCTGGTCATGGCTCGGTGAAAACAGGATCTCACACCTGCTTTCAAGTTTATGTTCATCAATAAGCTGCTTGCTCCAGCGATAATCGTTTTCATCACAGATAACAAATTTAACCTGGTCTTTAGCATTTAAAAACATAAAGTTTTCAAACTTGTTTTTACTGTCTTCTTTTGAGGCGGGTGTTTTAACATCAAGAACTTTAACCACGCGTTTATCAACCTGGTCAACCAGAATAGCGCCACTGGTTTCTAAAGACACATCATAATTCAGATCGCATAATTGATTTAGCAGCTCTATGCAGTTTTTTTGCGCCAGTGGCTCACCGCCGGTAACCGTAATATGCGGGGTATTATATTGTTTGATATTACTGATGATGGCCTCAATATCGATCCATTCGCCGCCGCTAAAGGCATAAGCTGTATCGCAATAATCACAACGCAGGGGACAACCAGTCAACCGGATAAAAACAGTTGGCAGGCCAACATTAGCCGCTTCACCCTGTAATGAGTGAAAAATTTCGGTAATTTTCAGGCGAGTTTGTGCTGCCGATTGAAGTTCAGTCATTCCTGTCTAAATGGCTGCAGCTTATGACCATTACCGCTACTAATGCCGCGACTAGTGCCCTTCACGCTTCATGCGCTGCAAACGCTCATTCGCTTTTTTAGCAACCGTAGTATCAGGGTATAAAGTAATGACCTGTTGCAGGGCATCACGAGCGGCTGACCAGTTCTTTAATTCAAAATAGACGTAACCAATTTTCAGACGCGCCCCCGAATTTTTCGAACTCTCCGGGTACTGCGCAACCAGCTGTTGAAACGCCGATAAGGCTTTTTTATAATCGCGGGATACATAATTGGCCTCACCTAACCAGTATTGTGCATTATCGGCATACTTGCTATCTGGATAGCTGGCTTTAAAACTCTCAAACGCCTGAATGGACTGCTCATAGCGACCTTCTTTTAATAACGCAAAGGCTTTTGAGTAAGCATCCTGACCATCCTTATCGCCTGCAGTAACAACGGGGATGGCAACTTTAGATGATGAAGCACCTGGCGGTGGCACTGGCGAGGCGACTCCACCGCTATTACCGCCACCTGCTTCAACATTATTTATACGTCGATCCATATCCAGGTATAAATTACGCTGCCGCTGCTTCATGCTTTCAAGTTCATATCCCTGCTGCTCAGTCAGTTCACGCAATGACGAAATTTCTTCACGCAGAGACTGGATGATTTGTGTCTGCTCACGCAAAACATCTGAGCTCAACATACGCTCCAGCCTTACAATACGTTGCTGATCACTCAGATTAGCGAGACTGCTATCAGCAGCCACAACATTGCCTGCAATAAACAGTCCACAGACAACAAATCCCGCTTTCTTTATCTTGTATTTCATTTCAATCCTGTTCAGTGTTTGTATTCAATCGCATGTTATTGATAAACGATCTCCACACGACGATTTAAACCCATGGATTCTTCATCGTGACCGAAAGAAACCGGTTTTTCCTCACCATAACTGATAATGGAAATCTGATCATTTGTCGCGCCTTCGTATAACATCATTTGCATAACGGCCTGTGCACGTTGCTCGGCCAAAGCAACATTATACTCGCGTGTGCCACGTTCGTCCGCATGTCCTTCCAGTCGAACACTGGCACTTGCGTTAAATGAAAGGTATCTACCATGATGTTTAACCAGCTCGATAAAATCATCACCAACTGCATTACTGTCAAAAGCGAAGTAAACGATTTTTTCTGACAGTACATTATTCGGGTCATTTATTGCATTTTCTTCATAAGACACCAGCATGCCACCTTCTAACGCTGTCGCTCCCAAACCAGCTCCATCATCAATACCGCCGGCTATAGCACCACCCGCTTCCAGGTCATCTGCCGTATATTCACCCGTATCTGCGTCAATGGTATCATCAGGCTTAATTCTGTCACCACAGGCGGTAACCAGCAGTGCCAGCACTGATATAAATAATAATTTTTTCATCTAAAAAACCTCATTGTTATTTTTTTCGGATATTTTTTCTCATTTAAAGTCATAGCGTATAGATTCACTAGTAACGAACCGCGGCCCATGACGGCTCCCGTACCTCACCATCAGAAAACGCAAGACGCTGTTTCTGGCGCCCATCGACAGATACCGCCGCTAGAACGGCCTGTCTTTTTTCCTGTGATGCAAACAGAATCATACTGTTATTGGGTGCGTATTCCGGTGACTCATCAAGTGGGCCATCGGTTAAAATTCTGGATGATTTTGTATCCAGGTCTAAAACCGCAATCCGGTAAGTATTACCTTCGCCATGCACATATGCAACATGTTCACCATCCGCAGATAGACTGGCACTGGCATTATACCTGCCCTCAAAAGTCAATCGCTCTGGATTTGATTTGCCTGTCAGTGACTGCTTATATAACTGCGGCTTACCAGTACGGCTGGATGTGTAGATAATTGATTTGCCATCCTTCATCCACACGGCTTCGGTATCAATAGACCAGTGGTCAGTCACACGCTGCAACTTGTTATTTGCCAGTGTTAAAATATAAATATCCGGGTTACCGTCTTTTGACAGGGTCAGAAGCAGTTTTTTACCATCAGGCGACCATGCCGGCGCACCGTTTAATCCGGGGTATTTTGACCGGCTCTTGCGTGCACCGCTGCGTATATTATGGGTAAAAACTTCTGCCTGGCCACTTTCAAACGAAACATAGGCCAGTTCGGAGCCGTCCGGTGACCATGCGGGCGACATAATCGGCTGATCGGAAGCCAGTAAAGTTTGCGGATTATAACCATCGGTGTCCGATACCTGCAGTCTTGAACTCGACCCTGCCTCATTGCGTATAGACGTTACGTAAGCGATACGGGTAGCAAATGCGCCCGGCAATCCTGTAATGTGAGTAAAAATGTAATCGCTGATCTGGTGTGAAACATCACGCAAGGTTTTTTTCGTCGCCGAAAAAGAGTAACCCAGCACCTGCCTGGCTTTTAATATATCAATCAGGCGAAACTCAACCTGGTAGCTGCCATTCGCCTGCGCTGTTACGCTGCCGATAACAATATGATCCATACCTGCGATACGCCAGGTTTTATAGTGGACATCGGCCAGTTTTTGCGGACGCGCTATTAGATCTTTTTCCGCGACCGGTGAAAACTTTCCACTTCGCGCCAGGTCAGAGACGATAATGCTAGAGACATCACCGTTAACCACTTTTGCAGCACCCTTCCACTGAAATGGAATAACCGCAATCGGCAGCGCGCCTTCAAAACCTTCAGTAATATCAATTTTTAATACTGCCTGTGCAAGCGAAGTAAAACTCAGGCAGAACAATGCAATTATTATTTTTTTCATGTAAATCTTTTCTCTATCAACTAATAACTAAAGAACTTTTCACGACAGGGTGAAAACTCAACACCACTGTCATCTCGACCAGAGGGAGAGATCTTATATAGTAGTAGCACAAGATCTCTCCCTCTGGTCGAGATGACACTTTGAACTTAACACTTATAACTATAACTAATAACTAATAACTAATAACTAATAACTAATAACTAATTTCAGCCTAACGTGGCTTAAATTTAAAATAAATTTCTCTATCAAACAATTCCGGGTCAGGCGGCAGTGGTAATGGTGACGCTTTGCGCACCGCACGCTCAACGGAGCGCTGAAAAGCATTATCACTGGTACAGGCCTGCAGTTGAACATCAATAACATCACCGGACATAGTTTGTTTCACAATAACCTCACAACTTTGTCCTGCCCTGGTAGTCGCTGGTCGCAACCAGTTATTTTCAACGTCTTGCTGAATATCCATCATATATTGCTGGCGCTGCGTCTGCAATCTGGCTGCGCGAGCAGCCTGCTTTTTAGCTTCTTCTTCACGTCTTTCTTCTTCCAGTAAAGCACGCTCAAATTCTGCTTTTTCTGCCTCACGGCGTAAACGCTCTTCTTCAACTTTGCGCTTTTCTTCCGCTAGCCGTTTTTTTTCCGCTTCCAGTTTTTCCCTTTCCAGTTTTTCTTTGGCAAGCTTTTCTTTAGCCCGTTTTTCTTCGGCTATCTTTTCTTTGGCCAGCTGCTCTTTAGCTTTCTTTTCTTTAGCCAGCTTTTCTTTTTTCAGCCGCTCCTGCTCTTTATTCTTTGCCAAAAGAAGATTCTTCTTTTCTATTTCCTGCTGACGTTTTTTTTCAGCTGCTTTTTTCTTTTCCGCCAGGCGCTTTTCCTCTAAACGTTTTTGGGCGGCTTTTTTCTTCTGCGCTGCCAGCAGTTTTTTCTCCTCAGCCGCTTTTTTGTCTTCTATTTTTTTCTGCGCGGCCCGTTTTTCCTGTTTTTTCCGCTCATCATATTTTGTTGCATCAACAACAACCGCATCAATAATATTATGCTTTTGTGCCTTTGGCATTGGTGGTGCCTCATCACTACTCAAATTCAAGCCTAACAGTATCGCCAGAACAAGGTGCACCAGTATAACCAGCGCCAGGATCTTCGGATGTTTTTTTATTTCAGAAAATATACCGGATGAATTCATTAACTTTTCATTGACTCAAGCACACATAGCATCTGACTGGTTCTATTAAGAACCAGGTCAAGGCTGTTCAGTCATTAACCCCACTTTTTCCACGCCGGCTGATTGCAGTAATACCATTGCTGTTGTCACTGCGCCATATTCGACATTTTTATCGCCACGCACCAAAAAAGGTGTTTGCGGTTTTTGTTTTAGTACCAGTGTTACGCGTTGGATCACGACATCATCTGTTACCGGTTGTTGTAAATTATCACCCACATTTAAATAATATTCTCCCGTTTTACTCACCGTTAATATCACCGGTTCCTGTTGCTCTGGTGGTAAAGAATTAGCGCTGAGTTTTGGTAATTCAACCTCAACACCCTGTTGTACAATCGGTGCGGTTATCATAAAGATGATCAGTAGTACCAGCATAACATCGATGTATGGCACCACATTTATTTCAGAAACCGCACGACGTTTTTTACTCATTGGTTAAGGTCCGATTATTCCTTATTCTCTGCATCGCTTTGGCGTTGCAAAATGGTTGCAAATTCTTCTGCAAAATTCTCAAAAGTACTCGACAAACGATCAACCTGTTCGGCATAACGGTTATAGGCAATAACTGCAGGAATCGCTGCAAACAAGCCCATTGCTGTGGCGATGAGCGCTTCTGCGATACCCGGCGCCACCATAGCGAGACTGGCATGCTCTACCGCACCAAGGGCAATAAAGGAGCGCATGATACCCCAAACGGTGCCAAACAATCCGATATAGGGGCTGATCGAACCAATGGTTGCCAGTAAAGACAGGTGTGAATCCAGAAAATCTTCTTCCCGCGCCACCGCAACTTTCATACTGCGCTGCACACTGGCCAACATCATTTCTGTATTGGTTTTACTTTTATGAGTGCGAACATATTCAGCGAAACCCATCTCAAAAATTCGCGCTATGCCGCGACGCTCCTCCGTTTTACGTTTAACCTGCTGATAAAGATCAGATAAATTTATGCCTGACCAGAACTGATCTTCAAATCGAATAGCTTCTTCTTTCGCCAGTTTTAATACTTTATATTTCAGACTAATAATGACCCATGAAAGTATCGACGCACTTAACAGAATCATCATTACTATCTGTACTAAAAAACTTGCGCGCGTTACCAGCGAAAATAACGACATTTCAGCTTCCACAAATAAACTCCTTATTTATTTTTTTAATGATTGATGCAGGTACACTTTGCGGGGTAAATTTCTCTGCGTTGAGACAGGCAATTTTGATTTCCGCGGTCGATAAAAGCGTCGCAGGTCTCACCTGAGAATGAAACGTCGACTTCAGAAAGATAGATTGTTTAAAAGTAATACTGGCTTTACCTAAAGAGGTAATTGATGTGATCACGTCTAACTCGTCATTAAATCTGGCTGGTTTTTTATATTGAATACTGGCACTAAACACCGCAAATAGTATTCCCAGCTCTTGTTGTATTTTATCCTGTTCAAAACCGATGCTGCGCAATAACTCAGTACGTGCACGTTCCATAAATTTCAGGTAATTGGCGTAATAAACCACACCACCAGAATCGGTATCCTCGTAATAGACACGAACTGGCCAGGAAAATTCCCCCAGTACTACATTTTTATTCACACTCATTATTTATTTTTTATTATTATTTATGCGGTACTAAAGGTGATCTTTAAATTATCTCTGTTTATGTGAACAGGTCTTGCTCTTGCTCAAGTGTATTGTTTATTGATTTGCCTGTTTCACCGCCTGGATTACTACCCGGATTACCAGCTGGATCGTTACTCAGGTTGTCCGGTGCAGTTAAACCAAAATGCTGGTAAACATTGGCAGTAGCAATGCGCCCTCTTGGTGTGCGCATCAAATAGCCCTGCTGAATCAGATAAGGCTCAATCACATCCTCTATGGTGTCACGCTCTTCACTGATTGCAGCCGCCAGATTTTCCACCCCAACAGGGCCACCATTAAATTTTTCAATGATAGCGAGCAATAAACGTCTGTCCATTATATCAAATCCCAGCGGGTCCACTTTTAATAATTCCAGTGCTTTTGCGGCGATATCTTCATTCACCCTGCCATCCGCTTTAACTTCAGCATAATCGCGCACCCGGCGTAACAGGCGGTTGACGATACGCGGGGTACCCCTGGCTCTACGTGCAATCTCAAAAGCACCGGCGTCATCAATTTGCACATTTAATATATCGGCAGAGCGTTTCACAATATGGCATAAATCATTTAATCCATAAAAATCAAGGTGTAACACGATGCCAAAACGATCACGTAATGGCGACGTTAACGAACCCGCGCGCGTGGTTGCACCGACCAGGGTAAAGGGTGGCAAATCCAGTTTAATGGAACGCGCTGCCGGGCCTTCACCTATCATGATGTCCAGCTGGTGATCCTCCATTGCCGGATATAACACCTCTTCGACGACCGGGCTTAAACGATGAATTTCATCGATAAATAAAACATCGTGTGCTTCAAGGTTGGTCAACAATGCGGCAAGGTCGCCCTGTTTTTCTAAAACCGGACCCGAGGTTGAATGCAGTGATGCGCCCATTTCATTGGCAACAATGTGCGCCAGTGTGGTTTTTCCCAAACCCGGTGGGCCAAAAAACAATATGTGGTCCAGGGCCTCTTTGCGCGCCTTCGCAGCGGGTATGAAAATTTCCAGCTGTTCCGTTACTGCCGGCTGCCCTCGATAATCTTTTAAATACTGCGGCCGAATCGCCCGGTCGATAGCCACTTCGCCGTCTACGCTTTTTGCCGATAATACCGGGTTCTCGCTCACTTAACGTCCCTCGACAATTGCTCCTGCATTGTTCTACTACCGTCCATCCGTGGACATATGCAATGCGGCACGAATGATCTCTTCGGTTGATTTATCTTCAACGTCGAGATTACGAACCATCTGGCTTGCCTGCTGGGCTTTATAACCCAGAGAAATTAGCGCACTGACTGCATCGTTCACCGGATTAGCCTGCCTTTCTATTGACTCCCTGGCTGCATCTGTGGCACCGGGCAGTTTGATTAAATCATCTTTCTGCAGACGATCTTTGAGTTCAATCACTAATCGTTCAGCGGTTTTTTTACCAACACCCGGCAATTTAGTTAAGGCTTTACTGTCCTCTTCCAGAATACAACGGGTAAAATCTTCCGCGCTCATACCAGAGAGTATTGTCAGCGCCAGCTTTGGCCCGACACCGCTTATTTTTATCAAGCTGCGAAACATCTGGCGCTCTGTCTGAGAAAAAAAACCGTATAGCAGCTGCGCATCTTCACGCACCACTAAATGCGTGTGCAGTATGATGTTTTCGCCACATTCGGGTAAATGATAAAACGTCGACATCGATGCTTCAAGCTCATAGCCGACACCATGCACATCAAGCACAATGATTGGCGGCTGTTTTTCCAGTATAGTGCCCTGTAATCGGCCTATCATCGTGCCATTATCTCCAGCGCCCACCACGTGCTTTGCTGGCAATACCCAGCGTTTTCATGTGCATATGATTGGCGTGGCATAGTGCTATCGCCAGGCCATCAGCTTCATCGCTTTGCGGCTGAAAATCGAGCTTTAATAGTAGTTTCATCATCTGTTGAATCTGCTCTTTATCTGCCGAGCCATTACCGACCACAGCTTTTTTAATTGCACGCGGGGTGTATTCTCCAACATCCAGTTTTGCATTGGTAGCAGCACAAATTGCCGCACCCCGCGCCTGTCCAAGCTTAAGTGCGGAGTCCACGTTCTTATTAACAAACACCTGTTCGATGCCCATGGTCAGTGGCCGCCATTTTTCTATAATGCTACTGATTTCAGCAAAGATCATACCCAGGCGGTCGGGCAGCTCATCACCGGTAATTTTTACAAAACCACTTGTCACATACAAATGACGCAAACCATCGCTATCAATCACCCCATAACCGGTACATCGTGAACCGGGGTCGATGCCTATGATACGTGTTTTTTCTGTCACCCGACTTTTTATGGTTGTTAAGACGATAACTGCTCCATTACTTCATCTGAAAAATCAGCATTAGTATGCACATCCTGCACATCATCAAGATCTTCCAGGGTATCAATCAGGCGCATGATTTTTTCTGCGTCATCCAGACCAACGTCGATCAGGTTAGCCGCCTTCTCAACAACTTCCGCCGCTTCCGGCTCAAAATCTGCTGCGATCATGGCATCTTTTACCGAAATAAAGTCTTCAAAACTGGTAATCACTTCAATACTGCCGTCATCATTAGTGGCTACGTCTTCAGCGCCCGCCTCCAGTGCGGCATCCAAAATGGCATCTTCATCGCTGCCCTGTGGATACCTCAATTCACCGCTGCGAACGAACATATATGCGACAGAACCGTCAGTACCCAGGTTACCACCGGCCTTAGTAAAAGCATGACGCACCTCAGACACCGTGCGGTTACGATTATCCGTCAGGCAATCAACCATGATAGCAGTACCTGCCGGGCCGTAACCTTCATAGCGGATTTCATCATAATTAGTATCATCACCTTCGCCGGTACCACGTTTAATCGCACGCTCAATGGTATCACGGGTCATGTTGGCAGCAAGCGCTTTATCCACTGCGAGACGCAGGCGTGGATTTGTCGCGACATCACCACCGCCACCACCACGAGCAGCAACAGTAATTTCCCGGATTAACTTGGTGAAAATTTTACCGCGTTTTTTGTCCTGGGCAGCTTTGCGATGTTTGATATTCGCAAATTTACTGTGTCCAGCCATGGTGAGCTCCCGCTTTTTTGTACTTTTCAGGTATCTTTATTATTATTCGGATTGCGTGGAGTCTACCACTGTGATGGGCTTTCGGCTAAGGGTTTCCGGTGCTTGTTTGATGTTTTTCTGGATTTTGTTTTATTCGCATTTACGGCTTGCTTATATTTAGGCATTGCGGGTCGAGACCCGCAATGCCAGAACAAAAGTAAACTGTATATATCATACAACAGATCACTGCAAAGACAATAACCTGCCGTCAGGGCGATAGGCTCATGTTAAATTTTAATAAGTCGGTCAATTGTAATAAGAAATAGATTCCGGCCAAAAACATGCCGGAATGACGCAGATCAATTACGCCGGCTCAGCATCAAATAGCGGCGTGACCGTCTCCTGATCAAACTTACCCGTGCGCAGAAAAATAACCACCTGAGCGGCAACCTGAGCTGACATCAAGATACTCAAATGACTCTCCCGCACAATAATTGAATCTGTCGCGCCTTTAAGCTGCGCTTCTTCAACCGAAACCGTACCATCATGAGGCAACTGTGGACCACCGGTAACCAGCCCCATACCAATTGGGATAGTGCCTGCAATAACACCAATATCCTGCCAGCCTTTCCACTCGGGCACATCACCCGAGAGGCCATTTACATGGCTTTGACCCAGCATCCATCGTGTCATTGGATGAGCATTGATGCGCTTCCCCACTGCACTACCATTCACTGGTGATGCTAGTAACAACACTCGTCCCTTTGTGCTAAAGGGGAACTGGTCAAATAAATGCAATGTCACAATACCACCAAAACTGTGTGCCACAACATGTACTAAAGGAACATCAATTTTTTCAATAAATTCGTTAAGCTTGACGGCAATATCTGCTGGTGGTTTACCCCAGACATGATAATTAAACATATGACACTCATAACCCGCTTTAGTCAGGCGCTTACGAAGTGGTAGCAGATCTACCCCTGCGACACTCCACAAACCATGCACTAATACGACGGCTTCACGCATTGCAAATAGAAGATTGAGTATTAGGGAGAAACATCCAGCATGCGATCAAGTGCCAGTTTTGCCTGTTTGGCGACATCGACAGGCACACTGATTTGATTGACCACAAAACCATCAACCAGATTTTCCAGTACCCAGGCCAAATGTTGCGGATCGATACGAAACATAGTGGAACACATGCACACGTTTGGTGACATAAAATGGACATTTTTGCCTTCATGTTTAAACTGTTCATGCAGTCGATTAACCAGATTTAATTCGGTGGCGACCAGCCAGCGTGTATTTTTTTCAGCGTTGGCAATGGTATTAATTATGTATTCTGTTGAGCCAATATAATCAGATTTCTGGCAAACTTCAAATGGACTTTCCGGGTGTGAAATTATTTTTGTTTCAGGGTATTTTTGCTTGAAGTTATCAATCTGCTCCGGCTGAAACATTTGATGCACTGAGCAAAAACCTTTCCATAATATGATTTTGGCTTGTTGAATTTGCTCTATGGTTAATCCGCCGAGAGGTTTATCGTAATCCCACACCACCATTTCATCAAGCGGGATACCCATGGTGTAGCCAGTGTTTCTACCCAGGTGCTGATCGGGGAAAAACAGGACTTTTTCGCGCTGCTGGAAACTCCACTCAAGCACATGCCTGGCATTGGTTGAGGTACAGACGATGCCGCCATGTTCGCCACAGAAGCCTTTTAAATCTGCTGCCGAATTGATATAGGTGACCGGGGTAATGCTCTGCTCAGGATCCAGTACCTCAGACAGTTCCCGCCAGGCGCGTTCGACATTTTGTAAGTCGGCCATATCTGCCATGGAACACCCTGCCGACATATCGGGCAAAATCGAAACCTGCTCAGGACGAGACAGGATATCAGCCACCTCCGCCATAAAATGCACACCACAAAAAACAATGTAGTCGGCTTTTGATGCTGCCGCCTGACGCGATAATTTCAAGGAGTCACCGGTGAAATCTGCGTGCCTGAAAACTTCGTCACGCTGGTAGTGGTGGCCCAGTATTACCAGGCGCTCGCCTAATTTTTCACGGGCAGCAAGGATGCGTAATTCGCAGTCCTCGTCATCGAGCAAAGTATATGGTTGTATCGCTGCACTCATAAGATCAGAACCTGAAAATTAAGCCAAAAAATCAAAAAAACATCCCTTTAGATTATACCTCCGCTTCTACCTCCGACTCCACTTTGCGTAATTTAAGGTTTAGCTCACGCAATTGTTTTGTAGAAACCTTAGCAGGTGCCGAGGTTAATAGACATGCTGCCGATTGTGTTTTAGGAAATGCCATTACATCACGAATCGTGTTTGCACCCGACATTAACATGACCAGTCGATCCAGACCAAAGGCCAGACCCGCATGTGGCGGACAGCCATATTTAAGCGCTGTTAGCAGGAAGCCGAATTTTTCTTCCGCCTCTTCTTCTGAGATACCCAGGATTTCAAACACGGCTTTTTGCATATCCATCTTATAAATACGCTCTGAACCGCCACCTAATTCGGTGCCATTAAGCACCATGTCATAAGCGCGTGACAGCGCATCACCGGGGTCTGCCTTTAATGCTTCCGCAGAATCAAATGAAGGCGCGGTGAACGGATGATGCAGAGCCGTCCAGTTGCCTTCGCTGTTTTTCTCAAACATAGGGAAATTAACAACAAATAATGGCTGCCACGAATCATCAACCATATCTAGATCATTACCTAGTTTGACACGTAACGCACCAATAGATTCATTCACAACATTGGTATCGCCAGCGCCAAAAAACAGGATATCACCTGACTGTGTATCGGTTTTCTCAATAATGGCGGTGAGTACATCATCTGGCAGAAACTTCACAATAGGAGACTGCAAACCGTCACGGCCGCCAGCGACATCATTTACTTTAATCCACGCCAGGCCTTTAGCGCCGTAACGACCGACATATTCTGTATATTGATCAATTTGTTTGCGCGACAGTTCAGCACCACCAGGTGCCCGCAACACAACGATACGACCATCAGGATCATTTGCCGGACCGGAGAAAACTTTAAATTCAACATCTTTCATGACATCGGCCAGGTCAACTAATTCCAGCGGGATACGCAAATCCGGCTTATCCGAGCCATAACGCAACATGGCTTCACTATGATCCATACGTGGAAACGGGTTTGGCAGGTCGACGTCAAGAACTGATTTAAACAGGCCACGAATCATCTCTTCCATCGATTCCATCACGGCATTTTCATCCATGAAGGTAGTTTCAATGTCTATCTGGGTAAATTCCGGCTGGCGATCGGCGCGCAAATCCTCATCGCGGAAACAACGAACAATCTGGTAATAACGGTCCATGCCCGACATCATCAATAATTGCTTAAACAACTGAGGAGATTGCGGCAATGCAAAAAATTTGCCCGGATAGGTACGAGATGGCACTAAATAGTCACGTGCACCTTCGGGCGTGGCTTTGGTCAACATGGGTGTCTCGATATCCCAGTAGCCATTTTCCTCCAGATGATTACGAATGTAAGACGTAACCTGGCTACGCATACGCATGCGTTCTTTCATTTCATCACGGCGCAGATCGATATAACGGTACTGCAAACGCAGATCTTCATGCACACCAATATCGTCTAACTGAAAAGGCGGTGTTTCAGCCGCATTCAGCACCTGCAGATCCAGACCCAGAATTTCAATTTTACCCGAGGTAAGTTCAGGGTTTATTGTGCCTTCAGGACGTGAACGTACGCGACCGGTGATACGTAAAACATATTCATTACGTACACGCTCGGCTATCTCAAAGATTTCAGCACGGTCAGGATCAAACACAACTTGCACCAGGCCTTCACGGTCGCGTAAATCAATAAAAATAACACCGCCATGATCTCGGCGACGATTGACCCAGCCACACAGGGTGACCTCCTGATCGAGTAATTCTTCGGTTACTGCTCCGCAATAATGACTGCGCATGTGTTAATCCAGTTATGTTGAGTGAAATGAGTATGAGTGAACATACCGTTTCAGTTAGTTAAACGATTGATTTTACCGTATTTGGGGGATAGTTATAAGTTGTAAGTCTGAAGTTGGGCCTGCCTGGCCTGTAACATATAACTTTTATTTAACCTTTTTACTTTTAGTTGAGTCACCGGAGGATATTTTGTCCGCTGTTTTTTTAGTATCTCCAGTCTTTTCTCCGGCCTTTTTCTCAGTTTTGGCATCCCCTGTGACATTTTTCTTACCGCCAGATTTGAAATCCGTTTCATACCAACCACCGCCTTTCAAACGAAAAGCCGCCGCTGACACTTTCTTTTTCATCGTCGATTTACCACAGGCAGCGCATTTTCTTAGCGGTTTCTCACTAATCTTCTGCAAAACTTCCTCTTCGTGCCCGCATTTTGTGCACTGATATTCATAAAACGGCATAATCAACTCACCAGGGTAACCACAAAAATATAAGCACGTGATTATATATGCCGAAGCATAGACACAGCAACACCCACATAGAGAACAGGTATTGCCTTAAACTTACATCATGAGTCAAACACTAAAAAATAACGCTAACATACAAAAGACGGTATTAATAACAGGTTGTTCAACTGGCATCGGTTATTGCGTTGCCAAAGGTTTAAAACAGCGTGGTTATCATGTCATTGCTACGGCCAGGAGAAAAGAAAGTGTCGAGCAACTGGTGAACGAGGGTTTTGAAAGCCTGCAACTGGACTTATCTAGCAGTGACTCAATACAAAAAGCATTCAAACGGGTGATCCAGCTTACCGATGGCAACCTGTATGCGTTATTTAATAATGGCGCATTTAGTTTACCCGGTGCGGTCGAAGACCTGAGTCGGGAAAACCTGAAAGTTCAATTTGAGACCAATGTCTTTGGCTGGTTAGAACTCACCAACCTGGTTATTCCTCTGATGAGAAAACAGGGATTTGGCCGCATTATTCAAAATAGCTCAGTTTTAGGTTTTGTTTCCATGCCCTTTCGCGGTGCCTATAACGCCAGTAAATATGCTATAGAAGGTTTAAGCGATACCCTGCGCCTTGAACTTAAAGGTAGCAATATATTTATTAGCCTGATTGAACCGGGGCCGATTACCAGCCAGTTCCGTGCCAATGCGGTGAAAGCCATGCAGCAGCATATTGATATCGAAAACAGCATACATCGTGAAAAGTATCTGGGTGTATTAGCACGACTCAATAAAAAAGGACCGGCGGTGCCTTTTACCCTGCCACCGGAAGCGGTACTTAAGCGTGTGATTTACGCACTGGAATCAAATAAACCTAAACCACGTTATTACGTTACCTTGCCTACCTATTTATTTGGCTTTCTCAAACGCTTACTCAGCAACCGGCAAATGGACGCCTTACTGGCTAAAGCCGGCAGTGATAGTAAGTAGTAAATTGCGCCGTAGCGAGCCGACAGGATATTAAAGCAAAAACGTAGTCCGTGAATATCACACTAAAATGCCGGGGGCATTTTGAACGTACGCTAGTACGATCCGAAGGACGTAGCGCAGGAGGCGCGTAGTAAAAGACGTAAGTAAAAATATTTTTTCGGCAAGCCCTTGCAGGGTAGGCAAATTGTTCATAGCCAGCCTGCAACAATATTAATATATTACTGAGTCAGCTGAACAGGATACCCTTTATTCAAGACCGTCAGCTGCAGGGATGCAGCTGTCGAGCCTATATGGACATATTCACGGCGCGTCTTGAATAAAGGGTATCCTGTTCATGAGTACTGTTAGTAATTAAGTTTTTTGCGTTATTAGCGGACTAAATAGCTTTTATAGCTTTTACACCGCTTGCTGAATCCTCTCAACTGGCACAAACTCCAATTCAGATTCATTTGCCGTAATGTTTATCACATCACCCGGCATATATTCACCTTTAAGCAGCATTTGCGCTAGCGGATTTTCCAGGTACTGCTGGATCGCCCGTTTTAAAGGTCGTGCACCGTATACCGGATCAAAACCTGCTTCACCCAATATATCAATCGCTTCATCTGAAATCTGCATAGTGAAATCCTTATCATGTAAACGTGCTGCCAGTTGTTGCAGCTGAATTTTCGCAATTTCTCGAATCTGTTCTTTTGCCAGCGGATGAAAGACTACGGTCTCATCAACACGGTTAATAAATTCAGGCCTGAAATGCTGTGACACAATTTCCATTACTACCTGCTTCATGGCCTCATAATCATTAGCGGATGCCATTTCCTGAATTTGTTGCGACCCCAGGTTTGACGTCATGATGATAACTGTGTTTCTGAAATCAACAGTCCGTCCCTGGCTGTCTGTCAAGCGACCATCATCCAGCACCTGCAGTAAAATATTAAATACATCAGGGTGCGCTTTTTCAATTTCGTCCAGCAGAATAACAGAATAAGGTTTGCGCCGTATCGCTTCGGTTAAATGACCACCTTCTTCATAACCGACATAACCGGGAGGCGCCCCTACCAATCTTGATACTGAATGTTTTTCCATATATTCCGACATATCCAGCCGCACCATGGCATCCTCGCTATCAAACATAAAGTTTGCCAGGGCTTTGGTCAGCTCGGTTTTACCGACACCGGTAGGACCGAAGAACATAAACGAACCATTGGGTTTACTGGGATCAGATAATCCGGCACGTGAGCGACGAATTGCATTGGCAACCGCCGCCACCGCTTCCTGCTGACCGACAACTTGTGCGCCAATTTCTTCTTCCATACGCAACAATTTTTCCTGCTCACCTTCGAGCATTTTACTTACCGGAATTCCTGTCCATCTGGCTACAATTTCTGCCACTTCATCACTGGTCACTTTATTACGCAGCAACTGTGATTTATGGTCACGCCCCAGTTCTGCTTCAGCCACCTGCGCAATTTGAGATTCCAGTTCTGGTATTAAACCGTACTGTAACTCCGACATCCGGGCAAGATCTCCTGCACGATGCGCAACTTCTAATTCTAATTTTGCTGCTTCAAGCTCTTCTTTTAATTTAGACGAACCCTGAACAACCAGCTTCTCAGCGGTCCATTGTTCTTCATAATCGCTGTATTCCTTTTCCAGTTGCTCCAGTTCCTGTTGCAGATTTTCCAGACGTTTTTTGGTTGCTTTGTCTGTATCTTTTTTCAGTGCTTCACGTTCAATTTTTAATTGCACGATACGTCTGTCGAGACGATCCATCACTTCCGGTTTAGAATCAATTTCCATACGAATACGACTGGCCGCTTCATCGATTAAATCGATAGCTTTGTCCGGCAACTGACGGTCACTGATGTAACGATGCGACAAGGTGGCCGCGGCAACAATTGCAGGATCTGTAATGTCGACTTTATGATGTATTTCATAACGCTCTTTTAAACCACGCAAAATTGCCACCGTATCTTCAACGCTTGGCTCATCAACCTGCACTTTTTGAAAACGACGTTCAAGTGCCGCATCTTTTTCTATGTACTGACGATACTCGTCCAAAGTGGTTGCACCCACGCAGTGTAATTCACCACGAGCCAGTGCAGGTTTTAACATATTACCGGCATCCATGGCGCCTTCGGCTTTTCCGGCACCGACCATGGTGTGCAATTCATCAATAAACAAAATTACCTGGCCTTCCTGATGAGACAGGTCTTTTAACACTGCCTTTAAGCGCTCTTCAAATTCACCACGAAATTTTGCACCAGCGATCAAAGTACCCATATCCAGTGACAGAATGCGTTTGCTTTTCAAACCTTCAGGCACTTCACCGTTTAATATGCGTTGCGCCAGGCCTTCAATAATGGCAGTTTTACCCACGCCGGGTTCACCAATTAATACAGGATTATTTTTTGTGCGACGCTGCAATACCTGTATGGTACGACGAATTTCTTCATCACGCCCAATAACGGGGTCGAGTTTTCCCTGTGCTGCACGTTCACTCAAATCGATGGTATATTTTTCCAGTGCCTGACGATTTTCTTCTGCATTGGCATCATCAACGGTTTCACCACCGCGTACATTATCGATCGCCTTTTCTATCTGGTTTTTATCAGCACCGGCAGCTTTCAATATTTCACTGACCGCTGACTTTGCATCCACCAGTGCAAGCAAAAACAGTTCACTGGATATAAACTGATCATTTCGCTGTTGCGACAATTTATCGGCCTGGTTTAATAATCGAATAAGTTCATTGGATAACTGCACATCACCCTGATGCCCCTGCACCTGAGGCAGCCTGTCAAGGGTTTCGCCAAGTTTTGTTTTCAGGGCATTAACACTGACACCTGTGCTTGCCAGTACCTGGTTAACCGTACTGGAATCTTGCTCCAGCAAGGCCAGTAACACGTGTGCTGCTTCAATGAACTGATTATCTCTTCCGACAGCTAATGACTGCGCATCGGATAGCGCTGTTTGAAATCGTGTTGTTAATTTGTCTGTTCTCATAATTTTTGCTCTTTAATGTTCAGCACAAATACACGCTGAATATGAATTGCCCGTAATATGGACTGCTGGTGAAAATATGAGGACATAAACAGCACTTTCAAGCTTTTACTACTGAACAGCTACGCTGTATCGTACTTTATTGATGTACATCAAATAAGCCGCTTTAAGCCACTGCCGTCTCATAAATATGAGAGGCATGAACCGGAGGTACCTTGCTGAGACACGCCGTAGACCCATCCATGGGGGCTCGGCATCCGCTTCCCTGCGGCTGACGGTCTCAGCAAGGTACCTCCGATCCATGTCTCTAGATATTATTAATGGGACAGCAGTGGCTTAAAGCGGCTTATTTGAATCGTTCTATCGAAACGTTTAATGGTGCTAACAGCTATTAAGAAATACTATTTACTGGCAACATTTGTGTCTTTTGGCTGGACAGTTGTTAAACCAAGTGATCGCCACATTTGCATACCACCGCGATAATAATAAAGCTTTTCTGCTGGATAACCTGCCTGTAATAAAGCCCGAATGGCACGTGGTGACTGGCCACACCATGGCCCATTACACCAGAGTAATAATTCTTTTGCATCAGAAAAATCCCATTTTTCGGTTTTTTGATTACCGCCTAATAATCCTGTGCTTTCAACCATAAGCAATATAGGATTTACCTCGTCGCGTTGTACAGCACCTAAAGATTCAAACAATTCAGCCAGCTCAACACTACCAGGGTCTTTTTCAAAGCTTGTAAATGGAATATTTATCGAACCCGGAATGGTACCTGTCTGATACCAGCTTGGGGTGCGTGCATCAACAATTACACCTTCGCTTCGATACATTGTGGTTTCCATAAACTCAATCACTTCCAGTTCGGCGACTGTCTTTACACGATCATCAATACTGAGTGGATTAATACAAAATGGCGGACACGGGCGTGATGTTTTTGAAAATGAAGCGGAGATAACATGTGATGTATCCTGAATGCGCGAAATTTTTGTTAATTGACCATTAGTAATAACAGTGCTGTAACTTTTATCTTTTGTAATTTTTACTGAAACATCTCTTGCATATGCGCTAAAAGAGACGGCGACCGTTGCCGCCAGAATAATACTGGTTAACAAGTTGTTCATAATAACCCTCTATTTCTTCAAATGACTCAAAATATCTTGACGAACAGGTTCAAGCGTAGCAGGTGAGGCGTTTTTATAATGGTAATAAATGGTATTTTGATCAACAGAGTTTAATTTTCGATAAAATCAAACTATAAAATACAGGTCGGCTGAAAAACGCCATTACAAAAAGCCTTTAGCTATTCTTGAAAATTACAAATTTAGGCGCAATTAGGGCTCTAAGATCAAGAGCTGAGATTCGGAATCAGTGCCAACATCATATTGTTATAGCACAGGTTCTATTTAATACTGCGAATGATGTTGTTATTGAATTCAATCATTTATAAGACTTTGATTTAAAGAAATTTACAGGGAAGTATACCGCTAAAATAACACCTTATGAACTTACTCAAGCCAGATCAAACTCGCCATTCGGCCAGTTTTTTGCTGGCGGCGAAAAGAGTAAAATTGCTGCTTATCTCGATAAGTACAATAATCACCACCAGCGATTTTTCTAATCCCCAGTGTGTGCAATTCAATACGTGCTAATTGATAAATGTCGCAAAGATAATGTCCTTTTGTGGTCGCCACAAAGGCTGAATTATTCAAGCTGTTTTTCGTAACAAAGGCATGAAAAACGTCATCGCCCACCTCGAATACCTGTGGCCCGATAGCAGGGCCCAGGCTCACTAATATTTCATCGGTGGAAGAATGCATTGCCTTTATCGTATTACTGATAATACCCGCATGTAAACCACGCCACCCGGCATGCGCCACCGCAACTTCGGTGCCTTTTTGGTTGCAGAAAAAAACCGGCAAACAATCTGCTGTCATCACTACACAGACCGCTCCCTTTCTGGCAGAGACACTGGCATCCGCCTGTATTTCACCTGTTCGTGCCGTTTTATCACCGTCTATTTGATCAACGTTTATTACTTTATTACTGTGCACCTGCTCCAGCCAGACAGGCTCTGAAGGTAAGGCCAGTTCTGTACGCAGCTTCTCACGGTTGGTTTTAACCGTCTGTAAATTGTCACCTACATGCGTAGCAAGATTAAATTCACTAAAATCGCCAGTGCTCACACCGCCTTTTCTTAGCGTAGTAAACGCCTGTACATTGTGCGGTTTTGCAAAACCGTCATCTGGCCAGCTTGCTGCGAGGTATGACGATTTATTATTCGTATCATCCCTGATACTCACCTCGGCAACTGCTCCTGCGTTGCCCTACCATCTACATCCCTGTAGAAGCCTTCGGGGCTTGCGTGATAATTCCATCCTTTGGTTCGTAAACGGTGCTTCCATGCACCACTACTCGTTCCTGACGATTTATTATTCGTATCTTCCCTGATACTCACCCCTTCGGGGCTTCGTGATAATTCCGTCCTTTGCGTTCCGTAAACGGTGCTTCCGTGATAAATCGTTCCTGACGATTTATTATTCGTATCTTCCCTGATACTCACCCCTTCGGGGCTTGCGTGATAAATCGTTCCTGACGATTTATTCATGATCATGGAGGTCTGTCTGTAATAAGGTAATTAATTGCTGCATATCTTCCGGCAACGGTGCTTCAAATGAAACTTCTTCACCATGGCCAGGATGGGCAAAATTTAATTTCCAGGCGTGCAGCGCCTGACGTTTAAAATGTTGTAAATAATTTAACAGTTCAGCTGAAGCACCCGCAGGATTACGATGGCGTCCGGCGTAAACCGGGTCACCCACGATTGCATGGCGCAAATAACTCATGTGCACCCGTATCTGGTGTGTTCGTCCGGTTTCCAGTTGCACTTTAATATGACTGTGCTCGCGAAAGCGCTGCAATAAACGATAATGAGTAATCGCTTCACGGCCATTCTCTCTAACCGCCATTTTGATGCGATCTCGTGGATGCCGACCAATCGGCTTATCCACCAGCCCGCCACCGGTCATTACACCATACACCACTGCCTGGTATTGTCGAATAACCTCATGTTGCTGAATTTGATCAACCAGGTGTTTATGTGCGCTCAGATTACGCGCAACCACCATTAAACCGGTGGTATCTTTATCCAGCCGATGTACGATGCCGGCTCGCGGAATAAGGTTAAGCGCCTGATCAAAATGCAACAGCGCATTTTGCAGGGTACCGGAATAATGTCCGGCTGCAGTATGCACCACTAAACCTGCTGGTTTATTGACAACTATGATATCCTCATCCTGGTAAATCAGGTCTATTGGAATATCTTCGGCAACACATTTCTGCTCAGATTCGATGCTTTGCACAGATAGTTGCAACTCCTCGTCACCGGATATCCGGGTTTTCGGTTTTGCGGTTTTGCCGTTTACTAGCACCTGCCCCTGCTCTATCCAGATTTTCAGGCGACTTCGCGAATATTCAGGAAAAAGCGTGGCAAGCACCACATCCAGACGTTTACCCGCATCGTCTTCGTTTAATATTTTAATTATTGGTGCTTCAGACATGTGCCCTGGTACTCTATCAAGGTGAATTTCGTTATAATGAGTGCTTTGCAGGAAGCATCTTTTCCGCTATGGCTGCGTTAAAAACAGTCTCAAAATGCGGGGCCGCAAAGCGGTAAACTACGTGTAAACTGCGCTTTTTCGACGATTTTTGCCTTACCATAACGAAAATTCTACACCGTGCAAAGCTCTCATAATGTATCATTCTAACGAAATATTGTTTATTACTCTAAGAATCCCTGAATTTCTAACGTGAAATCCTTAATGCGACCACTATTCCTTATATGTATCTCCACCATTCTATTCGCCTGCGCCGGTGCTGACAAAGATGAAACCGCGGGTTTCTCTGCACAAGAGCTTTACCAGGAAGCGCAATCATCAATTGATGCAGCAGAATTTCAGACCGCGGTAAAACATCTGGAATCACTGGAAGCACGCTACCCTTTTGACCCTTATGCTAAACAGGCGCAACTGGAAATAGCCTACGCCTATTATAAATTTGAAGAACTTGATCAGGCCACCAGTGCGGTGGAACGCTTTGCTCGCCTGCACCCGCGTGACCCGCACATGGATTATGTTTACTACTTAAAAGGCCTGATTAATTTCAACCGCGGCCAGGGATTACTCGATGCCTGGTTTCCACGCGAACCTTCACAACATGATCCCGCCGTACTGGAGCAGGCATTCCAGGACTTTTCGACACTGGTACGACGTTTCCCAAACAGTCAATATGCCGGTGATGCCCACCAGCGCATGATCTATTTACGCAACCAACTGGCTAAAAAAGAAATTCTTGTGGCTGAATTTTATATAGAACGCAAATCATGGCTGTCCTCTGCCAAACGTGCCAAAGCGGTAATTGAACGCTTCCCGAATACGATATGGACAAAACGTGCACTTGAAATAATGTTGCTGTCTTACCAGAAACTGGAACTTGCTGATCTTGCCGCCGATACCCAGCGCATCATTGATTACAATGATTTTTCAGATATCGCTACCACGATCGATCCGAATAAATACGGCAAAAAACCACCTTCATCATTATAAACTTAAAAAATAACAAATATTACCGCCGAGGCGCAGAGACGCCGAGATTTTTTTGTATACTGCGCCTGCTGCGCAGTATACAAAAAAAGTTTTCCTCTGTGTCTCAGCGCCTCGGCGGTAAAAAGCTTTTAATTTTTCAAGTTATTTTCGGCGATAACCCGACGTAATCGGATATCGCCGATCGCGGCCAAAGGCCCGACGTGTAATGCGGATGCCCGGTGCGGATTGCCGGCGTTTATGTTCATTGCGTTGCACCAGAGTAACTACCTGTAATACATCTTCACGGTCTATACCCTGCGCCACAATCTCATCTATCGGTTTATCCTGCTCGACTGATAACTCCAGGATACGGTCTAACACCGCATAATCAGGCAATGAGTCCTGATCACACTGGTCTTCTCTGAGTTCGGCAGTGGGTGGCCGTGTTAATACCCGTTCAGGAATCGCCGGCGAGACACTGTTTCGATAGCGGCATAATTGATATACCAGGGTTTTGCAGACATCTTTAATCGGCGCAAAACCACCGCACATGTCACCATATAAAGTGGCATAACCCACCGCCATTTCACTTTTATTGCCGGTCGTTAAAACCATACTTCCTTTTTTATTTGAAATAGCCATCAGCAGCACACCTCGACAGCGTGCCTGAATATTTTCTTCTGTGATATCGGCTGCAGCACCTTCAAATACCGGTGCCAGTGTTGTCAAAAAACTGTTGAACACATTCTCAATGGTGAGGACATCATATTTTATACCGAGTAGCTCAGCTTCCGCCTGTGCATCCTGCAGGCTTATGTCTGCCGTATAACGAGAAGGCATCATCACCGCTTCAACATTTTCTGCACCCAGTGCATCAACTGCAATCACCAGTGTCAGCGCCGAATCGACACCACCGGATAATCCGATAACCACGCCAGTAAAACCATTTTGACGTACAAAATCCCGTACCCCTGTCACCAATGCTTTATATACCATCGCATCTCTGGATTCTGCTGGCTGTAACGGTTGCTGTGAAACAATATCTTTGCCATCAAAAATTAGACTTACTGTATCGCCTTCAAATAACTTTGCCCGCACTATCAGTTCCGCCTGCCGATTCACCGCCAGCGAATCACCGTCAAACACCAGCTCATCCTGGCCTCCCGTCATATTGAGATACATAATTGGAATATCAAACTGCGATGCATGATTTTGCAATATCGCAACACGTTCAGCATGTTTATCCATATGAAAAGGTGAAGCATTTAACACAATAATTGCCTGTGCACCGTTGTTTTTTGACTGTTTTACAATCGCCGATTGCCACACATCCTCGCAAATCAACAGGCCTATTTTGTGCCCTTTTACATCGATAACCGTAGCTTCAGAACCGGCAACAAAATATCGTACTTCATCAAACACCGAGTAATTAGGTAAAGACTGCTTAAAACAAAATTGTCTAAGCAAACCATTAAGCAGGTATATGGCTGCATTATAAAGATTGCCTGCATGCTCGTATGGCAAACCAAACACCACACCGGTATCACCGATACTTTCTTTTAAACTTTGCTGAATTCGCAAACTTTCCTGTTTTGTTTGCCGAAGGAACCCCTGGCGATATAATAAATCTTCCGGCGGATACCCTACTAATGCAAGTTCAGGAAACACAACCAGGTCAGCACCCTGCTGACTCGCTTTAATTGCCGCATCAATTATCTTATCGGCATTACACTTGATATCACCTACCTGGAAAACATCCTGTACCATTACAATCTTTAGTGGTGCTGAAGGTTTCATACCAGCTGACTCGACAGTTTTGATCTTGCTCATGATTACAACTATGTATTTAAAAAGATTTATTCAAATATGAGATGTTAACATGCTACGAATAATAGTAATTATTGCTGTTTTTATTATCATCATTGCCAGTCTGGCATTTATTCTTAACAGGAAAAGACGAAAAAAATAATACCGGGTAAGCTCTGCTTTAGTACAGGCTGGGCACGTTTCAACCCTGCACTAAAACTATCAACCATCAAAAAAACATGTCTACACTACCACTCAGGCATTAACAGCTATACTCATGCTATGCAAACCAAAAAATAAGTCATAACAAAAACAATGCCTAACAAGCAAACAGTCAATCCAAATAACAGCCTCCATCAAAACATAGTCGATACCTGGTATCGATTACGTCTGTTTAATTATTTTCGTGTTTCAATGGCTCTGTTTTTCATCACCATTTATTTAAACGGCTGGTTTCATCTACTAATTACCAGTAAATATTCAAATGGTGAACTTTTTATTACTACCTCTATACTTTACCTGGCTACCAGTTTGTTTTTCTTCACCGGCCTTCATCGCCAAACACCGAAACTGGAAACACAGGTAATTATTCACACGCTGGTTGATATACTCTGCATTATTGTATTAATGCACGCCACCGGTGGCATTCGAACCGGCCTCGGCATGCTGCTTATTATCAGCATATCAATGAGCAGCTTATTTTTACAAAAACAGCTTGCTATCCTGTTTGCAGCAATTGCTACGCTGGCCATTATTGCTGAGCAGATCTATTCACAACTTGTTTATACCGATCATCCTCCAGCATTTACCCAGGCCGGCTTGCTGGGAATATTAGTTTTTATTTCTACCTTTTTGACCATTTATACCGCAAAACGGATTAAGGAATCAGAAAAATTAGCAGAAGATACCAGCGTAGAACTGGAAACCATTGTGCAGATGAATGAACGCATTATCAGGAGCATGCGTACCGGTATTCTTGTCATAAAAAATGATGGCCTGATTTTAATGGCAAATAATGCTGCTTTAGAACTTCTGGGTAATATTGTAATAGATTCACAAACAAATTTAAAAGACGCTGCCAGCGATCTATACAACTGCTTCCTCGAGTGGAAAAATAGTACCGTTCAGAACCAGAAACCTATTCAGCAGGCACAGGGCCTGCCTGATTTACAACCGGGTTTTAGTCATATCGACCAAACCAGTAATCCTGATGATAAACACCAGGGACGTACCTTAATTTTTCTTGAAGATGCCACAAAGCTGGCAGAACGTTTCCAGCAGGTAAAGCTGGCATCACTTGGCCGCCTGACCGCTAGCATTGCCCATGAAATTCGTAACCCTCTGGCAGCAATCAACCATGCTGGACAGTTGCTCGGTGAAACATCAACCGACAACTCTGATAAACAATTAACCAGCATCATCAATACGCAGACAAAACGCCTCAACGGCATTGTTGAAAATGTATTACAACTATCAAGACAGCAACGCGGTACACCTGAAGCAATCAATCTTTATCAATGGTTAATTCAATTCAGAGAAGAATGTATTGCTACGCATAATTTACAGCCAGTGCAAATACAAATAAATATTTATCCAGAAAACATTGATATATTATTTGATTCAAACCAGTTACATCAGGTTATGTGGAATTTATGCTGTAATGCCATTAATCATTCAAAAATTGAACATTCTGCTATTATGATTACTATTCAGGGAAAAATCGATGACAATAGCAGGCAACCCTATATTGACATCTTTGATAACGGTCCCGGTATTGACAAAGAAACCCAGGAACTTATTTTTGATCCTTTTTTTACCACCAGTCCTGAAGGTACCGGCCTGGGTTTATACATCACCAAGGAGGTACTGGAAACTAACCGTGCTAAAATACGCCATATTTCGCCAGCCACAGGTGGCACCTGTTTCAGAATATATTTTCAACAGCCACAAGCGTAACTATCTTTTTAATAATAATGAATAAACTCAGGGATTATTTATGACCGCAAAAAAAGTACTCATTGTTGATGATGAGGCAGATATTTGCGAACTCATTAAAATCACCCTGATGCGCATGGGCATTGCGTCTCAATCTGCACTCAACCTCACTGATGCAAAATTACTGCTTGACACCGAGCACTTTGATTTATGCCTGACCGATATGCGCCTGCCTGATGGTAACGGTATTGAACTGGTAAAGCATGTTCAGATAAATTTTAATGACTTACCCATTGCCGTTATAACCGCGCATGGCAATATGGAATCAGCCGTAAAAGCTTTAAAGGCTGGTGCTTTTGATTTTGTTTCCAAACCGGTAGATATTCAGATTTTACGTAACCTTGTTTCTGCAGCCACCACCATTCCTGAAAAAGCCTTAACCAGAGAAGCCGATAAAAACAAAATCAACATTACCGGCAATTCAATTGCTGTCAAAACCTTATTAAAAAACATTGCCAAACTGGCAAGAAATCAGGCACCGGTATTTATCCACGGTGAATCAGGATCAGGCAAAGAACGTGTTGCCAGGATGATTCATCAACAAGGGACTCGCTGCAATGGCCCCTTCGTTCCAGTCAACTGCGGCGCAATTTCTGCCGAACTCATGGAAAGTGAATTTTATGGCCACATGAAGGGCAGCTTCACCGGCGCACATTCAGACAAAAAAGGACTGTTCGAAGTTGCCAATGGTGGCACACTCTTTCTCGATGAAATTGCTGAATTACCATTGAACATGCAGGTAAAACTATTACGTGCAATTCAGGAAAAAGCCGTACGAGCTGTTGGCGCCGCACAGGAAAATCCGGTTGATGTCAGAATCCTCAGCGCCAGTCATAAAAATCTGGTGAACCTTGTCTCTGAAGGCGCTTTTCGAGAAGATCTCTATTACCGTATTAATGTAATCGAACTCGCCATACCCAGCTTGCGCGAAAGAAAAGAAGATATCCCGCTATTCATAAAACAGTTACTCAATAACATGGCAGAAAAGATGGACATGGAAGTGCCTTCAATTGACAATGAAGCGGTTATAGCTCTGCAAAACTATCATTTTCCCGGCAATGTCCGGGAACTGGAAAACATACTGGAACGCGCCATTGCATTATCTGATGACAACTGTATCACCACACAGGACTTACACCTGAAACCGGTAAGCAACAGTGAAACATCAAACAACGAAATAACAGCATCCGAATCGCCCCCCCTTGATCCAATGAATCTGGCCGGCCGGGAACAGCAAAGCATCATGCAGGCATTAGAAAAAACTCGCTGGAATAAAACAGCCGCGGCTAAATTGCTGGGTTTGAGTTTAAGACAGTTACGCTATCGCCTACAAAAACTGAATATTGAATAAATTGCCGGGAGCAATTTATCATGTAAACCCCAAAGGGGTGAGTCTCAGGGATGAGACGAATAATAAATCGTTAGCAACGAGTAGTGGTGCATGGATGCACCGTTTACCAACCAAAGGACGGAATTATCACGTAAGCCCCGAAGGGCTTCTACATGGAAGTAGATGGTAGGGCAACGCATGGAGCGGTTGCCGAGTGAGTATCAGGGATGATACGAATAATAGCAAAAAGCTAATCCACCAGACCGGCAAATGAAAAATCTTTTTTATTAAAAATAATGATGCCAGTGAATTTCCCAGGATTCTCTATTGAATAAAACAGATAGTCCTCACCTTGCCCGCCATGAGACTTTAAAAAATCCTCAACCTTTTTCTTCCAGGTTTTACTTTCCAGCAATACGGTATATGACGTAGCATGATTTATAATGTCCTGCATATACACATTATCCATTTGCATGGATAATGGTTTATAACGACCAGCTTGATACATTTCACCTTCAAGAATACCACCGTGGATAATAATATCCATCCGCTGAACAACTTCTTCTGAACTAAGTGGTTCCACATAAACTGGTTTAGTTCGTTGCCAAATCGACGGCAGGGAGACGTTCTCATTCAGCTCGTCCAGTTTTATGTCTTCTTTTATCATTGTATAAAATGTTTCACCCTGGAAAACTAAAAATACCGGACGCATTTTATAGGTAATGTGCAAGCCCCAGCTTAAGGCGACAATCTGAAATAGAACAATTATGGATATATCGCGAATTAATTCAGAACGTGGTTTTAATACATCAAATATCACCATGGTCAGAAAAGGGCCTAATACCAGATCAACTAGCAGTGCTATTTTTACCGCATCAAATACCGAGTGGATGATATAAAAGGGTTCTGGATACCATATAAAATAAACAAAACTTAAAAATAGAGAAATAATTATAACACTGCCTAAAAAATGTACTCCTGCAGCAGTTAACCGAGTTTTCATCATTTCATATTCCTATAGTTCCTAAACAATAAATAAAATAATAGTCTATATTTCCATCATGTCATCATCTATATAATTTTTTCCATGTATATGTTTTTTCTCCGCATCAACAATCACCACTGTCACAAGCGGTCTGCAGCTAATACAGGTAACTTACAGTACACACTGAGTTAATCAAAAAGTTGAGTATCAGAATAAAAAGTTAAATATTTAATGATATTAAATAAACAGGTAAATCAATAGCCAGTCTATGGGGAAATGAACTTCAGAGTTATAACAGTCTTGCCTGGTAACTGAGAAAAACAGGCCACCAAAACAAGGCAGCGTTTATCATGTAAGCAAGCAGTTAGGTGCTAGCTAATGCATAAGTTAAAGAACAGAGAAATCATTGTTAATTACCAGGAAGAGACTACTCGCAAAACCACCATCTGCAGTACACATTATATGATAACGTAAAAAAAAGGGCCTCCAGGAGGCCCTTTTTTTCGATTGTAGCTAAAGAAAGATTAGCGACAAACAGCAGGTAAATAACCTGGTTCAATCGTAGTTAAAGCAGTGTTACATTCCCAGGTAATAGAACCTGATGAATTAGCATCAGATATAGCAAGATTATTAATTTGAGGAACATAAGCAATGGTATTAGTGGCCGCAGTCAACTGAGCTATGCCGTCCATCTCGACAGTAACAGCTCCTGTACCACCATCAACTGCAATCGCGCTAATTCTATCAGTAATTAAGTTAGCTTGAGTAGCTGCAGCAGCAACCTCAAGAGAGTATGCCAAAACACCATCCATACCTCGATCGGCAAATAACTCTGTCACACCAATTTTGATGGAGCTAGCCGCAATTGCACCTTCTGAGACCTGAGCACGAACAGTGTAATCCTGATACGCAGGTAACGCCACTGATGCCAGAATACCGATAATCGCAATTACGATCATCAATTCAATTAGAGTAAAACCTTTCTGTAATGTTTGTTTCATGATTATGTTACCTATGGGTATAAGATTAATTGTGTGTTTGGTGCATTTCGTCTCGAGTAAAATACAGTAGTATTGTTAAACGAGAAATTAAACTGGTTTCCGTGTTCGCTAAACTCCATACTTGTTTTGTATTAAAGCAAGCAACATGCCAACAACATCAATCACATATAAAACAACAACTTAGCATATATTTTGGTTTTTTCCTTGTTGCAGAAAGTGACAATTATTGTCATCTTGTGACAATAATTGTCACTTTCTGCAAAGTTGCCCGGGTCTGAGTCTATAAAAAAACCTCTAGTGGCTGATAACCCACATTCTTTATTAATTGACTCCGCCCCTAATGCCGCTTACTTAAGCCGAAAATGCACATTATCTTACTAAATTCGTCATTGCGAGGTACGAAGCAATCTCTGGCAGGTAGGCACCAGAGGCTAATAGATTGCCACGCTAACGCTCGCAATGACAGGGATTTCGGCTTAAGTAAGCGGCATTGACTCCGCCCCTGATACCGCTTACTTTAGCCGAGATCTCCTTTACTAAGATAATGTGCATTTTTCGGCTTAAGTAAGTACCATTCCCCCGGATACCATTCGACCCGGATTAAATACAAAATACCAAAAAATATAAAAATACTGATTCCTAAATGTATGCCTGCGGCTTTTAATTTTGCTTTTTATCAGATCGCCTGCCATATCAATACTCTGTTATGTTGATTATTATAATCCCGGTCAAAACGAATCTTAACTTCGGGATTGATGTATAAGTTTTACACTACACCAGTTTGGGCATTTAATACCGCTACATACTGGATACCCGCCCATGCAGCTCTGACCGTTATTTTATGCGGGCACGGCTTGTCATTTAGCAACCTTATGAAATCAACTTTTAATAGCATTTTTTTACCCTGCAGCTTCTTAGATAACATTAATTTCAGGTATTTGCACAAATTTCGTCTATTATTGGGTAAGATTTTTTTAATTAATAATAACAAGCCTCAAACTATACAATAAAAGAGAACCGGGATTATCCATGGCGGCAGAAATAATGGCGGAAGAAATTAAATTGAAAGGGCTACCACGAAAGCTGGTCATTGACGGCTTAATCGAGGAAGAAATAGCGATTGAAGCACTACAAGCTTCGCTCAAAGAAAATGTTTCTTTTACTAATTATTTAGTCACTAACAATTTGCTTTCTGCGACTACCATTGCCATGGAAGCCTCAAAAGAATTTGGCCTACCGGTTTTTGATCTGGATGCTCTCGACACAGAATCCATCCCTCAAAATATTGTTGATGACAAGCTCATTAAAAAACACCATGCCCTGCCCTTATTCAAACGGGGCAACCGTTTATATGTTGGCATAGCGGATCCGACTAATCTTGCCGCTATTGACGAAATTAAATTTCAGACAGGTGTTAATACGGAAGCCATTCTTGTAGAAGAAAACAAGCTGTCCAAATTGGTAGAAAAACTGCTGGAAGCGAAGGAAGCCGCCATAGACGAGATGATGGGGGATGACCTGGAAAATCTCGATGATCTGGATTTTTCTGACCCGGATGCCGAAAAGAAAGAAGATGACAGCGGCTCTGATGTTGATGATACCCCCGTGGTCCGTTTCATTAACAAGATTTTACTTGATGCTATCAAAAAAGGCGCATCCGATATCCATTTTGAACCCTATGAAAAAATTTATCGCGTACGATTGCGTATAGATGGCGTATTACGCGAGGTCGCCAGACCGCCCGTGGCCATGAGCCCTAAGCTTTCTGCCCGTATAAAAGTCATGTCTCGCATGGATACGGCTGAAAAAAGGGTACCTCAGGACGGACGTATTAAACTAAAAATTTCCAGGGCTAAAGCCATTGATTTTCGTGTCAATACCTGCCCTACTCTGTTCGGTGAAAAAATTGTATTACGTATTCTTGACCCGTCAAGCGCCTCATTGGGCATTGATGCACTGGGTTATGAAGCCGATCAAAAAGAACTGTACCTCAATGCGCTGGCTAACCCCTACGGCATGATACTGGTTACCGGGCCTACCGGTAGTGGTAAAACCGTATCGTTATATACCGGTCTGAATATTTTAAATACGGTTGATACCAACATCTCAACTGCTGAAGATCCTGTCGAGATTAATCTCCAGGGCATTAACCAGGTGAATGTGAACGATAAGGTCGGTTTAACCTTTGAATCGGCTTTACGCGCTTTCTTACGTCAGGATCCGGACATCATCATGGTGGGTGAGATTCGTGACCTGCAGACAGCTGAGATCGCCATTAAAGCAGCGCAAACAGGTCATATGGTGATGTCTACCCTGCATACCAATGATGCGCCATTGACTCTGGCACGTCTGGTCAATATGGGTGTACCGCCTTTTAATATATCATCCGCTGTGTCTTTAATTATTGCACAGCGACTAGCACGTCGATTATGTACTCACTGTAAAGAAAAAATTGATATCCCACGGCCAGCTTTGGAAGAAGAAGGTTTCACTGCTGAACAGATTGATGCAAAACCGGATTTATTCAAGGCTGTCGGCTGTGATCAATGCAGTGAAGGTTACAAAGGACGTGTTGGTATCTACCAGGTGATGCCTATCTCAGATGAAATTGGCCGGATCATCATGAACAACGGTACCGCGATTGATGTTGCCGATCAGGCTCAAAAAGACGGCGTTGCTAATCTAAGGCAATCTGCTATTAAAAAAGTTGTTGCAGGATTAACCAGTCTCGAAGAGATTAATCGAGTAACAAAGGACTAACACGGCTAAAGATTAAGCTGGCGTAAGATTAATAAAGAAAAACAATCAGGACATATAGAATGGCAAAAGCAAAAGTAAAAAACGCGACCTACTCCTGGGAGAGCACCAATAAAAAGGGGCAAACTTTCAAAGGAGAAATGGTAGCTGCCAGTGCTGACGTGGTTAAAGCAGAATTACGCAAACAGGGTCTTACACCTAAAAAAGGCAAAATCAAGAGAAAAGGTGGCAGTTTATTTGGTGAAAGACAAAAACCGATAACCACAAAAGACATTGCTGTTTTCAGTCGTCAGCTGGCCACCATGATGAAAGCAGGTGTGCCTATGGTACAGGCTTTTGATATTGTCGGTCAGGGGCACTCTAATCCAAGTATGACGAAATTAATTATGCAGGTTAAAGTTGATATTGAGGCCGGTGGTACACTAGCAAGCGCATTAAGCCAGCACCCGGCTTATTTTGATGATTTATTTGTCAGCCTGGTTGATGCGGGCGAACAATCCGGTGCCCTGGAGACTCTGCTTGAAAAAGTTGCAACCTATAAAGAAAAGTCAGAAGCATTAAAAAATAAAATTAAAAAGGCGATGACTTATCCAATAAGTGTACTCGTCGTTGCCGTTGTCGTCTCTGCCATTCTTTTAATATTTGTTGTGCCCACTTTTGCCGAAATGTTTGAAGGATTTGGTGCCGAATTACCCGCTTTTACTTTATTTGTTGTCGGTTTATCCGATGTCCTGGTAGACAATGTCTGGTTATTTATTGCCGTTATTGCAGCCGCAATATATGGCTTTAAACAGGCAAAAGTCAGATCGCAAGCTTTTAGAGACTCCCTGGACAGGTTAGCACTTAAACTGCCTGCGGTTGGGGTATTAACAACAAATGCGGCCATCGCCCGTTTTGCCAGAACCCTGGCAACCATGTTTGCTGCCGGGGTGCCACTGGTTGAGGCCATGGTATCGGTTGCCGGCGCTGCCGGTAATAGCGTATACCAAAAGGCGATTATGCAGGTAAGAGACGATATTGCTTCTGGCACCACGCTGCAGGCCAGCCTGGCACAAAATAAAGAGCTGTTTCCTAATATGCTAATCCAGATGGTAGGTATTGGTGAAGAATCCGGTGCGCTTGACGAGATGCTGGATAAGGTTGCCGAGTATTATGAAGAGGCAGTTGAGGATGCGGTGGACAATCTTACTGCGATGCTGGAACCCATGATTATGTCATTCCTTGCTGTTGTTATTGGTGGCCTGGTTATCGCCATGTACCTGCCTATCTTCAAGATGGGTGAAGTGGTTTAAATTTAACACCCCAATTGAAGTAGTTAATCGCATGTTTGAAAACATCACTAATGTTTTTGAGAATATAACACTGGTTTTTCAGTACTCACCGTGGTTATTTTATTCCACTGTTTTATTGTTCGGCTTATGCGTCGGCAGCTTTTTAAATGTCGTTGCCTACCGTCTACCCCTTATGATGGAACGTGACTGGAAACTTGAATGTCATCAATTCCTCGAACTTGAGCCAGCTGAATTTGAACAACCCCTATTGTCGCTAAATTTAGCGACTCCTGCATCCGCCTGTCCTAATTGCGGACATGTTCTGCATTTTTGGGAAAATATACCTGTAATTAGTTATTTGTTTTTAAAAGCCAAATGTTCGTCCTGTGCGACAAAAATATCAGCACAGTACCCTGCCGTAGAGCTGCTCACTGGCATAGCTTCACTTGTAGTCGCTTATCAATTTGGCGTGACGCTACAAACACTGGCCGCCTTATTCTTTACCTGGGTATTAATTGCACTCACTTTAATAGACCTTAAGAAGCAATTATTACCCGATAATATGACGCTTCCCTTATTATGGGCAGGCATCTTTATTAGCTTTTTTGAAATATTTACCGATTTAAAATCCAGCGTTATCGGCGCCATGGCAGGTTACCTGATCCTCTGGTCGGTTTATCATTTGTTTAAACTACTAACTAAAAAAGAAGGCATGGGTTTTGGTGACTTCAAGTTGCTTGCTGCTCTGGGTGCCTGGGCGGGCTTTAGTTATCTGCCACAAATCATCCTTGTTTCCTCTGTTGTCGGCTCGGTGGCAGGCATTACTATGCTGATCATGGGTAAAACCAGGCAACAACAACCCATTCCTTTCGGGCCTTATCTGGCGGTTGCCGGATGGATTGCTCTTTTATGGGGAGAAACAATTAACCAGAGCTACCTCTCGTTCCTATAGCTTGGTGTGCCCATGCTAAAAATTGGACTAACAGGTGGCATCGGCAGTGGTAAAACCGCTGTATCCGACCAGTTTCAACGGCTTGGCATTAATATCATCGATACCGATATTATCTCCCGTGAGCTTATGAATCATGATCAGGCGGTGCTAAAAAAAGTCGTAGAAGTTTTTAGTGACAAGGTGCTTGATTGTAAAGGCGCTGTCGACAGAAAAAAAATGGCTCAGATTGTTTTCAGCAATAAAGAGCAAAAACAGCAACTAGAAAATATTTTACATCCTGCCATACGCGACCACGTCAACCAGCAGATACAAAGTTTCAGCCAGCATGCCCACCCCCCAAAATACCTTATTGTTGTTATTCCCCTGTTGCTGGAAACGGGTTTTACTGACCTTATCGACCGCATTCTGGTGGTGATAGCAGAAGAAAATATAAGAGTCGAACGCATTAAACAACGCGATAACAGGACTTTGGACGAAATTCGCGCAATAATTAGCAGCCAGGTAAATGATGAGAAACGTATTCGTGCAGCCGACGATATTATTGAAAATAACAATAACTTCAAACAACTAGAGTCCCAGGTCAGGATATTACATAAAAAATACCTGCAGCTATCCAGTTCAGGTCAATAAATTTATACCTCCCTACAGGGCAGCTCTATTACTCAGTTTCGCCCTCCGGTTTCAAGCCCCGGAGTGCGCTAGCTGAAGCATGCTCCAGCAAGCGAAGAAGCGCAATAATTAATAGACGTGCCCTGTAGTGACAAAAAGTGTAAAATTTAACGAAGTATCTCATACTCCATATAACACACTAACCTAGAAGCGCTACAGTGACCGATTATCACGTTTACGAACAACCTTTAAACGAAAAAATACGTACTTTTCTTCGTCTCGAAAAACTCTTTCAGGAATATTCCTTTCACCTGAAACATGGATCAGACTGGAATAATCGTGTAGCCATCGACTCTATACTGGAGATAATGGCCTATACCACACGCAGCGACATCAAATTAGAAGTTCTAAAAGAGCTTGAGCGCCAGCATACACGCCTGGAACGATTATCCAGGCGCCCGCAGATTGACCAGACACAACTGTCTTCGGTATTAAACAATATACAGGAACATATTGCTGAATTACAGGCTCAGAGTGGACAGCTAGGCCAGGCAACGAAAAACATCGAACTGCTCTCTGCTATCGCACAAAAAAATTCTGTACCCGGCAGCATCTGCGACTTTGATTTACCAGCACTAAAATACTGGTTAACACTGCCGAAAGAAAAACGACAAAAAAACATCGAGAAATGGTTTCAACCTTTTACTCATTTGGACAGAGCAGTTCAATTAATACTGGATGTCTTGAGGCATAGCACTGAAGATACCGACGAAATCGCACAGAATGGATTTTTCCAAAAGTCACTTGATACTAATCAGGCGGTATTATTACTGCGGATTTCTATGCCAAAAGAAAGCCTTTGCTACCCGGAAATCAGTGCGGGAAAACACCGTTTCTCGGTTCGTTTTATGAAAAATGATGACCCTGCATTGCGGCCTGAACAATGCAAGGACGATGTGAACTTTAAACTAAGAATGTGTGCAATTTAAATAAATTACCAATTATTATTTTGTGACTCCTGCCCCTTGGCCGCGAAACACCTAAAGACGAATATAAGAAAGCTTTTAAATTTCAGACCGTAAGTCGGGTTGCTCTATCGCTAACCCGACCTACAGTATCATAAAAAATACACAGTTATTTATTTTGCGTCGTTGGCGTGTATTCGCGGCTATGCTTTTCATCGAATGGGCATTTATGACTGGTTTTTCCCTATTCGCCATTTTATGAATCTCCACCTCGCTGTTTCCCATAATGCACTTATAGCAGCTATTCCCTGTGCCCCATGCTGCCACGCGGCTTCCAGGTCATTTTCTGATACCCCACCAAGCGCATATACCGGGACGCTTATATTTTCTATTAAATTAGAAAACTGCCGCCATCCCATGGCAGGCATATCCGGATGGCTCGCTGTTTTCTGCACCGGCGATAATACAACAAAATCCGCATTTAGTTTAACAGCAAGTAACAACTCTTCCATGTTATGACAGGACGCTGAAAACAAACCACCTCTGGGCAGCGCCTTGAATATCTCCAGGGGACGCTGTGACAGTGCATTTAATGTTTTACTATCAGCATGAAAACCAGCAAACTCTATTTTTGATAAATCAATGCCTTGCAGATTGTCTGCTGAAAGATTCAGCATTAAATTCACCCCAGCCTGCTTGCATAATTCGGCGCTGTGCTCGAGCAAAAACTGGACCTCACTTACACCTTCCCGGCTAGTTTCTTTCATGCCCTTCTCTTTTATGTCTACGGATGGACGGTATTTCGCAGAGAGCCAGGAAGGCGGTGCGATTATGACATTGTCTTTCAGGCGCAGCTGTACCAGTTTTATACCGCTGTTAAGTGCATTTTCTAACTTATAGAAAAAATCATCACTATCGGTAAATTTGCCTGTAATTAAATATTTATCCGGTAACTGCAGCGCTTTGATAATAGGCAGGTTGGCCGCAGGAAAATCATCTGCAGACAACTGAGCAACAGGCAGCCACTTCACCTGCTGTCCTTCAAGTCCTGTCGCCTCACCCTGATACAATATTACTTTGCACACATGTAAGCACACAGCTTTATCATGGTAATTGTGATTGATGGTTATTAAGGGCCGTGATTGTTTTATTTCAAGATTAAGTTCTTCCCTGATTTCTCGGACCAGTGCCTGTTTAACACTCTCCCCATGCTCTACTTTTCCGCCGGGGAATTCCCACAAACCACCTTGATGTGTTTTTTTATGACGCAGGCTAATACAGACTTCATTATTTGTATTAACGATGACTGCGACAGCAACATGAACGATATCAGACATAAGAAATTAAGGGTTAAGTCAAACAGGGGTAGACAATTTCAACTATTTTACGGATAGACTCGGATTCTTCTCGTATTAAGGTAGAAAACACCTAACACGACCTACTGGTTATCGCTGAAAGTAAAAAAAAATAATTTTCCACAGATGAACGCAGATAAAAATATTTATTGTTTCAAATATCTGTGTTTATCTGCGTTCATCTACTACGCGCTTTCCTGCGCTACGCCCTTCGGGCTGCACTTACGTACATTCAAAATGCTCCCGACATTTTAGTGTGGACTAATAAATAATATTTCGCTGTATATCTCAGCTACGATACTCGGCGTTAATACGCACATACTCATGTGATAGATCTGAAGTCCATATCGATACAGCTTCGCTTCCTCTGCCTAATTCAACCTTAATGGTTATTTCTTCCTTATCCATCACCTCCTGTCCTTTCTCTTCACTGTAGTCTGCATCGACCCCACCACTTCGCACAATGCATACATCATCGAGAAACAGATTGACACCACTTATGTCCAGTTGTTCGATTCCAGCACGGCCGACAGCTGCCAGTATTCTTCCCCAGTTTGGATCACTTGCAAATAGTGCTGTTTTAACCAGAGGGGAATGCGCAACAGTATAAGCAACATTTTTAGCTTCTGTTTTAGACTGAGCCTGAGAAACAGCAACGGTAACAAATTTAGTCGCACCCTCTGCGTCACGCACAATAGCCTGTGCCAGGTGCTGGCAAACATCATTTAATGCATCTATAAATATTTTGGCTTCAGCTGATGCCTTGTTCAGCTGTGTATTATTTGCTCTGGCAGTGGCTATTAACACACAGGCATCATTGGTTGAGGTATCGCCATCAACGGTTATCGAATTAAAACTAATGTCCACAGCGTCAAGTAAACAATGTTGTAAAAAACTGGATTCAATGTTTGCATCCGTTGTGACAAAAGACAACATTGTCGCCATGTTTGGACAGATCATTCCTGAACCTTTTGCAATGCCACTTATGGTGATTGCCCGGTTATCTATCTTGATAACTTTTGATACCGCTTTGGCTATCGTATCCGTTGTCATTATTCCTTTTGCAGCAGATAACCAGTTATCTGCTGAGAGATTACTTACCACTTTATCTATGCCAGATTGAAGTACTGGCATAGGTAACTGCTCACCAATAACGCCTGTAGAAAAAGGCAGGATTTGTTCAGCTGAACATTGAAGTTTTTCTGCTAACCAGGCACAACTTTGCAGGGCATTTTGTTTACCTGTTTCGCCGGTACCTGCATTGGCATTTCCCGAATTAATCAATAAAGCCCTGACCGGCAGTTCGGGGGAAAAGAGTGACAGATGTTTTTTTGCCAGTGTAACCGGCGCAGCACAAAAGGCATTTTGAGTAAACGTTGCCGCGCATGTCGGCGATTGTTCCTGGATTCCCCGACTATCGTCCATCCCTGTAGATAATTCGCTTTTATCAATAACAAAAACAACCAGATCATTGCCGCCATTTTTTTTAATGCCCGCAGATACTGAAGCCAGTTTTATTCCGGCAACAGGTAGTATCTCATCAGGTTCAGAAAGCCCAACTGCCATATTTATTTACGTCGCGTTTATATTATGAATATCATTGCTGTCCCGTTAACAAGATATATAGTTGTTAATAATATGAACCGGTTATCGCTGCCAGTTAACGAGACTGCAGTGTAAAATATCTAAGATAACTTGCCGTGACACTGTTTATACTTTTTACCAGAACCACAATAACAGGGTTCATTGCGTCCTATTTTTTTCTGCTCACGGTGGTAAGGCTGTGCAGTTGCCGCAACAGGAGTTTTCTGCTTAGAAGCATCTGGGCCCTCTTCCGCCTGTGATTGCTGCATACCTGTGGCATCCGCATGTTGGTAGTTTACATTCTCAACTTGCGGATTTTCATTGGCATCAAGTTGCTCAACCTGTTCGCTTGACTGTATTCTTACTTTTGAAAGAATGGTCACCACTTCGTATTTGATACGTTCAAGCAGCTCAGCAAACATTTCAAAGGCTTCACGTTTATATTCCTGCTTTGGATTTTTTTGTGCATAACCACGCAGACCTATACTCTGCCTTAAATAATCCATTGCTGCCAGGTGCTCTTTCCAATATTTATCCAATACATTTAGCATCACATGCTTTTCATAGTTACGCATTCCTTCTGCACCAACCATTTGTTCCTTGCTGCTGTATTCATCAACAATAGACGCCTGAATTTTTCTGCGCAGGCCTGCTTCATCCAGCATATTATCCTGTTCTAACCAGTCTGCAACTGGCATCGCCTGACCAAACTCTTCATCTAATGCTTTTTCCAGCCCTGCGATATCCCACTGTTCATCAAGGCTGCCATGAGGAATATGTGCCGTAATAATATTATCGATCACTTCCTCACGAATGACTTTGATGGTGGCCGACAGATCTGCCTCAGCCATCATTTCATTACGTTGCGCGTAAACGACCTTACGCTGGTCGTTAGCGACATCATCATATTCAAGCAGTTGTTTACGAATATCGTAGTTGTGTCCTTCAACTTTACGCTGCGCGTTTTCAATCGCCCGGTTAACCCAGGGATGTTCAATCGCCTCGCCCTCTTCCATGCCGAGCTTTTTCATTAAGGCACCGACTTTATCTGATGCAAAAATACGCATCAGGTCATCCTGTAATGACAGGTAAAAACGACTGGAGCCAGCATCACCCTGACGACCTGAACGTCCACGCAACTGGTTATCTATGCGCCGTGACTCATGACGTTCACTACCAATAACATGCAAACCACCGGCATCTAAAACCAGCTGGTGACGTTTTACCCATTCCTGCTTAATGCTATCTAACTTGCTCTTATCTGCAACTTCATGTTTTTTCAGTTCAGCTTCGAGGTTACCACCAAGCACAATATCAGTACCTCGCCCTGCCATATTGGTCGCAATAGTTACTGCAGCAGGAAGACCCGCATTCTCGATAATATGTGCTTCGTTTTCATGTTGTTTGGCGTTTAATACGTTATGTTCTATTTTTTCTTTCTTTAGCACGCTGGAAATATGCTCGGAAACTTCTATCGATGCAGTTCCAACAAGTACCGGTTGTTTTCTTTTAACACAATCTTTTACGTCGTCTACAATGGCTTTGTATTTTTCACCAGGTGTTAAAAATACCAGGTCGGTATGATCTACACGCTTCATTGGCATATTGGTTGGAATAATGATTACTTCAAGGCTATAAATCTGTAATAATTCTTCGGCTTCAGTATCCGCTGTACCTGTCATGCCAGAAAGCTTGTTATATAATCTAAAATAGTTCTGGAATGTGATTGATGCTAATGTCTGACTCTCATTTTGAATTGGCACATTTTCTTTGGCTTCAACTGCCTGATGTAAACCTTCTGACCAGCGACGCCCATCCATGGTACGACCGGTAAATTCATCAACAATGATGACCTGATTATCACGCACAATATAATGCACGTCTTTTTCAAACAGCACCATCGCGCGTAATGCGGCATTTAAATAATGAACCAGGTTAATGTTGGTTGCACTATATAAGGTGTCGTTCTCGTCGAGAATTTTCTCTTGCACAAGAATATCTTCTATACGCTGATGGCCCTGTTCGGTAATGTGAACGCTTTTATTTTTTTCATCCACTGAAAAGTCGCCTTCCTCCGGCTCCTCTTTGGTGGTTAAGCGCCCCTGTTCCAGCTTTTTGACGATCTCTTTAAATTTGATATGTAAGTCGCTGCTTTCGCCAACAGCGCCTGAAATAATCAATGGTGTTCGAGCTTCATCAATCAAGATGGAATCCACCTCATCGACTATTGCAAAATAAGGTTCACGCTGAACTTTTTCATCTGCGGTAAATGCCATGTTATCGCGCAGATAATCAAAGCCAAATTCATTGTTAGTGCCGTAGGTAATGTCAGACGCATACGCCTGTTTTTTGGCAACATGATCCATACCTGAAATACTGACACCCGTAGTCATACCCAGGAAATTGTAAAGCTGGCCCATCCATTTAGCATCACGCACTGCCAGGTAGTCATTAACGGTAACAACGTGTACGCCCTTTCCAGGTAATGCATTTAGATAAGCGGCCAGGGTGGCTACCAGTGTTTTACCTTCACCGGTTTTCATCTCCGCAATTTTTCCACTATGCAACACCATGCCACCGATTAGCTGCACATCAAAGTGACGCATATTGAATACCCGACGACCAGCTTCTCTCACTGTAGCAAAGGCTTCTGGCAACAATTGCTCTATGGTTTCACCTTTGCCCTGATTATCACCTTTCAGGCGCTCGCGAAATTCCTGGGTTTTTGCTGCCAGCTGGTCATCGCTGAGTGTTTTAAACTCATCTTCCAATGCATTAATTCGAGCAACTGTTGTACGGTGTTTTTTGACGAGCCGATCATTTCGACTACCAAACACCTTTTTAACGGCATTCAATATCATATTGATTATTTAACCTGTGAATTTGTGACGTGAAAACAACCAGAAAAATTTTCTAAAGCTGCCTTCACAGAAAAAAATATGACGTATTATGCCTGAGAACCGCTGTCAGGTCATATAATATTGACAGGCTCCTGGCCCCGGAATGGTGAAATCGTGGTCTATCTTTGCTGATTATATTTTTGAGTAATCTTTTTTATTTTAGAGCAACAAATTTCGATGGATTAATCTGCCGGTCATTTTTAAGTACTTCAAAATGAACATGTGGTCCAGTCGAACGCCCTGTTGACCCCATATGCGAGATAGCCTGTCCTTTTACCACGCTATCACCCACTTCAACCAGTAGTTCGGCATTATGTCCATAGCGGGTGGTATAGCCGTTACCGTGATTCACCTCAACAAGCTCACCGTAACCATAACGGTCACCTGCCCAGGTAACCACACCACTGGCAACCGCAATAATCTCACTGCCTTCCTTACCCGCAAAGTCCATGCCTTTATGCATGGCAAGTTTGCCGGTAAAAGGATCGGTGCGTTTGCCATAATAGGAAGAGGTCCAGCCTTTTGTTATTGGACGACCACGAGGCTTGGATTCATTTCTTAACCGGCGATTCATGATGACTTCTTCAAGCACATCAAGTTGTTCTTCACGACTGCTCAGTTGTTTATCTAAATTTGAAATGACCCCGTCAAGATTTGTATTCGCAAAATCAATGCTGGCAATACTATCAGCTTCAGCAGGACCACCATATGAAGGAGGTTTTTTGAAATCAAATTCTTTTGCATCCAGTTTTGCCACTTTGACCAGACGCTGACCCAGGGCATTAAGCCGAATGACATTTGCCTGCATCTTGCCCAAACGTGCCGCCAGGGCATCAAGCTCGGTTTCCGCAGACAAACGAGCATCCTTAATTAAGATTTTTTGTTTGGAAATATCGTTTTCCAGTGCGACCAGCTCATTTGCTGCCGCATGCATTGTGCCATACCAGTAACCACTACTCACCAATAAACAGGCAAAAAGGCTTATAATGGTTGCAGTGATAAACAGCTGTCCTCTGCCATCTAACTGGCAACGAAGCGGTTTACCTCTAAATTTTCCGACAAAGATAATATTCATAATTAGTATTAGTATCGAACCACTGGCCTATAAGTATAGTCAATCTGTTAATTTTTTTAGTACTATGAAGCCATTTAGTGAACAAATCGACCCCAAATTTATGATCCAGGCCCAAAAACTGGCTCAATATATGCGGTTATTACACCAGGTTTTACCCATTGAGTGCCGCAGCCACGTTGAAGTTGCCAATATTCGCAATCAAAATTTGATGTTAATTACTGATTCTCCGGTATGGACGACAAGGCTACGCCAGCTCAGCCCACAGATTCTTCAGTTTATACGTGAAAATAGCGCAAATACTGACACCAGCAACAATAAAATGCAAATCATACACCACATTCAGATCAGCACACGATATAAGCCAAACAATGCTCACCAGACTTCACCCCATCAGCAACAGTTATCATCTAAGAATAAAAGACAACGGCCACATATAAGTGAAATATCAGCTGAATTATTAGCACAATCGGCTAACAGTATTGACCATCAGCCATTAAAAACTGCGCTTTTAAGAGTTGCCCGTCATGCAAAGCCTGACACGGGTAATCAGCAAAAATCAAAAAACTCAACGACTGCGGACTAATAGTCCATAGCTTGCTGTAATGACTTTAATCCGGATATTTCATAGGAGTGCAGACTAATGGGGTATGTTTTATAAGATCAGTCAGCGAGTCAGGTCGATATGATGCTCCTCGGCAATTGCTCCTCGGTATCTGCCCTGCGTAACGTACATCCTGTACATAAGACTATCGTTACTGGCGAGTCTGTTCGCCAAGTAGAAATTATCATGGGGCCGCTGAATTTTACCAAGAACTGCATATACGCCATGGATGGCAGGTCAGTAGGGCAATGCATATGTACAGGAAGTACGGTAGTAGGGTAATGCATGGAGCAATTGCCGAGTGAGCTAATTGCCAGTGGTCCTGGGGACATAGTGTACTTTGCTAATATACCAATAATATTTAATATAATCATAATGTTAAGTTCAAAATATTAGCATTCCTATGAAATATCCGGGTTAAGTCATCCTCATATTTTGTTTGTCTACGTGGATGGATGATATCAGGTCAAGACAGCTGCCTATACTGGGGTGGAGACACAGAATCTATGCATAGACGTATATCTATACACAAATAAATAGCATAGCGCTGGCGCATGGAACTACCTTTGCGGACTATTTTTTACTAAATGACTTATCGCAATGCTTTGCCACAGCAGGCTGCAGAGTCAAAGCCAGAATAATTAAAACGCCTGTAGTGGTTGCGTGTATGAGATGGGTGAAGATGCTTTTTCATCTTCAAAAGTCACTTCTTCCCACGCATTTCTATCAGCGCATAATGCTTTAAGTAATTTATTGTTAAGCGCATGACCCGAGCGGTAACCTGAAAAAGCACCAATAGAGCTGTGACCTAATAAGTATAAATCACCAATCGCATCCAAAATTTTATGTTTAACAAACTCATCTTCGTAGCGTAAACCATCTTCGTTTATCACACGATACTCATCAACGACGATGGCATTATCCATGCTGCCACCTAAAGCCAGATTATTTTTACGTAATGCTTCGATATCACTCATAAAACCAAAGGTACGCGCACGACTCACTTCCTTTACAAATGAAGTAGTTGAAAAATCAATCTCAGCGGTACAGGGACTATTTTTAAAAGCCGGGTGATCAAAATCAATAGCAAAACTCACTTTAAATCCATCGAATGGGTCAAAGCGTGCCCATTTACCTTCCTCTTCAACAACCACTGACTTTTTAATTCGAATAAAACGCTTGGGTGCATCCTGTTCGACAATACCAGCAGATTGAATTAAAAACACAAATGGTCCAGAGCTACCATCCATAATCGGCACTTCGGCAGCACTGACATCGATGTAAGCGTTATCAATACCTAAACCTGCCATTGCTGACAGCAAATGTTCTACGGTAGAAACGCTAACGCCATCCTGTTCTAATGTTGTCGACAATAAGGTCGCACCCACATTAGATGCTATCGCTTTTATTTCTACCGGTTCGCTTAAATCGACACGACGAAAAATAACACCCGTATCAGGCTGTGCCGGACGTAATGTTAAATATACTTTTTCACCTGAGTGCAATCCGACACCCGTCGCACGAATCACATTTTTTAACGTTCTTTGCCTAATCAAAATGTCTGTTCCCATGTCAAACACCAAGCCAGTCGCTTAGGTTGAGCAATAATCTCGAGAAAAATAACCGTATTATCACACAATTACGGCCCCAATTGGAAGCGCATCTACAACTTTAAAACTTAACAACATTACAGGCCGCCGCTCAAATAGAGTAACACAGCTTAAACACCAGCCAGCTCAATGCTGTAAAATCAATTAGTCACATGATATCTGCGCGCACCCCCCTGCTAGTCAGCCTGGCGACGTAAAAATGCAGGTATATCAAGCATTTCTTCATCATATTCACCATGGTGTGACACTGCCCCGCCTGAGGCGGATGTTTTGCGAATAGCCGTTGGTTTATCGTATTCTTTATACGAAGGTTCATTTACAACGGGCGTTTCTTTAATAACTTTTATCTCTGCAGCAGGTACCGGTGTTGGCGCGGCCGCTTTAGTTGCATGACCCAGGCCAGTAGCGACCACAGTCACTCGAATTTCACCGTCCAACGCTTCATCAATAGCCGTACCCATCACCACGGTTGCATCCTCAGAAGCAAAGCCGTTGATCACTGCACCAATATCCTGGAACTCACCCAGTGTCATATTTGCACCGGTGACATTTACCAGGATTCCGCGTGCACCTGACAAATTCACATCCTCAAGTAATGGACTGGCGATTGCCGCTTCCGCCGCTGCTTTCGCTCTGTCTTCACCAGCCGCACGACCGGATCCCATCATGCCCATACCCATTTTTGACATAACGGTTCTGACGTCAGCAAAATCCACATTAATAACACCCGGGTTTGTTATCAACTCGGTAATTCCCTGCACGGCACCACAAAGCACATCATTGGCTCCACTAAATGCATTCATTAAATCAAAATCACGCCCGTACACATCAAGCAATTTATCATTTGGAATGGTAATTAAGGAGTCAACATGGTTACTCAACTCTTTAATACCATTCATCGCGATCTTCATCCGGGCCGTACCTTCAAAAGCAAATGGTTTGGTGACAACACCGACAACAAGTATGCCCATTTCTCGTGCTATCTGCGCAACCACAGGAGCCGCACCAGTACCTGTTCCGCCACCCATTCCGGCAGTAACAAATAACATGTCTGTATTTGCAATTGCTTCCTGGATTAATTCACGGTCTTCCAGCGCTGACTGCTGGCCAACTTCGGGAGTCGCACCAGCACCCAGACCTTTTGTTATATTACTACCAATCTGTAACGATTTAGCACCATCAAATCTCGCTAATGCCTGCGCATCAGTATTAGTACAGATAAAATCAACGCCGCTAATTCCACTGTGCACCATGTGCTGAACAGCATTACCACCGCCGCCGCCAACACCGATAACTTTGATTACTGCATCTTGTGCACCGGAATCCATCAATTCAAACATAGGCATGGCCTTTCTCCTCAATTAGTTTAATTTTAAATATTTTGTTCATTTATTTTATTACGCTTTGCTGTAAAACCTGTTAAAAGTTCCCCTGGAACCAGCTCCTCATCCGATCAAAAATTCCTTTAACACCACCTTCCATCATTATATGACTGGTGCCATTATTCCTGTGTTGATTACCAAACAGCAATAAGCCAACACCAGTTGCATAAATTGGATTACTAACCACGTCGGATAAACCCGAAACATACTGTGGCAAACCTAAACGTACGGGGGCATGGAATATTTCTTCAGCTAAATCAATAACGCCTTCCATTTTTGAGCTGCCACCCGTTAACACAACACCAGCCGCAATGATGTCTTCAAAACCACTACGACGTAATTCTGCATGGACCAGATTAAGTAACTCTTCATAACGTGGCTCAACAACTTCAGCCAGCGTTTGTCGTGACAATTTACGAGGTGGTCGATCACCAACGCTTGGCACTTCAATGGTTTCTTCTGGATTAGCTAACTGACGCAATGCACATGCATATTTTATTTTTATTTCATTAGCGTATTGAGTTGGTGTGCGTAATGCCACAGCAATGTCGTTTGTCACCTGATCACCGGCAATGGGTATTACCGCAGTGTGACGAATGGCACCTTCAGAAAACACAGCAATATCGGTGGTACCACCACCAATATCAACCAGACAGACACCCAGCTCTTTTTCATCTTCGGTTAAAACTGAATAACTGGACGCTAACTGTTCAAGAATAATATCATCCACTTCTAAACCACAGCGACGAATGCATTTAATAATGTTTTGTGCTGCACCTACCGCACCAGTCACCAGGTGAACTTTTGCTTCAAGGCGCACGCCTGACATACCAATCGGCTCACGTATCCCTTCCTGATCATCAATAATAAATTCCTGAGGTAATATATGAAGCACTCTCTGATCGGCAGGAATAGCAACCGCACGCGCGGCATCAATAACTCTATCCAAATCACCACTGGTGACTTCACGTTCACGAATGGCCACAATTCCATGTGAGTTCAAGCTACGTATATGGCTGCCTGCAATACCGGCAAAAACAGAATTAATTTCACAACCCGCCATCAGCTCAGCTTCTTCTACAGCGTGTTGAATAGATTGCACAGTGGACTCAATATTAATCACTACGCCCTTTTTCAATCCGTTTGATGGATGAGAACCTAAGCCAATAATTTCTATGCCGCCATCGCCCGTTATCTCACCAACAATTGCTACAACCTTGGAGGTGCCGATATCGAGGCCGATCAACATATTTTTATTAGACTTTTTTGTCATATCATCAAGCCTCACTCGACTTACATTGACGTTTGGAGTGCGGAAAATCATTATGTCCATTGATGGACGGTAGTTGAGCAATGCAGGAGCTATTCCCGGGGGTGCAATTTTCCGTCGTCTGTACAGCAAAGCCATTTGGATAACGCATATCAATAACCTTTATTTTGTTTTCTTTATAATCACTTTTCTTTATTCCATGCATGATCGTTAATGCAGGTAATATATGCACGAATCGTTGCAACCTTTTTTCAGTATCAAAACGACCTAATTTAATTTCAATTCTTGCGTCCTCTAAAGCAGCACTTTCTGCGAGCACCAACTGCCACGCCCGTCTATCATCAAGATTTAAACGTACAACTTGATAATTAAGCATCGCTGTTTCTTTATAAAGAATATTCATAAATTTCCAGACATTATCGTGTTGCCCTTCAGGCCCATTTAAAGCAGGCAGATTTAACTTTTTATCAATAGTTTCAGGTTTAAATACGTCACCATTTTCACTTAGAAAGGCATTATTATTCCAGTATGCAATAGGAACCTGCTCCTCAATAAAAACATTTAAGCCTGCCGGCCACTTTCTTCTTAATGAAACATTTTTTACCCATGGTTGATGCAATAAAAACTCACGGATATTTTTCAAATCAACGGTAAAATAACCACCTGATATATTTTTCATTACCAGGACTTTAATTTCTTCTTTATTTAGAAAATTCAGCTCACCTTTAACCTGTACATCTGTTACCGGTAACACAGTAGGAAACTCAATATTTCTAATTAACAAACCCAGATAAACTACAGCTACAACACTAAATAACACGGGCAGTGTTTTTAAGGTTTTTTTAAACAGCGATGGTTTGCTTTTTTTTCGCATGTTTCTTTTTATCTTTCTATTCATGGCGCTAAATGATATTTCAGAATAATAGTTGCTAACAACGTTCACAGCTGGCAACGGATAAAATCTGTAATACCAGCTCATCAAACGACAGTCCTGCCTGTTTTGCTGCCATTGGAACAAGTGAATGACTCGTCATTCCTGGTACCGTATTTACTTCAATTAACCATGGTTGATTTTTCTCATCCACCATAAAATCTACCCGACCCCAGGTTGACGCATTCACTGCATTAAACGCTTTTTTAGCTAGTTCAGCTAATGCTGATTCATGCTCACCTGGCAAACCGCAAGGACATATATACTGAGTATCATCCGCGTCATACTTAGCGTCATAATCATAAAACTTATGTGATGTTTTAAGTTTTATCATTGGCAACACCTGATCACCCAACAATGCAGCCGTGTACTCATCACCTTCAATCCAGCTCTCTGCTATCACAGAGCCACCACATAACTGCGCTTTCTGCCAAGCAGGCACCAATTCTTCTGCTTCTTCGACTTTACTCATGCCAATACTTGAACCTTCAAGCGCCGGCTTGATAATTAATGGCAACCCCAGTGCTTCTAATGCCTGCTGACAACTCTTCTGCGAATCAATAATAAAAAAATCGGGGGTTGGCAAACCCATCGCTCGCCATATCTGCTTGGTTTTTAATTTATCCATTGCCAGTGATGATGCCATCACACCCGAACCGGTATAAGGCAATCTCATTATTTCAAGCAAACCCTGCATGGTGCCATCTTCACCGCCACGACCATGCAAGACGATAAAAACACGTTGATAATTTCCCTCAATAAGTTCACTAGCAATATTTTCACCTACATCCACACCGTGTGCGTCCACACCTTTATTCTGTAACGCTGTCAGCACCGCATTACCACTTTGCAGTGAAATCTCACGCTCTGCTGACAGGCCACCCATCAACACAGCCACTTTTCCAAACTGTACTGTTTCAACTGTCATTGCTGATCCCACCCCGAACCCTTTTCTGTGCCCGTTTTTTTACCTGCCAGCGGCTCACCAACTATCCTAGCTTCCGTTTGTAATAAAATACCGTGTTGCTGTTTGACTGTTTTCTGTATCAGGGTAATCAACGATTCAATATCTGCTGCGGTTGCCTTATTATCATTAATTATAAAGTTGGCGTGTTTATTTGAAATTACCGCTCCACCAATACGTTTACCTTTAAGACCACAATCTTCAATCAACTGTGCCGCATAGAAACCCTCTGGATTTCTAAACACTGAACCGCAACTGGCAACACCCATCGGTTGTGTTACAGCACGTTTTGCAAGCAGTTGTTTAATATCGATTGTATTATTTTTCAGCTGCTGTTTTTTAAGTTTTAGTGTTGCGCTGACAAACCATTCTTCTACCGGCCCCTCAACATGACGGTAACCATATTCAAATTCATTAGCGCTTCGCTTTGTTATTTCACCTTTTCTATTTATGGTTTCAACTGCAACAACCAGCGGCCAGGTTTCACCGCCAAAAGCACCTGCGTTCATCGCCAACGCACCACCAACAAGCCCTGGAATACCGGCAAAAAATTCAGCACCGGTTAACCTGTTATTACTGCAGAAACGTGCCAGTTTTGCACTACTTACACCGGCGCCAACATAAACCATTGTTTCATCCAGCCCTTCTCCATCAACTATGGCAAGCTGCGACATCACACCCTGCGTTGCAATCACCGTGCCGTTAAAGCCGCCATCACGAACCAGCGTATTACTACCCAGGCCCAGCCATAACAGTTTTTCATCATCAGCTAATACTGCTAAAAACGATGCTAGTGCTGATAATGATTCGGCCTGCACGTATTGTCTGGCAACACCACCCGCACGCCAGCTAGTGTGCCTGGACATGGGCTCATTTTTTAGAATCCGGCATTTATCAATCACGTTGTCGTCAGATTTAGTCATTGTATTCATAAACATCAAACTTCCAGCTCGGATTTAAGCTGTGAAGCAATACGGCCAATGCTGCCTGCCCCCATTGTTAAGACCAGATCACCGTCCTGTAAAATTGATTGCAGGTCAGTTCCCAGGTTTTCAACATCTTCAATAAATATCGGATTCACTTTTCCACGTGCACGAATTGCAGCGCATAGCGCTCGACCGTCAGCACCGGCAATTGCTTCTTCACCTGCGGCATATATTTCTGTCAGTATTAAAACATCGCAAGTAGAAAGCACCTGAGAAAAGTCATCAAACAGGTCTCGTGTACGGGTATAACGATGCGGTTGAAAAACAGCAACCAGCCTTTTATCGGGCCAGGCGTTTTTGCATGCACGCAGTGTCGCAGCAACTTCTGTTGGGTGATGCGCGTAATCATCAATTAAAGTAATATGACCCTGCGCCATTTCAATCTCGCCATAGGCATGCATACGACGACCGATTCCTTCAAAGCCTGACAGTGCAGACTGCATATTCTGTGTTGAAATACCGAGTTCATAAGCCACACATATTGCTGCCAGCGCGTTCAAAACATTGTGTCGACCGGGCATATTCAAGGTAATTTCAACCGCCTTATCCGCATCAGGAAGCATCAGGTCAAATTCACTTTGTGTTCCCTGATAACGAATATTTGAAGCACAGACATCAGCATCAAATTCAATACCGTAACGAATCACCGGCCGGGTTATTTCGGGCAGTATGCTGCGCACCTCATCATCATCAACACATACTACTGCCAGACCATAAAAAGGCAGGTGGTGTAAAAACTCGATAAACGCCTGTTTAAGTCGTGAAAAATCGCCGCCATAAGTGGGCAAATGATCAGCGTCCACATTGGTAACGATGGCTATCATGGGCTGCAAATATAAAAAAGAGGCGTCACTTTCATCCGCTTCTGCGACCAGGTATTTACCTTTACCCAGGCGCGCATGTGTTGCCGAACTATTGAGCTTGCCACCAATTACATAGGTTGGATCAAGGCCTGCTTCGGCTAACAAGCTGGCTACCAGCGATGTGGTGGTTGTTTTACCGTGTGTGCCAGCAACGGCGATACCATGACTAAAACGCATAAGCTCAGCTAACATTTCTGCTCGCGGAACAACTGGAATACGTCGTGCTTTTGCTGCTTCCACTTCAGCATTATCTTTATTAATTGCGGTTGAAGTCACAACGACATCGACGTCGATTATATTTTCAGCCGTATGCGAGTGAAAAACTTGTACACCCAGATTCTGCAAGCGTTCGGTAACTGCATTACTCGCAATATCTGAACCACTAACGATATAACCCAGATTATGCATAACGTCGGCAATACCGCTCATTCCTGCACCACCGATACCGACAAAATGCACTTTACGTATACGGCGCATAAAATTTTTATGGCTGCTATCTTTTCGGTTACTGCTGCTGCTTTGCCCCGATCCCGTCCCTCCATGGAGATAATTGTTAGATGAAGATGACATTAAACAACGCCTCCTGCGCTCAAACAGGCATCTGCAATATTTTTTGCTGATTGGGGTATCGCTAACTTACGTGCCGCTATCGCCATGTCTAATAACTTTTGGCGATTAACAGAAAAATCATTAATTACATCGACCAGCCAGTCAATCGTTAAGGCACCCTGCTGCCTGATAATTGAAGCCCCTGCTTTTTCAAGATAAGTGGCATTAACAGTTTGATGGTCATCAACCGCATGAGGATAAGGCACTAATATTGAGGCAACACCTGCCGCTGCAAGTTCAAACACAGTCATTGCACCGGCTCGACATATGACCAGGTCCGCCCATTCGTAGACCGATGACATATCATCAATAAACGCTTCAACCTTTGCTTCGACTCCCGCGTTAAGGTAATGTTTTTTTGCGCTTTCAATATTTTTCAGGCCAGTTTGATGAATCACTTCAGGGCGAGCATTTATTTCGATTTTCTCTAATGCCTGCGGAATAATTTCATTTAATTTTGCCGCACCCAGGCTACCACCAACAATCAGCAAACGCAGATTAGCCCGGTCATCATTACTGTCCTGCTTAAAGCGAAGCTCAGGCTTTATTATCTCACAAATTGATTGCCTGACAGGATTACCTGTTGTTACCGCCCGCTTAAAAACAGCGGGAAAAGCCTGTAACACCGTGGTCGCAAATTTAGCGAGAATCTTATTAGTTAAGCCGGCAATGGCATTTTGCTCATGAATGATAAGCGGCTTTCTGATCAACCACGCCATCAAACCACCAGGGCCTGATGCAAAACCACCCATACCCAGTACAGCACATGGGTTTCTTCTTAATAAAACAGCCAATGCCTGCCAGCAGGCCATGGTTATGCGTAGCGGTGCAAGCAGTAACGTTAAGGTGTTTTTTCCACGTAAGCCGGTAATACTCATCCACTCTATTGGATAACCTGCCTGTGGCACTAATCGTGATTCAATACCGGCCTTTGTACCTAACCAGACAACCGGGATACCACGTGAACGTAACTCATCAGCAACCGCAAGCGCCGGGAACACATGCCCACCGGTACCACCCGCCATAATTAATACCGGACGTACATCAATCATAATAATGCACCTCCTGTATTTTTAACGGGGGAAGATCCACTTTTGTAGCGGTTGTTTTGCTTTACCGACCGGTTTCTTGCCGACTTTTGCTTTGCCAACTTGTGCTTTGCCGACTTCTTACTCGCCTGCTTAACCACACCACTTGTTTCATAATGAATACGCATTAACAAACCAATAGCCATACAGCAGACAATTAAACTGCTACCACCATAACTCATTAGCGGCAGGGTCAATCCTTTCGTTGGCAGCAAACCAACATTTACACCCATATTAATAACGGCCTGCATTGATAACCAGATACCGATACCGTAAGCCATATATGCAGCAAAGTAATTACTGGCAGCTTCAGCCTGCGCAGCAATCTTTAATGATCTTAAAAACAGTGCGCTATACAATACAATAACGATCATCACACCTATAAATCCCAGCTCTTCAGATAAAACTGCAAATAAAAAGTCAGTATGAGACTCGGGTAGATAAAATAGTTTCTGCACACTGCCACCGAGACCGGTACCGAACCAGCCACCCGTACCAATCGCAATTAATGATTGCGTTAACTGAAAACCACTGTCAAACGGATCTGCCCACGGATTAGCAAATGAAGTTAAACGTTGCAGACGGTACGGCGACGTCACCACCAGTAGCATTGCCGCGCAGGCAAAAATAATGACAAAGGAAATAAACTGAATAAATCGTGCACCAGTTAAAAACGTCATACCCAAAACGGTTCCCATAATGACAACGGTTGCGCCAAAATCAGGCTCCATTAATAACAGCAATCCAGCAAAACCAACCATTATCATCGGCTTCAAAAACCCCAGCAGAGAGTTACGCACCGCATCACCATGACGAACCAGATAACCCGCAACATAGATAACCAGAAACAATTTAACCAGTTCTGACACCTGTAAATTAATCAGCCCCAGTGGCAGCCAGCGCGTACTGCCATTCACTGTTTTGCCAACACCCGGAATCAGCACCAGCACTAACAGGAACAATGCAAAAAGCAACAGTGCGACACCGGATTTTTCCCACTGAACCAGGCGGATTTTAAATACACACAATGCCGCAAACACACCCATCGCGACAAACACTAACTGGCGATTTAAGTAATAAAATGGATTAGAAAAGTTCCTGTCAGCAACACTTATCGAGGAGGAAGCCACCATGATGACACCGATAGTAAGCAAACTAACAAAAACGATAGTTAATACCGGGTCAAAATCATCCAGATCAAACTTCAGATTAATGCCAAAGTCAAACTTGCTGGACGAGGTCCCGCTCATCGGAGACAATGACTGTAATCTTGTATACAGTTCAGCCATTACACTCATGACGACACCTCTGAGAGCAGTGACTCTACTGACTGAATAAAAACATCACCACGATGTTCAAAATTATCAAACATATCAAAGCTGGCACAGGCTGGCGCCAGTAAAACATTATCACCCGTTATTGCCAGTGACTGCGCGGCACGAACCGCCGCGCGCATAATCGCACCGCCGTCCTGGCTCCTTGCGCCATACCGTCCATCGATGGACATATCATCGACCATTACAACCGGCACATTCTCAGCTAAAACCGCCTTTATCCTTGGCGCATCCTTACCCATTAGCACCACTGCACGGCAATGTTGCTTAACGATATTGGCAAGCTCTGTGAAATCAGCACCTTTAGCTTCACCGCCCGCAATTAAAACATGTTTACCCGGCAGCCCTACAAGCGCAGCAATTGTTGCACCCACATTGGTTGCTTTTGAGTCATTAATCCAGTTAACACCGTTTATCTCGGCGACAAACTGCGTACGATGCGCCAGGCCGGTAAATTCTTTTAAGGTATTAAGCATGTTATCCAGCGCTAAACCCGCTGCCTGGCCCAGTGCTAGTGCAGCCAGTGCGTTTTGCAGATTATGCCTGCCTTTGATTTTTAGCTGATCAATGGCGATTAGCTGCTGTTTGCCGAAACATAAGTATTCAGCCGGCCTGCCATCTTCACCGGTACACTGTTTGCAAATACCAAACTCATTTTCCTGTGGTGTATTTAATGTGAAACGTATTTGATTCTTAGCTGAAGCATCAACCTGACTCGCCAGTGCATCATCTTTATTTAAAACCAGCACATCTGCATTTTCATATATGACCTGTTTACTCAATGCATAAGCAGCAATATTTTCATATCGATCAAGGTGATCAGCACTGATATTTAGCACCACTGCAGCTTTCATTGGCAGATGCTGCAAACTCTCCAGTTGAAAACTGGATAACTCAAGCACGTATAAATCCACATTATCATTTAATGCATCTAGCACCGGGGTGCCAATATTGCCGCTGGCAACTGCATTCATTCCTGCCTGCGATGCCATTAACGCTAACAATGTAGTTACTGTCGATTTCCCATTAGAACCGGTTATGCCAATGACTGGCGCCATAACCTCATGGGCAAACAAATCAATATCACCAATAATTTCTATATTATTATTTCTTGCTGCAACAAGTGCCGGTTCAGCCAGGCTTACACCGGGGCTGACTATAATTCGGTGCGCATTAACAAACAGCGTGACATCAAAACTGCCGGTAACACATTCAACATCACTATATTCATTTTTTAAAGTCAACAGTCCCGGCGGAACATCACGGCTATCAACCACAACCACAGCCTCACCCAAAGCGTGCAAATAACGCACCACAGACAAACCGGTTTTACCCAGTCCAACGACCAGTGTATAAACAGCTGGTTCGGATTTAACAGTCATTGTATTTAATGTACTCATGTCTACTAAAAAGTAAAAAAACTACCTAACCTTGAGTGACGCCAGTCCAATCAGTACCAGCACCACAGTAATAATCCAGAAACGTACAATCACACGCGGCTCCGGCCAGCCTTTCAATTCAAAGTGATGATGAATCGGCGCCATTCGAAAAATGCGTTTGCCAGTTAATTTATACGAAGCAACCTGCAAAATAACAGACACGGTCTCCATCACAAATACGCCGCCCATAATAACCAGCACCAGTTCCTGCCTGACATAAATAGCAACCACACCAAGAGCCGCACCCAAAGCCAATGCGCCAACATCTCCCATGAAAACCATTGCCGGGAAAGTGTTAAACCATAGAAAACCCAGGCCGGCCCCCACCACTGCGCCACAGAATATAGTCAATTCGCCGACACCCGAGACATAAGGAATGCCCAGATAATTTGCAAATGTTGAGTGACCCGCAAGATAGGCAAACGCACCAAGTGCGCCGGCCACCATCACTGTTGGCATAATCGCGAGCCCGTCAAGACCATCAGTTAAATTCACCGCATTACTACTGCCAACAATAACCAGGTAAGCAAGCACGACAAATGCACCACCCAGAGGTATTAAAGCATCCTTAACAAAAGGAACAATTAGTGTTGTTTCAACAGGTGTTTTTGCACTAATAAAAATAAAATACGCAGCGGCGAAACCCACTACGGTCTGCCAGAAATATTTTACTTTTGCTGATAAACCCTTTGAATTACCGTAAACCAGTTTTTTATAATCATCGACCCCACCGATCAAACCAAACGACAAAGTAACAAGCAATACCAGCCAGACTTTTTCATTGGACAAATCACTCCATAACAAGGTAGTGATCGCGATTGCAACCAGGATCATAGCCCCGCCCATGGTAGGGGTACCTGCTTTTGACAAATGTGATTGCGGCCCGTCATCACGTATGTGCTGACCAATTTTATAACTGGACAACTTCCGGATCATCGTTGGGCCGATCAACAGGGACAAAATCAGCGCGGTAATAGCGCCAAGAATGGCACGTAAAGTAATGTATTGAAAAACAGCAAATCCGCTATCAAACTGTTGCAGGTACTCAGCTAATGTTAAAAACATTAGTTCACCCTCTTATTATTATTCGGCAACGGTTCCTGCGTTGCATTATTACCGTCCTTCCCTGGACATATCTGGTGGCTTAATACGCGCTCAACTACTTCTTCCATAGCCGCACTGCGAGAACCTTTAATTAAAACTACATCACTGCTGGTCAAGTTTTCATTTAAAGCATTAATTAATGCTTTTTTATCTTCAAAATAAAAGCCATTTTCGCCAAACGCATTAACTGTACTTTCACTTAAAACACCGGTTGCATACAAAACATTGATGCCGGCATTTTTTGCTTTATGACCTATTTCAGCATGGTGCTGCTCAGCATCCTCGCCCAGTTCAGCCATATCGCCTAAAACCAAAATGGTATTACCTGTCATGCCTGCAAGCACGTCAATGGCCGCAGAGACTGAAAGTGGATTTGCATTGTAAGCATCATCAATAACGCGGCAACCTGATGCTGACCTGGCAACGGTTAAACGTCCTTGAATATTTTCAAACGCTGACAAAGAAGCAACGATAGAATCTAACGGGACATCAACAGACAGTGTTGCGGCTATTGCTGCAAGCGCATTCATCACGTTGTGCTTTCCAGGCACTTTAAGGTTTAATGCTGCCTGTTCTTTTGCGGTGATAATTTGATAACTGTTAGCAGATAAATGTTTTGCATAAACATCTGCAGCCTGGTCAAGCATTGAGAATGTAACAATGTTTTTGCCAGCACAAATCTTCTTCCAAAAAGCGCTAAAAGTGTCATCCTGATTAATGATCGCAATGCCATCTTCGGACAGACCATTGTAAATTTCAGCTTTTGCTTTTGCAACATTGTCCAGCGAACCAAAACCTTCGAGATGCGCAGGACCCGCGTTGTTTACTACTGCCACATCAGGTTTCGCGATTGCTGTTAAATAATCAATTTCACCAACATGGTTTGCACCCATCTCTATTACCGCAAACTTATGTTGCTGTCTAAGCTCCAGCAACATCATTGGTAAACCGATATCATTATTTAAATTGCCCTTAGTTGATAACACGGTATCTGCACTGGCGAAATCATTAAGAATTTTTCGGCACATTTCTTTGACTGTGGTTTTACCGTTACTACCGGTAATACCAATGAGTTTGCCAGTAAATTTTTGTCTCCAGTGTGCCGCAAGACGACCCAGGGCAATGCGAGTGTCCTTAACCAGCACCTGCGGCAGATCCAGTGATTGCGTGTCTGATCGCAAGCCTGATTGCAAGTCACTAACCAGCGCACCAGCAGCACCGGCAGAGTGTGCACCCGCAATAAACTGGTGCCCATCAAAACGCTCACCAACCAGGGCAATATAAAGATCACCAGCATGAATATCGCGAGTATCTTTAGATACACCAGTCATCAGTACATCCTGACCAAACAATGTGGCATCCAAAGCCTGTGCGACTTGCGACATCATCATCACGTAAGTGCGCCTTTGCTACTGTCATTCGGGGCTCTAGCTGATAAAAGCTCACGTGCCACACGACGATCATCAAAAGCAATATGCACATCACCCACTATCTGACTGGTTTCATGCCCTTTTCCTGCCAGCAACACTACATCACCCGGTTGCGCATTTGAAATGGCTATATCAATTGCCTGTCGCCGGTCCGGTATTGCCTCTACATTTTCCAATGATGAAAAACCTGTTAAAACCTCATCAATAATTCTTTGCGGATCTTCATGACGTGGATTATCAGTGGTGACAATTATTTTATCGGCATACTTTTCTGCGACCTTTGCCATCAATGGTCGCTTGCTTCGGTCACGGTCTCCACCGCAGCCAAATATACACCAGACATCACCACTAAAATGATCTCGCATCGATTTACAAACGGCTGACAAGCCCTGTTCGGTGTGCGCAAAGTCCACTACCACAGCCGGCTTATCATCTTCTGCAATAATTTCGACACGACCATCAACCGAATGTATTGCAGCAAGGCTTTTTATCGCTTTCTCAAAAGAAAACTGACTAACAAGCAAGGTTGATAACACTGCAAGTGCATTTGAAACATTAAATCGACCTAATAACGGAATATCAAAATAGCCGTCACCTTTGGGTGTTGAGACTGAAAGATGAGAACCACGCTCAAACGGTTTGATTTCTGTTGCGTTAACAAAATAATCGGCACAATCTTTATAGGCCGAGATATCTTTTTCCTGGCTGTAACCCCATACACAAACATGATCGCGCACTTCTTTAGCCAGAGCACGACCAAAGTCATCGTCAAGATTTATAACAGCAGCACCTAAACCCGGTGTATAAAACAGGCGTTTTTTTGCTGCGATGTAATTATCCTGTGTGCCATGATAATCAAGATGATCTGTCCCCATATTACTGAATACTGCCGTAGTAAATGCAACACCGCTTACCCGGCCCTGATCAAGACCATGTGATGACACTTCCATTACTACATGCCTGGCACCCGCCTGTTGTATTTCGGCCAGTGTCTTCTGAACCAGCAAGGCATCAACCGTGGTTAACCCGGTAGGGTGCAAGTCATTAATAAAACCATTACCCAGGGTACCCAACACGCCACAATGCACATCATAGGCATCCAGGCACTGTGCGAGAAAATGGGCAATAGATGTTTTACCGTCAGTGCCGGTAACACCGATCACATCTAAAGACAACGAAGGCTGATCATAATACCTTGAAGCAATGGCACTTACTTTAAATTTCAAATCATGGCATTGAATACACAATACTTTATTTGAAATTGAATCCAGAATCTCATTACGATTTTCCAGGTCGCCATCCCACAAAACAACACTAACACCTTTAGCTACTGCATCCTGCGCGTACAGCAAACCATGGGTATTAAAACCCTGATGCGCAATAAACAGATCACCGCTACGCGCTTTACGATTATCCTGCACTATGGCATTAATCGTAATGTCACGACACCGCTCTATCAAAGTATCATCGATGAAACCTTCTAGCAAAAAATCTAATGCAACTTCATTTTGCAGCATTACGTCTTTCCACCTTGAGCAGGCATTCCCGAAGAAATAGCACCTGCATTCATTAGCTGTTTTTTAGAAATCCTGTCAGGTGCAACATCCAGCAGACGCATTGCACCTGACATTACCTGGCTGAACACTGGAGCCGCTACTAAACCACCATAGTGCTCACCATTTCTTGGCTCATCAATCATCACCACCATGACTAACTCCGGCTTATCCGCAGGAACCATACCGGCAAAAATCGAAAGATACCGGTCTTCAGCATAACCACCAGCAATAAATTTGTGCACCGTACCGGTTTTACCGGCAACACTGTAATTCGCTACCGCTGCTCGCTTGCCAGTGCCTTTATCGGACACTACACGTTGCATCATTTTGCGCACGGCACGAGCAGTTTCCACTGACATCACACGCTGCCCCTCGACCACTTGACCCGGATCTCTTTCTTCATCATGTAAAAAGCTGACAGGGTGTAACACACCATCTGCAGCAAGGGCAGAATACGCATGCGCAAGTTGCAACGAAGTCACTGAGACACCATAACCAAACGCTAACGATGCTCGTTCAAAATCATTATTTAAAGCATTCAACGAGAGCTGACCACCGGCTTCACCGGGAAAACCACTGCCCGTAACCACACCAAAACCCAGCTTCTGATACATCGACCATTGCTGCTCAGCATCCATCGCCAGGGCAATCTTACTGATGCCGACATTGCTGGATTTTTCCAGCACACCACCAACATCCATATCACCATAATTTTTATGGTCCTGAATCTTATTCCCTTTGATATACATATAACCCGGTGCGGTTTCTACCTTATAAAAGGGTTTCCAGCGACCACTTTCTAATGCTGCAGCGATAGTAATCGGCTTCATGGTGGAACCGGGCTCAAAAACATCAGTAACAGCCCGGTTTCTTGTTGCCTGCGGTTTCAACTGCCTTCTATCATTCACATTAAACGAAGGCTGATTTACCATCGCCAGCACTTCACCCGTTTGCACATCAAGCACTACTGCAGATCCGGCAACCGCATTATGCTTTAAAACTGCTGCTTTCAATGTTCGATACGTTACATATTGCAGCCTTTTATCCAAACTTAATTTAACTGGCTTACCTGGTTGCGCAGATTTAATGCGCTCCACATCATCAATAGCTCGCCCCAGGCGGTCACGAACAACGCGTTTTTTACCCGGAATCCCTTTTAGCCATTCATCAAATGCCAGCTCGACACCTTCCTGGCCGTTATTATCAATATCAGAAAAGCCAACAACATGTGCAGCCACTTCACCACTTGGATAATAACGACGATACTCGTTCAGCAATGCAACACCCGGCACTTTTAGCGCCATTACTTCAGCCGCCAACTCCGGTGAAGCGTGACGCTTTAAATACAGGAACTCACGATGGCTATTACGTTTGATTTTTTCTTTCAAACTTATGACATCAATCGATAGCAAACCAGCCACATTAACCATTGCATTTAAATGGTCCTTGGCCACTTTAGGGTTCAACCAGATACTGTGCACTGGCGCACTTACCGCAAAAGGCTCACCATTTCTATCAACAATATCACCACGATGTGCGGATATTGAGACTGTACGCAACTGCCTTGCATCACCCTGTTTTTCAAAAAACTCACTATGTAATATTTGCATATCCAGCGTTTTCACCAACAACGCCGCGGCCAACAACATAAACACAAATATTGCAGATACACGCCTCCATACCATTGAGGACTGAGAGCGCCGGACAGGCGTTTTACGCGAATTTTGCCGGTATGGTTTCACTGTTTTACAAATACCACGTCGCCAGATTCCGGCATTACCATTGATAAACGTTCTCTTGCAATACGCTCAATACGTCCGTGCCCTGACCAGGCACTCTGCTCTAACTGTAATTGACTCCACTCCGTGTTCAACGCATCCACTTCAACTTTTAGCTGCTGCAATTCCACAAAAAGCTTTCTACTCTGATGCTTGCTATATATCAGCAATATTGCTGATGACAGCATCAGGCTAAACAAAAGCGTAATCACAACTAATATGCGCTGCCTTTCATTCATATTCGCCTCTCCAGTACACGCAAGCGAGCACTTCTTGCTCTCGGATTAACATTCAGTTCCTCTGCACCAGCAGTCACTGGCTTACCAACCAATCGAAACGGCACTTCAATATCCGCCTCCATAACAGGTAGACCAGCTGGTAATTTAGGCCGGCTGGAAACGTCCCGCATAAAACGTTTTACAATCCTGTCTTCAAGCGAGTGAAAACTAATCACTGACAACCTTCCGCCTTTTGCCAGAACTTTAATCGCAGCCTTTAAACCCTGCTCTACCGCCTGCAACTCTTCGTTAAGATAAATACGAATCGCCTGAAAGCTACGCGTTGCAGGATGCTTATGTTTTTCTTTAACTGGAATTGCGTTTGATATAATTTCAGCCAGGTCACCGGTTTCTGTTATCTCGCGCTGTTCGCGAGTTTCTATGATGGCTGTTGCAATCCGTCTGGCGAATTTTTCTTCGCCGTATTTTTTGAGCACATTTATGAGATCGGCCAGTTTGACTCTGGCCAGCCATTGCCTGGCCGTTTCTCCCTGACTGGTATCCATACGCATATCCAATGGTCCTGAACGCAAGAAGCTGAAGCCTCGTTCTGCATCATCCAGTTGTGGCGATGAGACACCAAGATCCATCAACACCCCATCAATTTTTTCTGTCAGGCCATATTGTTCAACCACATCTGCCACCTGGTTAAAGTTACAGTGTTCGATCTTTAAGCGTGGCTCGTCTGCAAATTGCTGCTTTGCGAAAGCGACTGCCTCGGGATCCTGATCGAATGCAATTAAAAGCCCGTCTTCATTTAACTGCTGCAATATGGCCCGGCTATGACCGCCTCTGCCGAATGTTGCATCAATGTATATGCCTGACGGACGTATATTCAGCGACTCCAGCGCTTCTTTTAAAAGCACAGCCTGATGATTAAAATGACTCATTTAGCTGTGCGTTAGAGCGATAGCTCTTTCAGCGCAGCCGGAAGCTCACCTTCATCATTTTTTACCGCATCCATCCATCCTTGCTGATTTTCAGTCCAGGTATCTTCATCCCAGATCTCCAGCTTTTTACCCTGACCAATTAATACAGCTTTCTTAGTTATACCTGCAAAATCACGCAGCACAGCTGGCAACAAAATCCTGCCCTGTGCATCCATTTCCAGCTCGGTTGCATGGCCAATTAATAAACGTTGCAACAAGCGGGCCGTTTTGTTTAAGCTAGGCAACTCATTTAATTTAGTTTCAATAATTTCCCATTCCGGGAGAGGGTAAACCAGCAAACAATGATCCTGATCAACCGTGACAATAAGACGACCGCCACAAGCCTCCAGCAAGCGCTCGCGATAACGAGCAGGCATTGCCATTCTGCCTTTGGCGTCTACTGCGATATTGTTGATTCCTCGGAAATGCATTTTTTATTATTGTTTCCAGTTTTCAATATCCGACCATTCAAAGCCGGTTCTTTCGAGGCTAGGGACAGGATTAACCGATAAACCCACATTCCCCCACTTTCCCCCACATAATTACACTATAGATATTCTATTCGCCTATTGCAAGCATTTTTACGCCTTGAAACAGAAAAAAATCTATAGCTGACAGCTACTTAGAAGATATTCAAGAAAATCAGGGGAAGCTTCGACAGGATATGTTCTTTAAATCATTGGCTTGATTACCAAAGCTAATAATTCACTTTAAGTTTGGGCTGTTTCCAGAATGGGACAGATGTTATTTTTCAAGACAAATTCGTGCGAACCGGTCAATTTTTGACCGAAAATTAAATAAATCACGACTGATAATGGCCAGTAGAGAGCCGTAAACTAATAAAAAGGGAGCTGGCCGATAAGCCGGGTTCTGTCGTGGGCAATCATTCATCTGGATAACATGTCACCATGCATCTCAAGCAACCTACCCGGGAACAGCGCGGACCACGCATTATGTTCCCCTATTTGGTCTTGCTCCGAGTGGGGTTTACCATGCCACAAATGGTTACCCATTGCGCGGTGCGCTCTTACCGCACCATTTCACCCTTACCAGCAACTGAACGAATCAGCGGCTGGCGGTTTATTTTCTGCTGCACTTTCCGTAGGCTTTCACCTCCCAGGCGTTACCTGGCACTCTGTCCTATGGAGCCCGGACTTTCCTCCCCAGATAATACGAATATTACCTGGCGCGATTGCCTGGCCAACTCCCATGTGTGATTTTACACTATTGCAGAAACAACAAACTAAAAAAAACAATTCACCGCAGAGGCGCAGAGTCGCCGAGGTAAAAAACTTTCCTTATTTATTGTGCCTGCGGCACAATAAATAAGGATATCAAATGATTTTCTCTGCGTCTCCGCGGTAAATGCTAAGCATTTGAATTAATGAAGAAGACTATGGACCGTTAAAACTTGTTCAGGCCGACGCATCAGGCGGCCAAGTAAACGGTTAAGCCCGTGGTCACGAGGCAAAAATCCAAGACAAATCCTTTTACGACAATCCAGCCTGGCACATGCACGATTTAACCGAGCATGACCCGCATCGATCTTTAGACCGTGTTGAATCGCATCGATGGCTCGTTTTCGATTGTTACTTTCCAGTTCAGCACAGGCTAAATTTAAAAACACATCGCCGTCGAGCATTTCTTTACTTGCCGCATCGCGACATAATAATAAACCATTTTCATTGGAATTGAGTACCTGGGCCAGCCCATAATATGACTGCACATTATTATAATTATACAGCCCATCATGTTCATTAATGGAGTCTAGAGCAATCTTAAAAGCACGTTCTGCAGCCATATAATCCCCCGCCTTCAGTGCATCTTTCGCAATCTGATAAGCTTGTGTATCCATAAATAGATCTCCACCCGTTAATCTTTATTCTAAAAATACATACCATAACTTAAACTGAATATTGAATTTATTCAGTAACCGATACAACACACAGTAAACTATAGGTTAGGCTACAACGACTAAAGATAAATTACCATATAAACCACTGACTGATTACCATTATGAGCTGGTTACAAATTTCTATTAACACCAAAAAAGACCATGCGGAACTCGCTGAAAACTGTTTATTTAGTGCTGGCGCACAGACTGTCACCTTAACCGATGCTGCTGACCAACCCATTCTCGAGCCGGGACCTAATGAGACACCCGTATGGAATACCGTTATCGTCACCGGTTTATTTAATTCTGAGAACAATGAACAAAACCTGCTTGCTGAAATAAACCATTGCCTGGCTGATACTAACTACAGTTGCACAACAGAAATACTTGAGGATCAAAACTGGACACGCGCATGGATGGAGCATTTCCATGCTATGCAGTTTGGGAAACACCTGTGGGTATGCCCATTGCACATCGAACCACCCGAACCTGGCGCAACCAATCTACGTCTGGACCCAGGACTGGCATTTGGTACCGGCACCCACCCAACCACTTCACTATGTTTGCGCTGGTTAGATCAGAACATCGGTCTAAATAATAAAGCCCAGGAAAATATTCTTGATTATGGTTGCGGTTCAGGCATTTTAGCTATCGCTGCCTGTATGCTCGGCACAGGCCGTGCCGATGGTGTTGATATTGACCCGCAGGCATTAATTGCCACTCAAAACAATGCAGAAACAAATAAGGTTAGCGAAAAAATAACAACCTGGCTGCCAGATGCTTATCAAAAGCACCATGCAAAGACGCAATACGATATTGTTATGGCCAACATTCTAAGCGGTCCACTTGCCGAGCTTGCACCGATGCTTGCCGGGCACACTAAAGTAAATGGTGACATTGTATTATCAGGCATCCTGAAAGAACAGGCAGAAGCTGTTCGTCATGTTTATTGTGCGTTTTTTGAAATGGATGCCCCCGTTTACGAAGAAGACTGGGTTTTACTGCATGGTAAAAAAATAACAGAAACAGTATATTCATAGATGGCAGCTCCATGCGCCTGCGACATTAGCGCTATCCCTGCATGTCAACGCAAATACACGCAAATTAAAAACATCTTTTATTATTATGCAGGGTGGGCGCTGCCCACCGAAATAAGCCAATGTTTATAGAGAAGGCGGGCAATGCCAGCCCTACCAATCTTAATGTAACCGTAGTGTTTCTATATTAGAAATAGATAAGGCATCAGAAGTCTGATATTGGCCCAGACTGGAAAGATCCAGCCCAAAAAAATAGATTTCGATGTCCGCATTTAGTCACAAAAAGACTAGAAGCAAAAAGGGCCACAGCAAACGCAAAGATCGTTCTCGTCATTGTTCAGTTATGGACACCCATAAAATCAATTCTCGAATGGAGATATGTCACCTGTCAATTACGAGAAATCTCAAATTAAAATGTCCGGCTTAGGTTGACCAGTACATACATCTCATATTAAACCTGGTTTTTTAAAGCTTCTCTGAGAATCTGAGAATACCTCAAATCGGTTCTCAGTTTGTGCCTTTCACGCTGTATTTACAGATAATTAGCAAATCATGCAGTTCGCCTGATACTTCTGTCAGGGACGAAGGCAAAGTGACCTCCCATTCGCCGATTTCGTTTTGCTCCAAGTCATCAAAGCTGGCTGTTGGCAGGCTGTAACTGGATTCTTGTGCAACAGTTAACGAGAGCTGTTCAGTACTGGTACTTTTAAGCCTGGATAAGGTCATTAGATCAAATATCTCACTATCAAATGAAATGTTTTCTGCCACTTTTGGCACAGCGATGAAATCAAATCTCAACAGTTCTATTGAGCGCCCTTTAAAGACATAGGGAAAATACTCTTCCTTGATATCGATAACAGTCGCAAACTCAGAAGATTGATTCACATTCAACATCATCGCCCATATATCAGAAAAATGATGTTTCATGCTGAGTAACTGAAATAAACCCTCTTCTGAGCCTGGATCTACAAGCGTTCTTCCTATTGCCAGCTGATCAATTTCTTCTTCCAGTTCAGCCTCAACGTCGCCTTTAAACGTATCACCACCTTCCTCAGCCGTATAATTGAGATGAAATATTACATCGCTGATTGAATAGTAATCAAATTGCGCAAGGGATGGTTTGGGTAAAGCCAGCTTCCATTGACTTATCGCACCCGCACCTTCAAAGGGGAGATAACGTTCATCACGAAAATCGAACTGAAACATGCCCGTATCATTCTGCGCGCCACTCGTTGCGATCGATTGCGGCACCACATTCCATTCTATTGTTTCTGGATCAAGATCCAACGATGGCCGGGTCCAGTCCTGCATCAGCGTCAGGGTACAGGATAAGTTGGTATAAGGACCGGTTATAGCCGGAATGCTAAGGCTGACTGATTTGATGCGGCGTTTGAAATGCCCTGGATAATCCAGGGCAAACAGGCCTTCCGGTATGGTCAATAAGCACTGGCCGGATTCACGTAGTTGAATCCACGCCTCGGGAGACAGTTGCTGCAGCGATACATGTTTAGTCAATTCATACTTGCGCTTGTTTTTGTTCAGGTAGCTCAATTCCATCTGGCGTAAATCCAGCGCCAGTTTTTCGCCCACCAGCAGGCCTTTGTGCAGGCTATCCCAGTGACCGAACTGGATGAAACTACCCTCTGCCGCCTCCACGCCCAGTTCGTATTGATAACATTGTTCCGCTGCACTGGCGAGTTCCTGTGCCAGTTGATAAGCCTGAAAATAGAGTGTGGATAATTGTGTCACCATCCAGCTATAGAGTTCTTTGTTAGTGAATTTACTCTGTAAAAATAATTCTGCCTCTTCGGAATTCGCAATTTGCGTTTCCTGGTTAGCGATCTCTCTCTCGGCAATCGCCTTGCGAATTTCTGATGCCAGGATATCTTTATTCAGTTTTTCAAGATCACGTTCTGCGGTATAAAGTTGTAACCCCCACTCCTGGCTCCGGCGAATGTTGGAAGCTTGACGGGATAATTTTCCAGCTTCGAAACTTAATTGGCTGGATACAATTCTCATTCCCCGTGCAGCTGCACTAACGGCACTTCCGAGATGCGTGCCGCCAAATTCGGCCTCTGGGGGAATACCTATTTTTACATTGGGAATAACGAAAAACACAGCTGATACGGCTTCTAAAGATGCAGATACTTGTTCCCATCCATGGGCTGCCTTTAATTTTTTCTGTTCATCAATTTCCTGTTTTAGATCCCCCGTATCTATCAAACTCTGATAATGAGCACGACGATGCATGGCGCTAAAAAGTGACACATTCAAACCAGATAAGGTATGCTCGATTTCCTCAACCTGCTGCTTACGCACATCCAGTATTTTCTTCGCCATAGAGACTTCATGAGAGGCGCGAATTTGTGATAATTCTTCAGCGTCCTGACTTCCCAGTGCAGACAGCAATGCCCCGCCCAGGTTTTTCACCTCACCTAAAAACTCGTGCGCTTTTTGCAGCATAAAGGTAAAGCGATAATGCGGTCTGGGTGCACTCAGGCCCGATACCGCATCGGCAATACTGAGGCCGGACGCGGCCGCCTTGACCAGTAGTGCCGGATCGATCGGGGGTTCGTACAGGGCCAGGCTGCGAACGACGCCATCGATATTCATGCAGTGACGGATTTTGAACAGTCGATCGGCAACGGTGTCCCAGTAGGCCAGCAGGGTATCGTTCGCCGGAATACAAAAGGACAACAGGACTCCTAACAGCCCGGTGGCACCGGATGAATTGCTGCTGGCGCCAGTTGCGCTACTGGCGCCGGTGACCGCGGCCGTGCCGTTGATATAGTCCAGGGCAGTAGCCGTCGGGTCGGGGTCAGTAATGGCGGGTAATTTCAGCGGTTGCGGGCCGAGTATTTCGGCCGCCAGCAGATAAATCTGGGCGGCTTCGTTGATCGACTCGATGCTGTCGCGGCGAAACAGTTGATCGCCCCAGGCCAGCAAGTTATCCAGGTAAGTCATCACGGTGTTGCGCATGAAAGCGATGGTGCGTAACCGGGATATGACATAAGGGTTAAAGGGATTGTCTTGCCAGACCGCGATCTGCGCATCGAATTCCGCTGAATGGAACTGCGCCAGTTGCTCCACGGTGGTGTAATCGCCGTTGTTGATCTCGGTTTGTTCCAGCCAGAAAGGACGGAAACGCCAGTAGCGCGCGCTATCGCTGCCGTCGTTTGCGGTCGGATTGAAAATATAGTGCAGCCAGGTTTGCGCCTCCTCGAATTGCTGGTTTTGTATCAGGCGTTTCGCGACCAGCATCGGTGCGTGGAAAAACAGTTCCCAGTTGTAGACCGCGTACGGGGCTCCGTGGGTGAATTCGATGTGTTCGAGCGGGTAGTCTGCATCCACGTTGTCGGTTGGGTCGTATTCGGCCTCGAAGTACTCGTGACTGACTTGCTGCCGGTAGAGATCCAGTGAATCACCGCCCAATTCCTTGTCCGGCTGGTAGAGGCCGTCAATCCCATGCTGTGAAAGCTGCCGGATGTAGGTGCAGGTGTAGGGGTGATACAAAGCGGTAAAATCGTATTTGATCTCGGAGAAACTTAACGTGGCGGCTGCAGTGGATTGAATCGGGGTCGACGTGTTCTGGCCCCAATCGGTCAGGAATTCGGTCGGTTTGGTTTCGACCGTCATGCCGCCAAATGGTGTGTTTGACCGGGTAACTCCATCATTCGAAACGGAGGCCGGTGCGTAGCGGTCCCAAACGGAAGCATCCGTCACCTGGCTACTGACCTGGGTATCGATCGTATTTGCGTCCGACCACAGACTATCGTAACGCCCGGTGGTGTCCCACGACGCAGTGTTAGGGGGGTTGTACTCGTTGTCCAGCAGCGGTTCGTCTTGCTCCATCATCCCGAGTGTGTTCTGGCTGCCACGATCGACAATAAATACACGAGACGAATCTTCGTAGGCGAACACGGACAGATCTTGTGCGAGACCCTCTTGAGGGGAAACTGAACAATACTTAGCGCCGGTCAAACCGTTGTCAATGATTTTGACACGTTGTTCGGGTTCGGGAATGAAATACAGCGGTGCAGGGTTGTCAGACGTAAGCCATTTTTGATTGACGCGAACATCTGCGTTTGCATTCCACTCGGTGTCATCGACAAAATGAGTATCTTCATGAAAACTTGACTCGACACTATTGGCAATCATTTTGTTCTCGCAAATATCAAGCGTGAAAGAGCCAAATTCGTTATAGAGTATGACGTCAATCCCCTCCCACCCAAACGGAATGAATTCATCTTTACCTAGTAACCTGATTTCCAATTGTGGACTGATAGATTTTATGGACAGTCGAACATCCTCGGGATTGGAAATATATCCATTATATATTTTTGTTTGCAGGCGAGATTCACCTACTTTTTTCGGCGACCAGCCTCCGGTAATTAAGTGCTCGCTCCAGTTAAGCGTGGTATCGAGATAGGTGTATTTTTTAATGAGCGAATCTTTTTCCTGGAGTACATCAAGATATTGCTTATCGTATACTTCGACTTGGCCTTTGGCGCCACCGTCGCCATCTTCGCCAAACAGGAGAACATTATAGTATTCAGAAAGAGTATCCTGCGGTGGTGCGGCATCTTCAAACTCAGCAATTAGATTGGTCAAGTCATCGATTAGTTTATTATTATTGTCTATTAGGGTTTTTGCGGCGTTGATATCCGATTCGGCCTGAGCCATCGCTTCTTTATAATCCCCATTGTCCGAATCCAGTTTCTCTTCAAATACCGGCCAGAACAGATACATGCGGCCGTTGTACTTCACCGGAATTAAATGATTCCCCGCGATATCCACCTTCACTTCCTTCCAGTCGGACCAAAGGCCGTTTTCGCTTCGGATGCAATGATAATAATCATGCGGTATCGCCCGGGTACGGGAGAAAACGTGCAGCTCCCTGGTATTACCGTTATTTTCGGGATCCTCGTCTTCGTAGATCGCGGATATTTCAAGATTGCCAATTCTGTGTAAACCGCGACAATATTCCAGCAGTGCATTTTGCGCCGTGTCCGCGCGCACCTCGTCTTGCAGTAACTGGCTTTCGAGCACTTCGAACAGCTCGCTTTTATCGTCCCTCAATTCCGGTAACAGAAAATTTTCCGGGAAGAAAAAGACTTTGACGTTGGCTTCCCAGACCCGGTAGTTTTTGCGCCATTCCCACTGCCTGACATCGTCTTCGTCGGCAAATTTGAGCGTGTCTTCCAGGTTGAGCAGAATTCGCTGAATGTATTGTTGCACCGACGAAATCGCCTGCTTGGTGCGCGAGGTAATAAAACAGCTGCTCATTTCCGGGTCGATCAGGTAAAAGGCATAGACATCGTAGGCATCGAAATTGGTCGCAAACAATGCGCTGACCCGCGGAATCAGGTAGTAGAGCAATGCGTCCCTTTGTTGTTCTCTCAACGGGTTATGTAATTGCGCGGAGATATCCAGCCATTGAGATGCTTCGTATTTACTTTCGAGGCTGTCTCGAATGGCCTCGACATTTGTCCAGTCGGCGAACGACCAGATCGCTTCCTGCGACAAATCGTGGCTCTCCGCCATCGCGATAGCGTTTTCGATCCTGAGCAAACCTGATGCAGCTAAAAGATCCGCCCCGTCCCTGAACGCAAACCCGTCGGCGCCGACCAGCCAGATTAGATCCGCTTCGACCCAGTCACTGACCGCGCTTGTCTGGGCGGCAAACTCGGCGAAATCGAAACCATTGGCAATCGTGTATTGCTCGAATTCGGCCATGAACCGGTACAGCGACGTGTCACCGCTAAATCGCTGCAAATTCAGCTGCTGGTGAAAGTACAAGGAACTTAAAGCAACGAAATCGGTATTTGGCTGCTCGGTGTCAACACTGAGACCCGCCGGGTTCAGCCACCCCATCGACGGCGCCAGCGCCGTGATGTCGCTGAAATCGGCAGGCTCGAGCTCGAGGGTCGCCGCAAGGATTAATTGCTTCCATAAAACTGAAAACTGCGCAGCGGCCTGAGAGCCTTCGATTTCATCCGTAGAGAAATCGTCACCCATCAAGGTGACGAAGATCTGCGGCTGCGATGCGAGCGGCATTTCGCTAAAGTCATCGAAGAATGCCGCCACGAGGGCGGCCTCCACTGAACAGGCGGCGGCAATCGAATCCTGGATGATCAGCCTTTTCTGTTCGACCGGCAGCACCGACAAATCGACTTCGCCCCCGGTTGTACCCGCCGTGGTAAGCGCAGCCGTATTCAACGCGGCCTGAATCTCCAGCAGAATGCTTGTCGACTCGGTGACCGAATACACGTCGCCATCGAGCGGAATCTTGAGCAGGTTATAGACATCGGCGACGACCAGTCCGGATTGCTGAAATTCGTGCCAGGCGTGCCAGAATTGCCAGGCCAGCAAGGGCTCGGTTGGCTCAACGCCGCTCAGTTCGCCGAATCGTTCCGCATCGACGGAATCCTCGCCGAGGCTGTCGGCGAATCCGTCCAGGCTATTCAGCGTGGTATCGGTCCACCAGCCGGTTACCTCGGCAACGCCGAGCTTCGCTTCATCGGCAATTCTGAAGATACAGGCCAGGTTGAGGATTAAAACGCTGGCTTCCAGCTGGCTCGCATCCAGGCTCGTCAGTGCGATATCGAGGTCTTCGATAGCCAAACCGCTGTAGAGATGAAGCCGCGCAAAGCGGTGAAAGCGATCGTAAAATTCTTCGCTGGTTGCGTTCAGTTGGGCATTCGCATCGATATACACACTGCCGCCCGGGTTGACAAACTCGGCGGCCAATACGGCTTCGAAGGTTTCCTGATCGAGCCCGCTTTTGCGCAGGATAAATTCCAGCTCTTTCAGGTCGTCGAGGGTTTCCGCCGGCAACAGCCCCCAATACAGGCCAAGCGCCTTTTCCGTCGTCAGCGTCGGTACCTTATCGGCGGGCGTAGATACGATAATCGTCTGCAACGGGCTTAAACCCAGATACTCGGCCGCAGCCAGACCGATCGCCAACTGCGTGTCTGCTATCTTGTGAAGGTCTGTCAGTAAACGATGGCGCGGCAATCCCAGTTGCTGCAAATAGGCACGCGAGGTTTGCAGGTCGATGTTAAATGGCAGAATCCATGGATACACCGCGGCCACGACACGCTCGTAGGCGACGAAGTTGGTATGTTCTGGTCGCGCCGCAATTTCCTCAGCGCTCAGCACCGTCTGATGAACATTATCCATCTGCTTGGTCACCGCGTTTTCGAACACCTCGAGTAGCAGGTCGATACAGGGTACGAGGGTGTCGGAGTTTTCGCAGCTTAATTCCAGCAGTTCGATATCCGGGCGACGGAAGTCTTCGATTACGCCCAGCTTGCCGCGTAGCAGGGCAAGCCCATCATTGCCATCGTCATCGGTGGCTCTTTGCAGGTAGGTCAGCAGGTCGACCAGGTAGGCCGACGGACTGGTGGCGGATTGACAGTGATCGCAGGCAATCGCGCTGACATCGCCAAACAGGGCATCCATGGTCGGGAATGACGAAACCTTCTGGCTGCCGCTGGCGGCAGCGGGATTCGTCAGCTTGTTGCTGTCGACGGTTGACGTCAGGATTTGCAAATTGGCGTTAAGCGCAACGTTTTTCGCCTGCAGATGGCGCGCCTGCGAATACACCGAATCGGCGATGGCAACGCCGCCCAGGCTCTCGGCGAAACCCAGGCGAAATTGCGATTTGCTGGTGGCCGCGATGGCCGATGAATCGTCAAACGCCGCGTTCAACAGCTTGAATTTTCCATAGCGGTCATCGTCGGGTAAGACATGAAACAGCGATTCCGCCGCTTGCAACTGCTCGAGCCGCTCGGTTTCGGCGGCGGAAGCTGGTTCTCCCAGCCGTTCTCGAACCGTCTCACTGGCAAAATCGAAGTCCGGGTTTTGGCTTAAAAAACCGTTGATCGGGGTCGACTTCATCTCCTGATCGGCCAGCAAACGCTGTGCAAAGAAACCGCCCGGATATGTTTTCTCGACCAGCCCGTTGAGTCTCGTAGCGAGATTGGCCGCTTTTGCTTCGGCGTCCTTACCCGGCAGCGAGGGTGGCAACTCTTGTGCAATGGGCGCAAGTACCGCGTTCCAGGCGGATTCGTCCAGGGTCGTCAGTGCTTGCGGATCCCGGATATTTTGCTGGGATTGCAGCTGTTCAACGATGTCCAGGTTACGCCCGACGAACTGGTAAAGGTCGACCGTATTCTTCAGCTGTTCGACAGTATCGGCACCGAATCCGGTTTTACGGGAGAGCAGATCCAGAACATTATTGTTATCCTCTTTGTTGACCAGCAGTGTGTCGTAAACGCTCGCTATTTGCTCTGTGGACAACCCGGCGAGCGACATCAATGTTTCCGCAACCTTGTCATCCACTAACGAAATTCCAACACGCAGTTTCCTTAAACCGGTGAAAAGCGATGCGTACTCGAATTCAGGTATCCAGCGATCTTTTATCGCGCGCTCCAACGTGTTGGCGATTTTGCGATCACTCAATCTGGCAAATGTGGGCAAATCGGACGCCAGTCCGGCGCGCACCAGCGCAAACAGTAGCATTCTGGTCCTGGCGACGTTTCGCTTGATTTCCAGTTGCTGCGAAAGGGTGTGTGCGTTTATATATTGAGTTATGACATTAGCGCTCAGACCCGTTTTATCCACCAGATACCAGATGCCTGTTGTATCGACGCAATCGAATTTTCCTTTTAACTGCGTTTCCAGGTTCTGTTCGGCGAGTTCGTACAGCGTGAGACCCATAAAAGTGCCGTCACCAATCGACAGGTTAATCACTTCATCTCGATTGGCGCCAAGAAACAAGGGAGATGAGACCAGCGCCACTGCATCATCGGCATAATCTTGATAAACCCTTACAATCAGGTCAGCCGACGGCTTGTCAGGGTCAATAAAGTTCTCGGGGTAATAGATGATTTGATAGCTACCGTCTTTTTTTGTTTTGATAGAACCCAATAACTTTTCTTCACACACCGAGCGATCAAAAGCGACAACAGTCAAACCCTCGGCAGGATGACCAGTAGATTGCAAGATATGTCCAGATACCTGATGGTTTTGCTCTTCAATGTCATTAGGGACTTTTAGATCGGGATCAGGTACAGGTACAGGTACAGGTGTAGGTGTAGGTGTAGGTGTAGGTGCAGGCTTAGGTTTATCCGGCTGAAGAGGGGCTTGAACCACTATATTTATCTGATATGTACCAGGGCTAATTTTCTCAGGCCTGGAAAAAGTGTACTCAAGCTTTTTATTTTTAACTCGAACATCAAAAACAATAGTGTCCCAATTAAAACGACGAACCAAGTTGTTATCGACTACCAGCGAAATCACACCACTGTTATCTGCAACCTGAGATTCACTCTTCCATGGCTCACCATTTTTGAAATTGCATTGCATCACCAGTGATGCCCCGGCGATGGTCGTATTATCCTTATCGCGAATTATCAATTGTATTTTTGCCATGACATTTCCCCTGTCTGCTTTGGTCAATATTGTTTATGAGCTGTTGTAAATGCAAATTAGAATACTGTGTTATATCCTTGTTCTACTCTTGTTTTATGTGTTTGTTGGGGTTCGTGCCTCACCCCAACCTACGTAATGTTCCAATGTATTATTAATACCCCAATTCTGTGGCAAACCACCTGATTTAATATAACGGTGGATGCTTGAATACGGCCAATCCGCGGCGCGTTTTACATGGCCGTGCTTCACCGGGTTATAGTGAATATAATTCAGATGATTTTCATAATCCCGCGTATCACGAATCATATGTTCCCAATAACGACGTTGCCAGATACCCCGTTCACCTTTTTTTATACGGCTTGAGTTAATGCGTTCATGTTTTTTTAAACCCCGCGAAAAACCGGCTTTGATCAACATCCAGCGAGTCGCGTAATCAGCATCATCCGATGGCAAAGTCCACAGCGCATGCAAATGTTCCGGCAGAATCACCATGCCATCAATAAAAAACGGATGCTGTTTTTTCACCCGCCGAATCACATCCCGCAGCAGCCCCACATGATCCACCAACAACGAACCGTTACGTTGCGCCAGATTCACCGTAAAAAAATAAGTACCCCCCGCCACATCCGCCCGCCGATACCGCATAAAACCACCATTCCATTTATGATTGTACGATGTTGGAGCCATACACAAACCAAAAAAACAAAAACACCAACAGCAATAAAACAATTCAAGCGATATCACGTAGGTTGGGGTGACGCAGGAACCCCAACAATTCCAAACACCAAACCGCAACACAAGCAATTTATGTCACACGTAAGATTTAATTTAAACCTATCGTCCACGTATATTTTTTTACACCTTGCCATTGTTACCTGTTTTTGTTGGGGTTCGTGCCTCACCCCAACCTACGGGCTGATTAAGTACCGTACCTTTTAATGTGTACATTGCCATCGATTTATCCTCCGTTATAATCATGACCCAAACGGATGACAGCTACAGAATCCGACTGCTGTGGGTTTGGTTATTTGTGATATTTGTTTAATTTAATTTATTTTTGCCTGAAAATGCTTCAGTACGTTTTTCAATTGACACCGACCCCTTTGATTACAATTTATTAATAATCTTTTTAGGTTGGGGTGATAAAGGAACCCCAACATTGTCAATATCAAACTGCAATTCAACTTTTTCTTTTCGTGCTACCATTTAATTTCACATTCCTACCGTCCATGAATGGCGTGACATCTCAAACTGTGTTTGTTGGGGTACGTGCCTCACCCCCAGCCTACAGTCCTGTTGAAAAAACTGTCCAGTTAGCTCGTATATTTACAATGCAAGACCCTCTAACCTAACCTCATAGGCACAAAGCAAGACCTGACCCTCTAATCCGCATTTTTTAATCTGGCTATTTTCTCCTCTGCGCTCGACGGGCTTGCGTTCGTTGAAATGCCTGAATTTGAAGCCTGACCGGTAAGGGTAGTTTGTAGGTGCTGCTATGACTTTGCCTTGCTGCGACAACCAACGACGGCATGTACGACCGCCCGATGTCGTGCGTGATGAGGACTCGAACATTTTCTCGCTCGAAGTGTCTCTGGAAGGACCGTTCACTCCCACCAGTGAGATCGACTCCTACATTTCGACGACCTACCATCCAGTCTACTGGCGCACTACCGCCGGTCGAGAATATGCCCGAGTATCCGCCTGCTACTAGCCTCTCATTAACTCTTGATTGAAGCGCTGTTCCGAAGAATACCGACGCAAGCCGAGGGGATCTCGCTATCGCATCGATCTGGCGCTGCGACAATTGGTTCATTACCAGCGATGGGTTTGCCTCGAATTCCTGCAGTGCAGTGAGCGTTTCCCGTGCAATTATCTTGACACCCATAGAAATATTCTGACCTTGAAGGGAATCAACGTACACTTGCGCCGCTCCCGCATCTTGTCCAAACTTCAGTGCAACCACAGCGTTGATCGTGCCTGCTGCGATACCGGTGAATGTGACTTGCTTTTCTTCCTTAGAGCGTGTCTCTCTATCGGTTAATTCTTCCAGAAAGCTTTCCCAGCGTTGCTTCCACTCCATCGTATCGCCGCCTATTAGATCGTTCTTTGGAATAGGATTAATTCTGAGCCAGCGGAAGATTTCGAAATCAACAGGATCCATCTCACTCACCTGTGGAGCGGTTAACTTTTGTAGCCGACTCAAATCGCTAAAAGTAAGCTTGTCTTTGAGCTGGTCGGCAGTCATTGACATTTTCATATTAAGCAAGTCCTCATCGGAAAATGGTACTGGTTCGTCTATTACTATTTCCGATTTATCAAGAACACGGGCTATTTCATCTCCATCGGGGCCAGAGTCGTAACCAGTAGGATCGGTCAGTATTGTGGGTCTGTTATGGGAGTATGCATAAATATTTATTCCATCAATGATCCCAGCCGGATCGGCATTACTCCACCTCCCCAACCACCCAACATAATACCTCGCCCCATGATAAGAAAACCCACTCTCCTCATCCCGCTCCATCCCCGTATACCGATACCGCTTAGCACTCCCTTCCACCACACCACTACCCGCATGATAAGCAGTCGTCCCATAAGGATGAAACTCCTCATAAGAAATCACATCACCCACATCACTCAACTCCAGACTGGCAGACCCCAGATGATTCCCCAGTTGATAACGCACCACCGGTATAGGTGAAGACACCTGCACACTCTCACTCACCGTTTTAGTTTCAATCAAGGCAATACGATTTTGATCATCCATCACATGCTGGGTTTCACGTTCCAGTTTCACTGATCCTGAAACCGTTTCACGATAAATTTCCCAGCCACCTAAATAAATGCGTTCTTTAACCGTAATGCCATTGGTTTCAATAATCTTTCTTGTGCGCTGGCCACTGCCATCATAAACATACCAGGCATCACCACCACCAATTAAATCCACATGCTGTAATTGTTCGGCAAAGTCCCAATCTAAAGCAGGCTCGTTAGGATCGGAGCCTTGAAGATGGGGCATGCGCGTCATGCTGCCATGTTCGTTATAACTATATTCATCGAAGCCTGACGCTGGATCGCCGAGTGTAGTGCCCAGTAAACGATTGCTGGTTTGATCGTAGTCGTAGTTACGGGTCCAGCCGCTATTGTTATCGTTTGGCCGACGATGCGCCATCAACAAGATATTGCCTACGCTGTCATATTCGTAACTTTGAATATAATTCTGCAAGGCCAGGTCATCCGTTGCCTGTAACGCTTCCCAGCCATTTCCCGGATGCGGAATATTGGCCTGGGTTGCGTGTTCCCGCCCGCTTGCCTCGATCAATCTGTAGAGCGGGTCGTAAACATAATTACTGTGTGGTTCGACCAGCGCATTGTCGTAGTAAATCGTGGATTGCGCATAGTCTCTAATTTCTGAAATATTGCCGGCCGGATCATAAAAATAATTCAGGTCCTGCAGGTTTTCATTGGCGTTTCGAATGGTTAACAGACGTTTAAGCCGGTAGGTATCGTCTTCGTATTCATAAGTGGTTATTACACCATTGCCGTATTCAATTTTTTGTCGCTGGCCCTTGGCGTCGTAGTCGATATTTGAAACGTATGTTTTTCTCGTCGCCGCCGCGAATCGCCACATCGACAAAATCGAGCGCGCCGGATTCGTTATAGGCGAGCCAGGTTTCACTGGCGGGGATATTTTGATTGTGTGGTGAGGTGAATGCGTGACTCGGTTCAGCGCGTCATATTCTGCGGTGGTTTCAAAATATTCGGACTTGCAATTGTGAGCGGGGATCGATTGCGCTCCAGTCAATGGTTTCCTTGTATTCCGTTGCGAAGGTACGACGACTATGAATCGGGTTGCCTTTGAAATCGACCGCCAATACTTCAGTTAAGCCAGCCTGATCGTAACTTTCATATGCGCTGCCAATCAGATTGTTTTCTCTTGCACTATCTGCATCTGGACTGTCGCTATCGACATAAAAACTTGATGCGATGGTTTTTACCAGGCCATCTTCAAGCACACTACTATCGGTTGGCCGATTGAGTTCATCGTAGTGTGACTCGAACACATGCTCGCGGCTGTCCCAACTGCGTAACGGACTACCCAATACATTAAATAAACTCCACTTCTCACCGCCATCCATGCTGTTTTGATACAGCGCCGGTTTCGGGTTTTCGTTATCCGGTGGTGGCAGCATATTGTAGGCGTATGCCATGACGGTGTTATCGCGGTCATCGATCACGGCCAGGGTATTGCCTTCGATATCCAGTTCTGTGCGGGTTTTGTATTGACCGAATTCGCCATTATCGGCAATGCCATAAATGGTTCGGCCCAGTGCGTCGGTATAAACCTGTGCCGGGTGTATTGGCATGGGATTCTGTTTTTAGTGCGGCGTTTTGTTGCTCTACATCCAGATCACCATCGATTCGCGCGGCGTACCAGCTGGGTAAATATTCATTGGTATCTAGTTCGGCAAAGTAAAAACCCACATGCGGATCATTTGCCGGGTTAAGCTCTTTGCTGCCGTCGTCGTTTAGAATAAACAGGGTATCGTTAACATCCCAACTGGTTTGTTGCCAGGGGTTGAAAACGACTTTTTCATAGGTCTTGTTCGGGTTGAGTTTGCAGTTGTTTCTACCTGCGGCGTCGTAAAATAATATGGGAGTGATACCGATTTCAACCAGTGCAGGATCATCTTCATATTCATAAGTAACACTGAAATAAGGTTCATATTGTTTAACCGGATTACCCTTGTTGTTGATAATAGTTCGTCCATTACCTATCCAGCGCAGTTCGCTGCCGGTGTCTATTACTTCAATCGTGCCATCTTCATTTCGTTGTTTAGCCAGCCCCGGTTCGGCTTGTGCTTTAACCATAATGACATTACCTGAACCGTCTGAGTATTCGAATTGTTGTAAATAATCGGGGCGGTCTTCACTGGCATCGACAGCGTGGTGTTTGATGTAACTTTTGCTATAGGCATAAGCCGGTTGATTAGTTAAAACGTAACTTAATTCGGCGGAAGGATAATTGAGATTATCGCCTTCGCAAATAGCATCTGCTGCCGGTGCTTCGCCTTCATTTAAGCCACTCACTTTTCCCATGATGGCTGATTTAATTACCAGCCCCAGTTCGTCGAATTCAACCGCGCTCCAGTTGTGGTTCGCATCGCGCATAAACTGTGCCTGCAAGGTACGGTAATCGTTGAAAGCAAGGGTCTCGTTTTGTTTGTTGTCACGACTGCTAATGGGTAACAGCAGGTATTCATCCAGCTCGACCCAGGATGGATGGCCTAAGGGATCACGTGCGCCATCAGGCGCATAAAAATGTGAGCTTGCTTCTGCACCAAAAATGGGTGTGCCGGAGGTTGTCCACCAGTTGCCATCGCCATTAAGATCCAGATAACCACCCTCAATTAACGCGTTGTCGACCTTGTCGCCATAAACCGATTGTAGCAATGCCGGGGTAAAGGCTAATTGGTAGAATTGCCAGCTGATACCCAGCGGGCTTATTTCTGCGACGTTGCGTGCACCATCGAGGGTATCGTTTATAAAGCGGGTTTCACTTTGTGACAGTAAACGTTTAACTTCATTTTTGCTTAACCGATCTTCATAGCCAATATTATTCGCATTAGCAAAATTCAGAGATAACTCGTCACGGCTAAACAGTTGCTTTTGTGGCATAAAACCACTGAGTTCGTAAGTTTTTGATTGCCAGCTGAGCGGTAGTAGATAAGGTGTACTGGTGTCGGCATCAATATCATAATCACCGAAAAACCCATATTGATCTGTGGTGTATTCGGCTTGCGAAATAACGATATTCATTTCAGCCTGTTTGTCTCGTACTTCTTGCGGCACTGTGGGATCACTGAACTTTCTTGGATAACCTACGCTGGCTGAGAGCATGGGATTACCGTAATCATCGGTTTGCAAAACCAGGCTATGGCTGATGCGCGGGTCGTCGGGATTGCGATCTAATTGCAGTGACAGTGATTCGCTGTTAATCACCTGAAAGCTCGCGTAGCGATTATTGTTTTTGGGTTGTATACGTTTTATTTCGCAGGTAGTTTAGCGCAATCGAATACGGCCTGTTTTCATCTTCAGTGCCATCCAGTCCGTATACTTCAGTACGCAAAGCCATGCCTTTGCAGGCGCGTAATGCCTCGCGCCATTCGGCGGCGCTTAGGTCATCGGGCAATTCGGGTTCTGCCAGGGTGAAATCCTGTAACGCCTCGGCGCTGAAATATTCAGCCTGATATTGTGAAAGGATGTGATCTTTATCCAGATAAAATCCGGTATGAAACCAGGTTTTGCTGAGTATCGGTGTTTGATGCAATACGCGTTCAACCACATTAGACGATTCGCCTTTGACAAAATGCTCGTAATCTTCACTATCGATTTGATCGACCCGGCCAAAGCCACGGAATTCTCTTTCTGATTTATCGTAGAATCCATGGTGGTAACTATACGAACTGGCAAAGCGGGCTTTGCTGATGTGATCGTAGGTTTCGACTTTGGATAAACAGTGCACCGGAAAATGCAGTTTGCTGATCCAGGGTTCGCCCTTTTGTTTATCTTCCAGATAGAACTGGGTTGACGGTGTGTAACTTAGTGTGACTTCCTTACCCATGCCGTTTTGATAGTTTGTCATCAGGTGTGGCTTGATACTTTGCATCAGGTCGATATAACGAATTGAATCTGCGCTATGTTTTGCCAGGGGGGATGACCACACCACACACGCCGTGCCAGTACCCAACAAATCCATCACTGAGACATTGGATTGATTATCGACATCAGGAAAGGGATAGAGAGTATCGTAAGGTGTGCTCCAACTATTGCCGCTTTGATTTAACCAGTAACGAAATTCGTTGTTGCCTAGATAAACAATATCGGTGGTACCAGAGCCATCCAGATCGGTGAGCCGAATGTGGCTGGGATTAAACAGATCGGGGTGATTGAATTGTGGCGCCTGAGCCATGTTCACTTTTGCACCAAAGTTGCCATAACCGAGGTTGGGCCAGTACACAATACTGGCATTACGAATACGCACTATGTCTGCCATGCCATCACCGGTCATGTCGGTAAGAAATATTGATTCGGATTCATTGGCAAACACAATGGCCGGGCCGCTATCTTCATCCTGCGCCTTAGCGGTTTTACGTGCCTCGGTAAAACCGGCTTCACCGGCTGAGGGGTACCAGCGAAAAACCTGGTCTTCTGAAATCAGTACATCGGCCATGCCATCGCCATTGAGATCGATGACACGCAAGTTCGGATCCTGAAAATCGATATTGGGCATGGTGCTGAAGGGCTGGAAATTCTGCCACTCTTCCTGCTCATCAAGTTTATAAAACCCCTTGATCGGGCCCGTTGTGGTAAGCAGACACTTGCTACCGTTGCTTTGCAAATCTTGAATTTGCAAAGCGCCACTGGCGAGCCCGTGCATGGAAGGTGCAGGCGACACCAGCCTGGCTCCAGCGAATGACGCGCCACCCAGATTTTGTTTGTAATACAGCCCGCCTGCCTGCTCGGTCAGTACGCCACTGAGCGCCTCGTTGTAGAGGTCCACCCACCGATACTGCTGGCCATCCACACCGTTGGGTAGATGTTGAAGACTCTCGGGATCAATAGTTTTTATCTCTGAATTCCAGGCGTGCGCCTGATAACCGTAGGTCATCGGCGGTAAAGATCTGGAAAGCAGCAAACCCTCTTTGTCGCGTTTATAACCGGTACTGGTGATTTGGGTGAGAAAACTGAATGCTTCGTTTAGATCGTCGTATGACAACGCAAGTTCACTAACAGGTTCGCAATCTGTGGCTAGCTCTTTTTCAAATTGATGAAACAGCAACACACGTTTACAACGTCGATAAGTTCGGATTTCGAAGCCTGCCCGATAGTCTGAAAACGCATCGTGCCTTACCTCCCATGGTGAAGCTTCATCGGCTGTCGGTTCAGCCTGGGTATGTTCACCGTAGTCAAAAACTGTTTGAAAATGAAAATCAGTTTGCGTAAACGGCTTATCAAGCACTTCATCTATTTTTTCGTATAGCAAGTGATACGGTTTTTTGATGCCATACATAACCCGCTTTAAGTAGGTTTGCGCGACCGGGTGAGTCTTTCGATGGGATTCATAAGCAAGGCCGTGATCAACACCGAGCATATCTTCGTTTTTATAAACGAACTGCGTGTAATGTCCCTTATCATCGTATGTACAATCAATTAACCACTTAAAAATCCTGGCAGGATTATCAGGGTCAGCGATTCTTGCTGATGCGTGGTAGCCAAACACCGAGGTGACATTGTTGCCACTGGTGGTACGCCACCAGATAATGCCGCTGTTGGTGTTACGCCATCGTTCGATCTTGCTATATGCGCCCTCAATGCGTGGACGATAAAGTTTGACTTCCCAGCTTATGCCGGATAACTCCTTAACGGTGGTCACCGCTTGCCATGTGCCAGCAGTCTCTTTTAATAGTGGCACCAGGTCTTCTGCACCGACAATAACATAGGTGTCGGTATCGTCTTGATCCAGATATTGGGGCAATCCTTTTTCGGTTTTGCGGCTGATGCTTGGCACAGACAGGCTCCAACCCAGCCCACACGTGCCATTCCCGGAACCCGAGTCATAATTTAAGCTGAGTTGTGGTTCTAATCCACGGGCGCGAGAAACAGGTAAGGGTATACTGAAGGATGAGGTGCCGGTAACAGAATTAGCTGAGAACTTTTCACTGATGCCCTTGATGGCACCACCACCTTTGGGCAAAGATATGGCCGGCGGCTGATTCACACCATTTTGAGCAGTACCTTGCTCTTTCGTACCTGAGCTGGTGCTTGTCGTGTTAGTTGTTGTTTCTGCCACTACGATTCTCCTTAATCGTTAGCGTATATACAGTCACGAACTCTTTAATATTGCTATTTTATGACTGCTCTGGTGCCGAGCCACACATTAAAACTATCACTAAGAAATATAATACTATCCAAACATTTCGTATAGTTCAACCACTAAATGACGATTGCTAGTAATTAAACAAGTTTCAATATTATAAATTTATAATTATATTTGTTGATACTTATACTGGATATCAGCATTATTTTTGTAAAATATAAGCCAATGATTGACGATATCTAAAAGACTACTTTAAGCACTAATCTACCATTGAAACGTGTTTGTTAAATAACTCTTTTTGTTAAGAGATGGACGGTAGCAGGATAATGCATATGTACAGGACGTACGGCATTAGAGCAATGCATATGTACAGGATGTACGGTAGTAAGACAACGCAGGAGCAGTTGTCGAGGAGCTATTGCAGAGGAGCAGTTACCGATAATTTTTTAATCTTTTGACCTGGATCGAAACGCTTTTATCAAATCTTCCGCTTCTGACTCGAATAGTTCAAAATCAGCTTTATTTACTTCGCTCATCGCAGTTTCATCAAGCCAATAACTCGATAAATTAATCACGCGGTCTGGCCGCAAGGTAAATTGACGGCTGTACTCAACAAATTCCTGCCTGGTTTGTTGTTTATACTGTTCATACTCATTTTGCACTGCCTGTTTTTCCTTCTGGCGCGCTGTTTAAACTGCGTAAATTCGTCGATGATTTCTTTCTTATGAATTTCGAACGCCGGACCGGTTGATTTAATCTGTAACAAACCTTCTTTTAATGCCACTGTCTCACCATTCTATTTTTCATTTTCGCTGATAATAAAGCTTGTACCACGCACCCCAATGGTTGCGGCACGTGTTTTAACTCGACGTGGTTCACCAAATATTTTATTAAAAGTAAAATAAACCTTACCGCCTAAATAAGAAAACCAGCTGGTTTTCTCAACACGTAATCACTTTTTTCATCCGGCACCAATAAAACACCATCATTAAACTGCACCACACTGGACACACCTTTTTTCATTACTATGGTATCCATTTCTTTTACTGGTTCATCCGCTTTTTTAATAAGACGTTTTTCACCTTTAACATTAACGATCTCAACATCACCGTTAACTTTTAAAACCTTACCCCGGTATTTGTTGTGCTCTGACATCAATGCAGATGACTGAAAAGTAATAGCCAGGAAAATAATAAAGGGTATTAATGTTCTATAAATCATAATCTTTACGACATCAAACTATTAACTATTAACTATTATCCGTCTATTCCAGCTCCTCCCAACGAGTATAACAATGTGACAAGCCGGCTTCAGCTTCAATCAATTGCTGCTGTATTTTTTGAATTTCATCTTTATCCTGCTTGTAAAATTCAGTATCGGCCATCAGGTTTTGCAGTACCTCAACCTCTTCCTCAAATGATTCAATCTGTGCAGGCAATGTTTCCAGTTCCTGTTGATCTTTATAACTGAGTTTTTTAGATTGACCTTGTTTCACATTCAAACTTGCTGATTTTTTATCTGCTGCAGCCATCTTCACTGCTTTACTCTCAGACCTGGCTTTTTCAGTCGAATAGTTAAGCCAGTCATCATAACCACCAACATACTCATTCACCTGTGCATTGCCCTCAAACACCAGGGTACTGGTGACAACGTTATTCACAAATTCTCTATCGTGGCTCACCACCAGCACGGTGCCTTTATATTCCATAACCAGCTCTTCGAGCAACTCCAGTGTTTCAATATCCAGGTCATTCGTTGGTTCATCAAGTACCAGAATATTAGAGGGTTTAGAGAATAACTTTGCCAGTAATAAGCGATTCCGTTCACCTCCTGACAACATACTGACAGGCGAACGTGCACGTTCCGGTGCAAAAAGAAAGTCCTGCAAATAACCAATCACATGTTTTCTATTGCCATTGATTTCTACAAACTCTCTGCCCTGAGACAGGTTTTCAATAACACTTGCCTGGTCATCCAGTTGTGCACGGAACTGGTCAAAGTAGGCGATTTCAAGATTTGTTCCAATTTTAATAATGCCCGAGGTGGGCTTTAGATCGCCCAGCAATAATCGCAGCAAGGTTGTTTTGCCAGCTCCATTCGGTCCAATGATACCTATTTTGTCTCCTCGCAAGATAGTAGTGGTCAGTCCAGCTATTAACGGTTTGCCATCATAATCAAAACTGACATTTTCAGCTTCTACAACCAGTTTGCCCGAACGCTCAGCTGATGCGGCTTTCATTGCAACTTTGCCCACCTGGTTACGTCGCTGACTTCGTTCACTGCGCATTTTTTCCAATGCACGCACCCTGCCCTCATTACGTGTCCGACGGGCCTTGATTCCCTGTCTTATCCACACTTCTTCCTGCGCCAGCTTTTTATCAAAGTGAGCATTTTCCATTTCCTCAGCATGCAAAGCTTCAGCTTTGCGCCTCAGGTAAGTATCGTAATTCCCGGGATAACTGCTCAGGCAACCGCGATCGAGCTCAATGATTCGGGTCGACAATTTACGCATAAAGGAACGGTCATGCGTGATAAACATTAACGCTCCTTTAAAATTCAGTAACTGATCTTCCAGCCAAAGAATGGCATTTAGATCAAGATGGTTGGTCGGCTCATCCAGTAATAAAATATCCGGCTTTATTACCAGTGCTTTTGCCAGTAAAACACGTCGTTTCATACCACCCGAAAGTGAAGCATAATCAATATCACCATCAAGCTGCATACGACTTAATACTTCTTCTACCTGCTGATTGAGCTGCCAGGCATTATGAATATCCACCTGGTTCTGTGCGCGTTCTAATTCTGCGGTGGTTTGATCGTTATGGATTTCTGTAAAGTGATGCAAGGCATGGTGATAGTCCTGCAGCAGTTTTGCGTTTTCACCCAGGCCCATGGCCACAACATCGAAAATACTGCCCTTCATGTCGCTTCGTGGTTCCTGATCAAGCACCGCAATCTTTAAATTTTGTTTAAATTCAAGATCACCACTGTCCGCTTTGACCTCTCCTGAGATAACTTTTAACAGGGTCGATTTCCCGGTGCCATTGCGACCTAGCAAACAGAGCCGTTCACCCGCTTCAATAGCAAAACTGATACTTTCCAGAATGGCTGGACCGCCAAAACTAACGTGGATATTTCGTAAACGTATTAAAGACATAACTGAATTTTACAGCAAACAGGTATATATAAAATAAAAGATAATAAAAAGATTATTGCCCACAGATGAAGATTCAACATTATTTGAAATTTTCTTGCCCTGTGTGCGCATTCGTCGCACCGCCCTCCATGGCTCCTTGCGGAGTACGACCCACATGGACGTGGGGAGTGCGGAAAATGCATGGAGCAATTTTCTGCCCGCCCATCCTTGGGCATTCGTCGCACCGCCCTCCATGGCTCCTTGCGGAGTACGACCCACATGGACGTGGGGAGTGCGGAAAATGCATGGAGCAATTTTCTGCCCGCCCATCCTTGGGCATTCGTCGCACCGCCCTCCGTGGCTCCTTGCGACATACCGCCCATCCTTGGGCATTCGTCGCACCGCCCTCCATGGCTCCTTGCGACATACCGCCCATCCTTGGGCATAAAAAAACCGGTGCAAAGCACCGGCTTAAAAGACGAGAGTCTTACTCATTGCTACGTGACAAATTATAGCCCTATTAAATAATTTGCCACGAGCAACGTATTCAAAACGAAAAAATCATTAAATCGAGTGAATACATGAGTAATAAATGCAGCATTCATGCCAATAAGTCAGAGCAGTACAGTATCAATTAACAGATCCATTCTTTCATCCATAAGTAACTAATTTACATATGGTTTTGATAACACTTTTAAAATAAAAACATTAATAATTACGCCAATAAGGCATATTAAGCAATGATGATATGTAACAAACGCCGACAGGTTTTTGTCACATAAAACACCGGCACACAAACACCTAATCCTTTAAATACAATTGGTTACACAAGAATACAGAGGTGTAATATTTTATGACGCAGAAACGCACTTTATGTATCATAATCCAGCACCGGCGCCAGCCAGCGTTCGACAACTTTGATATTTTCACCTTTACGTTTAGCATAATCTTCCACCTGGTCTTTCTGAATTTTTCCAGTACCGAAATATTTAGCATCCGGATGTGAAAAATAGAATCCAGAAACCGCCGCTGTTGACAACATGGCAAAACTTTCTGTAATGCTTATTCCTGCATTTTTATCCGGCTCAAGCAATGACCAGAGTGTCGCTTTTTCAGTGTGGTCAGGGCAGGCGGGATAACCCGGCGCCGGTCGGATGCCTCGATAGGCTTCTTTGATCAACTCATCACTTGTAAAACTCTCTTCACTTGCATAAGCCCAGAACTCTTTCCGCACCCGCTCATGCATATGCTCGGCAAAAGCTTCAGCCAGTCTGTCTGCCAGTGCTTTAAACAGGATACTGCTGTAGTCATCATGGTCTGCTTCAAAGCGCTGCACATGTTCATCGATACCTATGCCAGTGGTCACCGCAAAAAACACCTACATATTCGTTTTTTCCCGAAGACCTGGGCGCAACAAAATCTGGCTAATTCTACGATTTCACCAAATCACACCATCAAAATTTAGAGCTTATCCTCTTGTTTCAATATAACTGATGAACACCATCCTGCCAACAATCTGTAGCAACTCCTTTTACTTACCATGTCATCCCCATCTTAATCAGCAAACAGTCTACTTTGTGGTGGTGACCGGCCTTCTGGCAGGGTATATTTTTTTATGGCTGGCGTTTGCTCTTTCAAGTGTGCGAGTATTTTCTTGATAAAAGCCGGATCTTCAATATAAGCAATCACCTTTACTTTTTTACCGCAAATGTCACACAATTCTATATCAATATTGCCTACATGGATGTAGGTAGAGCCTCCTCAGAAAGTATAATCGCAATATAAACAACAAGATAGAGTTATATAGCGTATAATAAGTGCACGAAAACCAGCTATAACAGCCCAAAAAGCGTGCACCATGATTCGATATACCAGTGAAAACCAATTACCACTGTCTGGATTTGAAACCCCCTTCGAATCCACACTCGATAATAACAACCGTTGGGTCAAACTTGCCGCACTCATCCCCTGGGATGAACTGGCAGCCGCTTATTATTCAAGCTTTCACAATAGTCATGGTCGTCCTGCAAAAGATGCTCGCTTAATCATTGGTGCCGTCATCATCAAGCACAAACTCTGCCTGAGTGACGAAGAGACTATTGAACAAATCAGAGAGAACCTCTACTACCAATACTTTGTCGGTCTCAAGATGTTTCAAACAAAAGCGATCTTTGCGCCCTCACTGTTTGTCGAGATTAGAAAACGCATGGGTAAACAGGTCTTCAAGGCTTTTGAACAAAGCATTATTAACGCGGTGAGTGCAGAGCAAGCCACAAAATCTGATGATGATTCAGATGACTCAGGCACCGGACACTCGGCGGGGGAAAATAAAACCACCGATGAAGTCACCCATAAAGGCAAACTTATCTTAGATGCGACTGTGGCAGAACAAGCGATACGTTTTCCAACTGATCTGGGACTGCTCAATGAAGCGCGTGAAATCAGCGAGAAAATCATTGATGAGCTGCACCCTCACACCCCTTTTAAGAAAAAGCCGCGGACTTATCGAGAGAAAGCCAGGAAAGATTATCTCGCCATCGTAAAGCGACGCAGGCCGGGAAAGAAACTATACCGCAAAGGGAATAAGCAACAGCTTCAGTACCTACGGCGTAACTTCAAACATATTGAAAAGATGCTCGATAGTCTAGCCGGCAAGGACATACCGTTATCACACAAGCGCCTGCGACAGTACTGGATCATACAAACACTGTTCGCACAGCAAGCCATGATGCATCAAGCCAAAACCCAGCGCTGTGATGATCGAATCGTCAGTATCAGCCAGCCGCATGTGCGCCCGATCATTCGAGGCAAGCAGAACAAGGCCGTCGAATTTGGCGCTAAACTCAGCGTAAGTTTGACCGGAGACAAGATTGCCTGTGTCGATGAATTACGCTGGGACGCCTTTCATGAAGCCCAGGACTTAAAGCCACAAGTTGAAGCCTACAAAACCCGTCATGGTTATTATCCCGAGAAAGTCTTAGCTGATCCGCTTTATGGTACACGGGCGAATCGAAACTATCTGAAAGAGAAAGGCATTCACTATGCGGGTAAACCACTGGGGCGACCAAAGAAAGAGACAGAAGAAAACAAAGCACAACTCAAACTTGAAAAACAACAACGCCATGAAGACTACACTCAGCGCATACCAATTGAAGGCAAGTTCGGTCAGGGTAAGAATGCTTATGGTTTAAACAAGATCAAGGCGAAGACGGCGAGTACTTCATATGCCTGGATCAACAGCATCTTCTTTGTGATGAACCTGTTGGTTTTAGCCAGGTTTTTTCATTTGCCTGGGATTATTCAACGCCTATTTGAATTAACCTGGGCGTTGACCAGCAAAAACGGGGCTGAAATGGTTTGGTCGAGTTTACTATCCACCGCTTAACTACACCACAGGTGATTGTGGCGTATGACTTTTTGAGGAGA
>CAWDMF010000045.1:0-15115 GCA_963803185.1 uncultured Gammaproteobacteria bacterium | reverse complement strand
TAGTACACATTTTATGGTATCCAGGCCAGGTACACCCTGGAAACCACTCTGGGTACAGGACATTACCGCGTCTTGCTCAACGGTGGCCGGGGCTTTATTGACGAAGCCGGCGCAAACAAGCAAAAAAATGATCTATTAATAATTTCTATCGACCAGCAGTTCGGTGACAGCATTGGTGTGTTTACGCGCATGGGCTGGCGGCTTGATAATGAGCCAATCAATTACCGGGCAGTTTACACCGGAGGCATCGACATCAGTGGTTTAAGCTGGGGCCGGTTGCTGGATAATATCGGTATAGCCCTGGGTTATATGTATGGCGGCAATAGAAGAATCATCAGAACCCGGCTTGCAGAAGCTTACTACCGGATGGTGATAACCCCCAAGCTGTCATTCACCGCCGATATCCAGTATATGGACGATGAGTATTATTCAATTCAAGATGCTGAAGGAATGATTTATAGCTTGAGGGCTACTGTCAATTTTTAAACAGGACGGCTGAAACAATCACATTGAAAATGAAGAAATGAATGAAATAGCATTCCAGTTACCTCGTTTTTATAGTTTGTCTTAATTAAAAATTAATATGTGTGACGTCACGAATGTCTCTTAATCATCCTTTGAAAGAATGATGTAACAATTAACAATAGAGGTAATATTTTTTTTTAATGTTTACGAGTAATTGTCACAACATGGCGTTTAAGTGTGCAGCAACGCTTCGCCCTAATGCGGGGAGAGCGTAACCTCCCTCTAGTGTCGAAACGATTCGACCCTTTGCATATTTATCTGCAATCATTTTGATTTTTTGAGTTACCCAGAAAAAATCCTGGTCTACCAGACACATGTTGGCCATATCGTCCTCAATATGTGCATCGAAACCAGCAGAGATAAGAATCAGCTCGGGCTGAAATGACTCCAGCTTCGGTAGCCAGTGGGACTCAACCGCAGTGCGAAATGCCTGGCCATCAGTTCCTGCGGGTAACGGTACATTAACAATATGCTCCGGTGTGTCACCAGTACCAGTATCCGGGTAAAACGGATGTTGAAACGTCGAACAAAACAAAACTTCCGGCGTTTCTCGAAAGATGTCTTCGGTGCCGTTGCCATGATGCACATCAAAATCAACAATGGCTACTCGCTTTAACTTATGTACTTGCAGTGCATGGGCAGCACCCACTGCGATATTGTTAAAGAAGCAAAAACCCATGGCCTTGTTATGTTCGGCATGATGACCGGGCGGTCTTACATTACAAAAAGCAGCACTGGTTTTTCCTGACATAACCAGGTCGACGCCGAGTACTGCTGCACCTGCAGCGCGCAAAGCGGCGGATAGTGTATGTGTGTTCATCGAAGTGTCGGGGTCCAGCCAGGCCTGTCCTTCCTCGGGTGCTTTTTTAAAAATAGTGTCTACGTATTTTGCATCGTGTACACGACATAGTTGCTTACGTGTTGCCATTGGCGCATCCTGGTGCAGTAAAACCATGTCTAGTCCGCTACTCAGTAACTGGTCATGAATGGCATGTAAACGTGCCGGACACTCTGGATGATGGACGCCCATTTCATGTAGCGCACAATCCGGGTGTGTTATAATCGATATCGTCATAAAAATTCCACTGGCTCCAATTTCCAGCCGAGCCTATAACAAAAAAAATTAGCAGGCAAATAGAGACATCAGATATGGGTTCGCATTATTTAGATCGATTTTTTTCTGCTAAAGCAATCGCCGTTTTCGGCGCTAGTGAATTACCCGATGCAGTTGGTGGTCGTGTATTCGATAATTTATACAAGGCTGGTTTTAGCGGCCTGATTTATGCAATTAACCCGAAATATAAAGAACTACGTAATCAACCCTGTTACTCATCCATTGTAGAAATTAATGAACCTGTTGATCTCGCCATTATCGCCACGCCGGCGAAAACGGTTCCAGAAATCATTCATGAATGCGGCGAACATGGCGTGCGTGCGGTTATCATTATTTCCGCAGGTTTTAATGAAGGCCCTGGTTCGCATTTAAAGAAATCGATACTGGAAGCGGCGCGTCAGTACAAAATGCGCATACTTGGGCCTAACTGCCTTGGCCTTATCCGTCCGGTGACAGGTATCAATGCAACCTTCAGCAAGAACACGGCAAAGCCGGGGCAGCTCGCGCTGGTCTCACAGTCCGGTGCATTATGTACCTCTATTCTCGACTGGGCTGTTGCCCGTGATGTCGGGTTCTCTACTATCGTTTCACTGGGTGAAGCAGCGGACATTGATTTTGGCGATATTCTCGACTACCTGGCGCAGGACCCGCAAACTAGCAGTATTCTGCTTTACGTGGAAGGCGTTCGTGATGCGCGTAGTTTTATGAGTGGACTGCGCATCGCTGCACGAATGAAGCCTGTGGTCGTGATTAAAGCGGGCAGACATATTGAAGGTTCGCGTGCCGCTGTTACGCATACCGGTGCCATGGTCGGTGCTGATGATGTTTTCGACGCAGCGCTGCAACGTGCCGGCGTCGTTCGCGCCATGACCATCGAGCAAATGTTTGCTGCTGCCGAGCTTCTGGCAACGCCGCATAGAGTCAAAGGCAATAAACTTGCCATTATAACTAATGGTGGTGGTCTTGGTGTTATGGCGACTGACCGTGCGATTGATCTCGGCGTGTCTATTGCCTCGCTGTCAGAAAAGACAATTGCAAAACTCAATGAAAGCCTTCCTGCACAGTGGTCACATGACAATCCCATTGATGTACTGGGTGATGCTTCGGCAGAGCGTTATGAGGCCGCACTCAGCACCTGCCTGCTTGATCCGGCTGTGGATGGCGCGCTGGTGATGCTTTCGCCGCAGGCAATGACGGATACCAGGGCCTGTGCACAGGCTGTTATTGATGCCCAGGCAAATAACGGGAAACCGGTATTTGCCTGCTGGATGGGCGCGCAACAGGTTGAAGAAGCTATCAATCTATTTTCGAAACATCATCTGCCCAGTTTCCCTAATCCTGAATCGTCTGTTGAAGCGTTTGCTTACATGGCCAGTTACCATCAGAATCAGCAGTTACTTCTACAGGTACCCGGCCCGCTGATTACACGCGACGAGCCGGATATTGAGGGAGCACGCCTGATAATAGAAAGTGTGCTGGCGGACAAAAGAAGTGTGCTGACCATAACAGAGTCCAAAGCCATACTGCATGCTTTTGCTATCCCGGTCACACAGAGTATCGTCTGTGCTTCGGCCAACGACGCATTAGTTGCAGCGGAATCGCTGGGTTTACCGGTGGCAATGAAAATACATTCGAAAGAGTTTACCCACAAATCAGATGTGGGCGGCATCAGGTTGAACATCAGCAGCGCTCATGCTGTACGCAGTACTTTTCTTGAGTTAATGGAAGGTGTGCACAACAAGTTTCCCGATGCAAAAGTTGACGGCGTGACCATCGAGCCCATGCACAAGCCGGCTAATGGCCGTGAGCTTATGATCGGTGTAATTTGTGACCCGGTGTTTGGTCCGGCTATTACATTCGGTGCGGGTGGTGTGCAGGTTGAAGTATTGCGGGATCGCTCAGTTGCGCTGCCACCACTCAATACCCTGTTGGCAGAAAAGATGATCAGTCAAACCAGAATTGCCAAGCTGCTTGGCGATTTCAGAAATATGCCAGCAGTGAAAATGGATGAAATAGTGCACGTGTTACGCCGGGTATCGGAGATGGTATGTGAGTTACCGGAAATTAAGGCGCTGGATATTAATCCCCTGATTGCAGATGAAAACGGCGTGATGGCACTGGATGCTCGCATTGTGGTTGAACACCCGTCACCATCTCTCGATCGCTACTCTCACATGGCGATTCATCCGTATCCAAGCCACCTGGTAACCACCCATCAACTATCCGATGGCACAAACATTGTCATCCGCCCGATACGCCCGGAAGATGCTTCCATTGAACAGAGCTTTATCCGGGAACTTTCACCCCGCACCAAATATTTCCGATTCATGCAGGGTCTAAATGAACTGAACCAGGAGATGCTGGTTCGTTTCACACAACTGGACTACAGCCGCGAACTTGCATTAATCGCAGTTTTAGAAAGTCCCGATAAGGAAACAGAGCTGGGGGTAGCTCGTTATGTTATGAATCCCGATGGTGATAGTTGTGAATTTGCCCTGGTGGTGGCAGACAAATGGCAGCACAAGGGCATTGGTTCAAACTTGATGAGAGCCCTGATAGAGGCAGCTCGCCAGCGTGGCATCAAGAGGATGGAGGGAGAGATTTTAGCTGAAAACCATAACATGCTTAAATGGGCTAAAAATCTTGGTTTTAGCTTCCAGGCAAATAGTGATGATCCAGGCATAAGGAATGCCATCAAGTTATTATAAAAATAATATTTTAGTAAATCGTTATCGACTTGTACGGCTGCTTACAACCCAATTCTGCATAGGTTGAAGAAAAATGTTGAAACTGAATAAAGTTGAAATTGATACTTTGCTTGATGCTCTTGATGATGAATACAAAGCGTGGGCCACTTATGATCAGGTAATCAGTGATTTTGGTGAAGTGCGTCCCTTTATTAATATTCGTGATGCCGAAGCACGACATATTCAAGCACTTTACTCACTTTTTATTTCTTATGCGGTGCCTATACCTGAAAACACCTGGCCTGGTCGGGTAACACAGTATAGGACTCTACATGAGGCATGTGAGGCAGGTGTCACCGCGGAAATTGAGAATGGTCTGATGTACGAGCGCTTATTAAAAACGACGGATAGAGAAGATATACTGACAGTGCTTCGAAATTTGCAAGAGGCTTCGCAACAAAGACATCTGGCAGCATTCCAACGTTGCGTCGAACGAAGGCAATGATAGCAACGCTTTGTCTGTATCAAACAGAAAGTTAGGGTGAAATATAAATGAGAAGAAAACGTGTTTTACCTGCAACAAATAAACATAGATAGCCAAAGTTTAAACATTTGTTTTTCTTTATTTTATAGCATCTCACGTTATTAACCCGGATATTTCATAGGAACGCTAAAAATATAACTTAACATTATGATTCTATTGAGAAATACTAGTATATTAGCAAAACACACTATGTGCCAGACATCGCTATACAGTTTTTGGAAAAATCTCAGCGGCCATTTAGAACGATTCGCCTGTAACCATAGCTATGGCTATGCTTTTCAGCGAATCGGCCAAACTGTCTCGCTGAGATTCTCCCAAAATTCTGTATTCCTATGAAATATCCGGGTTAATAAGTAAGCCGACACGAGTTTCGTTACCAGGGTGGGGCCCCCATAAACAGTGGCTTTCAAATTCCAGTGATAATAAATAAAAAAAATAGGGTTTGTCAGTTTCATGAATTATGATTTAGGCTTGTTTGACCAGGAGACAAATAAAAAAGTGTCCGTTAAACTGGGGGAGGTGTACTCCGTCCCCTTTATCAGATTTATCAACCATATATTGAAGCTGAATGTCCTTTTGCTAATGTAAATTAACAGTCTCAATCAGATTCAAGTATCTCGTCAATCTCCAGCTTCTCCCGTAGTTTTAATTCTTTATTAAGATTCTCTAAATAAGCACGGTCAAAAAACTTTTCACATACAGCGCTGCCGTCTTCGGGAGGCTTATCTTCGAATATCCAGCGGGCTGGCACATACAGCGGACTGGTGATGAAGGAGATATAAGTTGTTGTCAGATCAACAGGGTTGATTTGCAGATGTAAATTAGTAAAACTGCCCTGTGCTCGTATCGGTGATTGCAAAGAAAAAAGACGTGCAGTTTTTGATCTCGGGAATAATGACAGCTTTACGTACTCCTGTTTAAAATCGACATTAATATTTCCATGTATCCATAATTTAGTCGTGTCGATGGCAAAAAATTCTTCTTTCATTGTTCCATTGTTTACATCCATTAAGCCGACAAAACAGTTAACTTTAGATTCTGTCTTTTTAAGCTCAGGTAATAAAATCAGGTAGAGATTGGTTGCCCATAGATTCAGTATTTTTGCTGGTTTTGTATTTCTTGGCCAGACGACGATATCTATCTGTCCTGCTGCTTTATCGAGCAATCGCGTGAAGTCACGGCCACTTAGTTCCATGTCGATCCTGGTGCTGATCATGCCATCCACCTTAGAATCAGATTTAAAGAATCGAGTCGTTATACCATAATCAAGTTTATCGATATCGAGTACCAGGTGGCCACTTGCTTCGCCGTCGTTTCTCTTCAATGAAACAGATGACTTGATTCTTCCACCGGGCAATTCGATATCGACATTTTTAATACTGAATTCATTTGCAAGTATGTGTAACAGGAATTGAGCCTTACCGAGACGATCTTCGCCTGAAAGGACTTTGTCCACTTTCAAGTTAAGGTTTAAATGCATCTTTGGTGACCTTACGAACTCTTCCAGCTTTCGTAGTGCCAGGTGTAAGGGTCTTTCATTATTATTGAGTGTTGTGTTTTTATCTGTGTCGTTAACCTGTTTGATGTTCATGTCATCAAAAGCATAATCCTTTAACTGAATTTGGCGACTGTCGATACCGATAGTCCAGAGAGGTTTGTCAGATGCGTTATCGACAACAATGGCAGCCTGCATCTGGCTATCGCCAACCGATGCGTTAGCGGATTTCAGAATGAAACCATTTTTTTGGGATATAAGCTTGCCGGTCAGGCTAAAGTTATTAAACGGCGGAAATTCAGTATCGAGTATCGGGTTCAGTTTTTCCAGGTCTTTACCTTTGAGCGTTATATCTAACTGGTACTGTCGGCTGTTGATCGGCAGATCAAGTGTTCCGTTCAAAGTAAAGTCTATACCAGCAACATTGGATACAAGATCAATATCCAGTATTTTAATATCATCAAAAAATTCAGATAAACGACTGGTTTTGAGATCGAACTTAATCAATTCACCAAGAAGATTGCCATCGATTTTCAGTAAGACCGGCCTGTTCCAGGAAATGGAGGAGGATGCCTGCGTGAAATAAAGCTTCTTTGTTTTATCTGTTCTCTGAGATGGCAGCTTCCAGAAACCATCGCCAAGTTGTAATTTGATCTCGGCCTGTTCATATAATTCAGCGAGATCTATGCCCTGTGTTTTAACTTTAACGCTGATGTTTTCAGTAGTCGCATCCTGTCCGGAGGCTAACCCTAGCGCATCAACTAAGGCGCCAAGGTTAACTTTATTTACATTGATGTCTATGTTACTGCGTATGCCATTATTTATTAACTGTATACTTGCTTCAAGCGTTGTCTTCCGCTTAGCAATATGCCCTGTGCCATGTAGCAACCATGTTTTCCCAAGTTGTAGAAGCTCAAGTGCATCAGATTCAAAAGTAATGCTGTAAGGGTGATCTTGTACGCTACCATATATTTCAGCAGCCGGTTTGGCTCTATTTGTTAAGTCAATTGCCAGCTCGTCGAGCTGCGTATCAATGATCTGATCACGTGATTCGTCACTGTATTTTATTGTTACATTGGTCAAGTGGAATTCACCGATAAACAACCTGCTCATATTGCCTGTTCCACTGCCTTTATTACGCAGATTTTTAGCCGCTGGTTTTGATGTGATTTCCTCCATTTCGAAAGTCCAGTTATGGGCGCCGTCTTTCTTTTTGATCAGGTTGATCACTGACTGGTCTGCTGAGATATCACTCAAGTGCAACTGCCCCGAGAGCAACGGCACTAATAACGCATCTACTCGCACTTCACTTACGGTTATGAAATCTTCATTATTAAAACTATCGGGGTTGCTGATATGAATTCGCTGCACTAATAGCTGGGGAAATAAAGAAATAGTCAGTTCTACATCGCCATCGATACGTACATTACGACCGGTATATGCTTTAAAATTTTTGACCAGAATCTTGCGTGCGCCGTCAATGGTGAAAGTAAGATTAAGGAAATCAAGCACACCAACGAGCAGGACGAGTAAAACAATAAAAGTGATGAGACTTTTTAATAAAACAAAAAAATATCTTCCTGCTTTCATGTGGTTGGTTAATTTTTATAAAAGTGCGATATATTATCTGTTATTTGAATGTGTGCTGCCTGCTATTTTAAATAATTATCCATACGGTCAAAAGCCAGGTTGATCGTATCATCATCAACATAGTAGGCTATGCCTACATGATGTTCACCAGATGGCCCCAAAGCGTTACCGTGGCTTTCGCTTTGTTTAACAAGTCGATGGCAAATTCACTCGAATTTGTATTATGTGGAAATAATATTTTCGGAAAAACATAATAGGCGCCTTCAGGTTTTTGATAGGAAAATACGTGTGGCAAATTATTGAGCCATTGACAAATGAGTTCTCTGCGTTTGCTGAGAACGGTGTTAAATTCCTGCCAATGCTCAGAATTCTGGCTGAGTGCAATCAAGCCTGCCAGCTGGGAATTGCGCGGCGCACAAATCATGGTGGCATCATGCACTTTAAGTGCTTCGCGTTTTAGTTCTGCCGGCATTACCATGTACGACAGGCGCCAGCCACTCATTACAGCCAGTCTTCGTCAGGTATCACCTACAGTGATGCGGGCTCAATACTCACCAGCCTGTACTGGCGCCAGTCATTTAATTCCAACAAATTTGCATTCATTGCAGGTGTGGTTGATACCACTGACTACGTCGCAATTTATGCGCTGGTAAACCGGTGGACAGATTACAGCAACTATGTTTTCTTCACGAACCCAACAATCGCAGTGGATTAGAAATTAAATAACAGAAGATTTACATCTACACAATAAAATTTCCCTGCAGCACAGAGGCTGTCGACTGCTAAAACGAAATGGATATTCAGCAATAGATTGCTGGTTAATTAAGCATATGTAGTCCATACAGGATAGCCTGATGTATAACGTAGTTAATTTCTAGCCTAATAATTTATAATCCTACATGATTACAGTGCTTATTCTAATTACTGTATTTAGTTTAGGGGTTAGAAATGCATATACATACACTTGAAAACTGGCAGCACAGCCATGACTTTTCAGTTAAAAATGACAAAGGTGAGCAACGGACAAAGTACGTTCTGATTCTCACTGCGATAACCATGATCGTGGAGATAATCGCAGGTAGTGTCTTCGGGTCTATGGCCTTGCTGGCGGACGGCTGGCATATGGGTACGCATGTGGCTGCTTTCATGATAACGATCTTTGCATATCGTTATGCTCGTAAACATGCGAATAATCCGGCTTATGCTTTTGGAACTGGTAAGGTAAGCGTACTTGGGGGCTTCGCTAGTGCTGTAGCGTTAGCTGTTGTTGCATTGGTCATGTTAATTGAATCAATGCAACGAATAATAGAACCTCATGCTATTCAGTTTAATGAAGCAATCGCAGTTGCCTGCCTGGGTTTGTTTATCAATGTAATTAGCGCATTTCTTCTAAAAGACGACCATCATCACCACGACCACGGTGATCACCACCATCACCATCATCATGACCATAATTTAAGGGCGGCTTATCTTCACGTGTTAGCTGATGCTCTAACATCGCTACTCGCTATTATTGCCCTGGTATCAGGAAAATATTTTGGTTGGGACTGGCTTGATCCAATAATGGGAATAGTTGGTGCTGTTATCATTACGCGTTGGTCATATGGCCTGCTAAAACAAACTGGTCCAATATTATTGGATGGGAGTATTGAGGAAACATATCAAGCTGCGGTAAAAGAAACTATTGAAAAAGATTCAGACAATCAGATTTCCGATATTCATATTTGGAAAGTCGGCGCAAACCATTATGCAGCAATAATATCTTTAGTAACACACTTTCCAAAAAGCACAGAATATTACAAAGAACTATTGAATGACTTTCACAAGTTATCGCATATAACTATTGAAGTGAATGCGTGTGATGGAGATGCATGTAAGGTACCGTAAACTTGCAGAGATTATGGTCACCCAAAAATTCAATTGGCACCAGCCTGGCAAATTTGCATTTTGCTACAAACAATCTGCTAAGCACAGTATTATGTAAAAAAACACGGAAGTCATTGCTGTCTCTTGAAGCCACCCCCTATTATCATTGCGTTTCCCGTTGTCTGCGCCGCGCCTTTCTTTGTGGCCAGGATAAGCTCATTTTTCTTTTGTCTGGATTTAATTCATTAACAGTTGTGCAGCTTAAAAAGCTTCCCTGCTAAATTACCAGTATCTTTTTAACGAAAACTATCTAAAACAGAGTGACAGGTTGTTTTGAATTTATAGTTATAATTTTTTTCACTGCTGTCCCGTTAAAAAATATATTATTGTATACAAATGGCGATATAGCAGGCATTAGCCAACGATGATACAAACCGAGACATGAATCGGTAACTACTTGCTGAGACACGCAGTGAACCCATCCATGGGGCTCGCACCCGCATCCTTGCGGGTGACGGTCTCAGTAAGTAGCTACCGACCCATATCTCTAGCTGTTAACGGGACAGCAGTGAATTTTTTTAATTAATGGATGATCTTGTTTCTGTGCAAGGTTATTCTCTAGCAGAGCGAATCAGTGTTTATATTACAGCAAGAAGCCCTGGACTATACAATACGTAGCTTTTGTGGGTGATGTCTTTCTTCTGCACGTTTACCTGGCAGTTTTCTCAGTAATAAAGAATTTGTCATGCCCGCTGCCGGAGTAATACCCATTAACTGTAATACGGTCGGCGCGACATTGGCCAGACCGCCGGCGCTGGAAAGATGCCAGTTTGTTTCATCGAGCACCAGGCAGGGTACCGGGTAGGTGGTGTGCTGTGTATGTGGCTCACCGGTAAATGGGTCGATCAGTTCTTCACAATTACCGTGGTCAGCTGTTACGATTACCGAATATCCGGCAGTCTCGGCAGCTTCTATCACCCTTGCTGCTTCGCAGTCCAGTGTTTCTACGGCTTCAATTACGGCGTCCCTCTTCGCAGTGTGTCCGACCATATCACCATTGGCAAAATTAACCACGATAAAGGCATATCGACCTTTGCTTATAGCACCGACGACAGCATCGGCGACTTGTTTGGCGCTCATCGATGGTTTCTGGTCATAGGTGGATACACCGGGAGAGGGGATCAATATCTGGTTTTCACCCGCGTACGGTGTGGTTCGACCGCCATTAAAGAAATACGTGACGTGTGCGTATTTTTCTGTCTCTGCACAATGGAACTGAGCGAGCCCTAAAGAGCTGATGACCTGGCCTAGCGTTATGTCCGGTTTTTCAGGTTCGAAAGCGTAGGGTAGATTCAGGCTCCTGTCATATGGCATCATACAGGTAACGGCCGCGAGCGGTGATTCTCCTCTATCGAAACCTTTGAAATTCGCATCGCCCAGGGCCGCCACCATCTGGCGGGGACGGTCTTTACGAAAGTTGAAAAAGATCAAGGGATCACCGTCGATGATCGGGGTGAACGATGGCAGTAACATCGGCTGGATGAATTCATCTGTATCGCCAGTCGCATAGGCGCTGTATATCGCGGTCTCCGCGGATTTTACCTGTTGTGCTTTACCGAGGACCAGTGCCCTCCATGCCAGCTCGGTTCGTTCCCAGCGACTATCGCGGTCCATCGCGTAGAAGCGACCACAGATGCTCGCTATTGCACCTCCACATTCGTGTAGCTGGGATTCGATCTCAGACAGGTAATTCAGCACTGACTTCGGTGGTGTATCGCGACCATCGGTTATCATGTGCAACAGCGGCCGTACGCCGCAGTTTTTTGCCAGGCGGATCAGTGCTTTCAGATGCTCGAGGTTGCTATGCACACCGCCATCGGAAACAAGTCCCATCAGGTGCAGCGGTCGTTTGGTGACGTGTGCCTTCTCGATAGCATCAAGTAGAGCCGTATTGATTTCGAATGAGCCGTCTATTATCGACTTGCTGATCTTCATGACGTCCTGATGGATGATACCACCGGCGCCTAAAGTCAGGTGGCCGACCTCTGAGTTACCCATCTGTCCATCAGGCAGACCAACCGCATGACCAGAAGCGTTCAGTGTCGTGTGCGGATAACGACTGAAGTACTTATCGAGATTAGGTGTCTGTGCTTCTGCAACGCCATTATTGAGTCTGCTTGGATTGACGCCGTAACCGTCGAGAATAATAAGTACGACAGGGCGGCGTGGAACACCTGAGATATTGAGCATAGTCCAGTTACAACCTGTGAGTTAAATAATATACCTGTTATAACGCATTCAATTTTTATGCCATTAAATCAATGATAAATTTACAGGCTAGCTTGTTGAATTTATTAGACTAATTGTAAGTTCCAGTTGTTACAGGCGTATGATGTATGCGCCAATATTGTGCAAAAGACGGATCGTGCACCAAAGTGGGGTGTTTCAGGTAATACTGACAACGCGATGAAGTGGAATTTTTGGCTGTCCATCATTGGGTCTACCAAGTGTCTGCATCATTTATGCAATGCCTTCTTTTATATGGGGAGTGACAAGTAGATGAACATGGTTTGACATTAATAAGTATGCATGAATATCGCAATGATGTTTGTCTGCTGCTTCTGATAACTTATCAAGGTAAAACAGGTAATCATCTTCTGTTCGAAATGTCGCCTGACGATTATTGCCACGTTGTATAACATGTTGTGGTTGACCGGGTAATACAAAACGCGGGAGCCTTGCCATGACTGGAAATCCTTTTTATATATGATTACACTAGTGTCCGGTAAAACTGAAAATGGCCACTTTTCCGTGCTTAAGTGTTTGTTTTTATTGCGCCGGCAATGCCATATGAGCTTCAAGTCGGTAACACTTATAAATCACGATTTACACTGTGTTTTACGTAGTAAAAATGATTAGCTTGCCATTTTACCCGGACACTAGTGATATGATTAGGTAAATTAATACATGGACTTGTTGGTTTCAACGAGTCTGACTCCTTGATTTATGAATGGTTACGTAGGACCGACCCGCGACCCGTATTAAGAATCTTTAATTATTTTTTACCGGTAATTTCATCCAGAGGGATAAACTTGTTACCGTTTTTAACGTGCAGTATGCCATCAAGGTAAACCAGGTTTGCCTGTTGTTCTGGCGTTAACATTTTCCACTCCTTTAGCGTCTTTACATCAAAGTTTTCTATATCATACTGGCGTTTTGAGCTATGCGACTTTACCGATGAGGATACCGATGGTGTGGTATCGCCGTTTTGTTGTTTTGCAATAAAAGCATCTGTATAACCAGCTGCTTGTACTTTATCAAGCACATCAAGTGCCTTGCTTTTATTTTCATATGGACCAAGACGTGTTCGAGTGTATCCATTATTCGCCGCCACTGTATATAACCTGCCGTACTCGCTTAAATCTTTGTAGCGATCCAGGCTGGGTGATTTTGAAGCTTCCAGCTGCACGGCATACTGGCTGGCCCAGGCGGATCCTGTAATAAGTGTTAATAAAATTAATATTTTTTTCATTTCAATAATCCGTTCTTCATCTGTGGAGTATATATTGAATCATAATTGCAGTTTCTTAGATACAGGAGGCATGGCGTGTATATAACATTTAACAAAGAGTTCACATTCCTGCAAATCTACGCTGTTATTATAGTGGCATCTTATATTTAGAAAAGGGGTGTAAAAATGAAAAAATTGGTATTAGTAACAGCTGTATCATCAATTGCATTGATGTCAGGCTGCGCATCGACTAATGAACAGGGTGCAGGTATCGAGCAGGAATACCAGGCAGAATTAGATGCACGTAACAATGAAATTGAAGATTTAAAACAGAAGTTGACTAATAGTCAGCAGCAGGCATCTGCATCAACTGCCAGCATCGATTCGTCACAGCAAAAAAGTTCCAGCGCGTCTGCTAGTGATAACCTGTTGCCGCCAAATGCTAAAGCCGGTCAATGTTTTGCTCGCGTATATACACCACCAACATATAGAACAGATAACGAATCAGTTCTGAAAGCAGAAGCTTATGATGTTGTTACTATAATTCCTGCAGTTTATGACGTCGAAAAGAAGACGGTAATGACACAGGCAGAAACAGAAGAGTTAGAAGTAATTCCAGCGGTTTATGGCTGGAAAGAGGAACAGGTAATAGTCAGTCCAGAAATCACCGAACTTAGAAAGGTGCCTGCGGTGTATGGTTTTGAAGAAGAACAATTGCTTGTTAAACCTGCACATTCAATCTGGAAGAAAGGTTCCGGACCTATTACTAAGGTAAATCAGAGTACTGGTGAAATTATGTGTCTGGTTGAAGTTCCTGCCGTTTATGAAACCGTTAAAAAGCGAATTTTGGTATCACCAGAAACCACGAAGCAGGTTGTTGTTAAAGATGCCGTTTACAAAACAGTTAAAACCCGTATTGTTGAACAACCAGCAAAGACCGTTACCAAAGTCATCCCAGCAGTATACGATACTGTTGCTGTGAAAAAGCTGGTTGAAGAATCAAGCGCTAAATCGACTAACATACCCGCAGTATATGAAACCATTCAAACAACAAGTAAAGTCGATGATGGCTACCTGAAGTGGACACCAATCTTATGTGAAACGAATGTTACTGGTGACATTATCCGCCAGCTTCAGCAAGCGCTGAATGACAAAGACTATAAAGCCGGTCCCGTTGATGGCGTTTATGGATGGCAGACAACCAATGCTGTTCGTAAATATCAAAAGGATAACAATATGCCTGGTGATGGCCAGTTGACTATTTCACTGGTTGAAGCTTTGCAGCTTAACTACTGAGCAACATAACTGTTCATGTGCAGTTGTGGGGGGGGCGGCTTTAAGTCGCCCCTTTTTGTTTGTGATTGTTTTTGTCAGATGTAAGCGTTTGATGTAGCTGGCGAGTAGAAGGCGCTATATCTTATGCGTTAGCGGCATGTAAGGGGCTATTAGGGTCGGACCTACTCAATCGCGTGAATATAAAAAGAAACGTTTATTATATAGCCAGAAAATTGACTTCAACCCGGTTTTTTAAGGATAAAACCCACGCTTTAAGGAGAGAGCATTATGCCACGAGCAAATCGTTACTTTTTACCAGGCTATGTCTGGCACATTACACATCCCAGGTAAAGGGGCATTACTCAAACATGGTCGTACTCACATCACATTCAGGTAACGTTGCTTGCAGTGATTGTGCACCTTGTTGGGTCACATGGGTGTTCCAGAGTATGACTTCCCTGAGATGCTTCAATGACTTGAGGTGTTCCAGGCCAGCATCCCCTACGGC
>CAWDMF010000044.1:0-51910 GCA_963803185.1 uncultured Gammaproteobacteria bacterium | reverse complement strand
GCTGGCGCTCGCTGGAGAGGCTCTCATTTTGAGATCGGTTGCCACTGCCCGGGAACGGGCTTTTTCAGTCTGTAAACACTATTTATGATTACGCTGCTATTTCGGTTAATGTTAGCAAAGTGCATTATGCTTGCAGCCATTGATCAGTTTTTCCAAACAGTTGTTTAGCGAACAAACTTTTCTGTAATAAATATACCTGAAAAGATAGTTTATAATTTATTATGGTTTATTATTCGTATCATCCGTGATACTCACCCCTTCGGGGCTTACATGATAAATCGTTGCTGACGATTTATTCTATAGATTGAAAAATGACATTTGCATTGAGTGGCATATTCATGGTAAAAAGTCGCTCGCTATAAATAACACGAAACGACGAATTAAGCTATCTCGTTGATTTCATTAAGGTTACACGAACTGGAGCTAAGATGGCTAATACTGCGCCAAACACAAATAACAACTTTAAGCCTTACAAAGAGAAAAAAGGCGAAGAATACATGAATGAAGAGCAAATTAAGCACTTCACTGACATTCTACAAGCGTGGAAAGCTGAACTGATGTCAGAAGTTGACCGTACTGTGGATCACATGAAAGATGAAGCCGCAAATTTTCCAGACCCGGCTGACCGTGCAACACAGGAAGAAGAGTTCAGCCTTGAGCTACGCACCCGTGATCGTGAACGTAAGCTCATCAAGAAAATCGATGATACCATGGCATTAATGAGCAGTGGTGAATATGGTTACTGTGACACCTGTGGTGTTGAAATCGGTTTACGCCGAATGGAAGCAAGACCAACAGCAACACAGTGTATCGACTGTAAAAGTCTGGATGAAATAAAAGAGAAACAGACGCGCGGTAAGTAATAAGAACCTGAAGTTACAGCTTGAATCTAAAAAAGCCGGTATTTTTATCGGCTTTTTTTATGACTTTCCGCTAATTAACGCAAATAAAAGCGAAAGAGGTGAAAACGATTATAAAGTTAAAACAAGGCTTTTTCATTTGCGTTTATTTGCGGTTATCTGTGGATAAAAAAATCTTTTAAATGCCCAACGATAAATCAACAACCTACATTGGCCGTTTCGCTCCTTCCCCGACTGGTCCCGTACATTTCGGCACACTCATTGCCGCTGTGGGCAGTTACCTTCAGGCAAAAAAGAATAAAGGCGAATGGTTAATACGCATGGAAGATGTTGATATCAAACGCAAAGTTGATGGCGCTGACAGTGACATCCTAAAAACGCTGGAAGCCTTCGGCTTTGAATGGGACGGTAAAATCATCTACCAGTCAGAACAAACTGTTCACTATGAGCAGGCACTAGAGCAGCTCATTTCACAGGCACTGATATTCCCCTGTTTATGTTCACGAAAACAACTGGCAAAATCAAAAAGCACTATTTATCCAGGCACCTGCCGCAGTCGCCAGCTGCCGGAAAAGAATGAACATGCTTTGCGCCTGCTAAGCAAAGACACTTCCATCAACTTTAACGATGCAGTGATGCGCAGGCACTCTCAAAATATCAAACGACAATGCGGTGATTTTGTTATCAGGCGACGTGATGGCTTATTTTCCTATCAGTTAGCCGTTGTTGTTGATGATGCCCGACAAGGTATTAGCGAAATTGTACGTGGCGCCGACTTGCTCGACTCGACACCCCGTCAGATCTACTTACAGCAGCTGCTAAACTACCCGACACCGGACTACTGTCATTTACCACTTGCGGTAGATAATTCAGGCAATAAAATAAGCAAGTCTGCAGGCGCAACTAAAATAGACCGGCAGCGTAAGGAACAGCTGCTTGTTAGTGCATTAGCTTTTTTAGGTCAAAAGCCGGCTGAAGATTTAGCAAGATCCAGTATTACCGATATCTGGTCATGGGCAGTCAAACACTGGAATATTACTCAGGTACCATTAAAAACACATATTCGACCTGTCCTGGATCAAAAATAACATCGACCAGATATGATACAAATAACAGTTATGGAGCCTGTCGGCTTTAGGGTAACTCTATAAGGCCATAGCTTCTCACAATACAAAAAACTATCGAAGTTTTAGCAAACACCGTGTATGCTAAACAAAAAACACAATACTATTCAAAGGGGAAACCACATTGTCTAACGAAGATATCAAGTCTGGCTTAATTGAAAACCGCCTGTTCAAACCAAGTGCTGAATTCACTGCCAAAGCACGTTTAAAACCAGATGACTTAAAAGCGCTGCACCAACAGGCTGATGCTGATTATGAAGGCTTCTGGGCCGATCAGGCCAGGCAACACATCGACTGGCACACGCCTTTTACAAAAACACTGGATGACTCTAAGGCCCCCCATTTCAAATGGTTTACCGACGGCACCATGAATGTCAGCTACAACTGTATTGATCGTCACCTGGCAAACAATGCAGACAAAACAGCTATTATTTTTGAAGGCGAAGCCGGTGATAGCAAACACATCAGTTACCAGCAGTTGCATGATGAGGTTTGCCAGTTTGCCAATGCACTAAAGGAAAAAGGCATCAAAAAGGGTGACCGCGTGGTTATTTACATGCCGATGGTACCTGAAGCTGTGATCGCAATGCAGGCATGCGCACGTATCGGTGCAATTCACTCTGTGGTATTCGGTGGTTTTTCCGCTGAGTCATTACGCGACCGTATCGAAGATGCCCAGGCGGTCATGCTCATTACTGCTGATGGCGGTACTCGTGGCGGCAAAATTGTCGGGCTTAAAGAAGCTGCCGATAAAGCATTAAGCAGAGGCTGCGATAGCATTAACAATGTCATCGTATTAAAACGCAGTGGTCAGGATATAAATATGCAGCAAGGCCGCGATTGCTGGTGGTCAGATGCCGTTGCAGGCCTGGATACAACTTGCGAACCGGAATGGGTCAATGCAGAACATCCTCTGTTTTTGCTTTATACCTCTGGCTCCACAGGCAAGCCCAAGGGCATACAGCATTCCAGTGCCGGTTACTTATTAAATGCGGTCACCTCAAACCTGTGGGTATTTGATTTACAGGACAATGACGTTTTCTGGTGCACGGCAGATGTTGGCTGGATTACCGGACACACCTACGTCGCCTACGGTCCCCTGGCAGCAGGCGCAACCATCGTGATGTTCGAAGGAGCACCAGTAGTGCCCGATGCGGGCCGTTTCTGGAAAATGGTTGAACAGCATAAAGTCACTGTATTTTATACTGCCCCAACCGCGATACGCGCTTTGATGAAATTCGGCGATGAATACCCTAACAAATATGATTTATCCTCCTTACGCCTGCTTGGCACCGTAGGTGAGCCGATTAACCCGGAAGCATGGATGTGGTACCACACTGTCATTGGCAAAGAGCGTTGTCCTATTGTTGACACCTGGTGGCAAACTGAAACTGGCGCCAATGTGCTCACGCCAATCCCCGGCGTCACCGCAACCAAACCGGGTTCCTGCACCTTTGCATTACCGGGCATGGCGGTGGATATCGTCAATGAAGAAGGTGAATCAATAACCGAAGCCAATCAAGGCGGCTACCTGGTTATGACCAAACCATGGCCTTCCATGGTAAGAACCATCTGGGGTGACGATGAACGCTATGTCGATACCTATTTCCCTAAATTCGATGGTAAATATTACCTGGCCGGTGACAGTGCTCGCCGTGATGAAGACGGTTATTTCTGGATCATGGGCCGCATCGATGATGTATTAAATGTATCCGGCCATCGCCTTGGCACCATGGAAATAGAGTCTGCGCTGGTCGCACACGCTGCCGTGGTAGAAGCCGCAGTTGTTGGTCGTCCGCACGAACTAAAAGGTGAAGCCGTCGTCGCTTTTGTTATTTGCCAGGGTGAACGCCCCGTTGGCGAAGCCGCCGAAAAAATGGTTGCTGAATTACGTAACTGGGTGGGTGAACAGATCGGCGCCATTGCAAAACCTGATGAAATTCGTTTTGCAGACGGCTTACCTAAAACACGTTCTGGCAAGATCATGAGACGGTTATTAAGAACCATTGCCACCGGTGAAGAGATAACATCAGATATCTCTACGCTTGAGAATCCAGCTGTTGTCGAACAGTTACAGGGCAAAGCCTAGCAGCAACTGGAACGGCGATTAGAGTGTTTTATTTGTTGAATTATGTAACATTATAGTTCCCTCTTAATAGTTCCCTCTTATTTCTTCATAAATAGAGGGAACTATAATTATGACTTTTCATGGGAGGCAGGCTTATGAAAAAGTGTTGCGCCGAAAATGAGAATGTGGCTAAGAGATAGCTGAACGTTATCCGGGGTCTCTTTGCTGCCCTGACAATGGTATGTCATATGTAAGCGTTAAACGTAAAACATTGTTACATCATATTTCACAGCCATGGCTCAGCTCACTAGCTGAACAGGACTATTATTTTTGCACTGATCCAGATTGCGATGTTGTTTATTTTGGTGAGGACAATATGGTAATTCATACGGATGAATTAAGAACCCCTGTAGGACAAAAATCACATGATAAAAATGCCGCTATCAGATATTGCTTTGGTATAACAAAAGCGCTCGCACGTCTGGATAAAACCATTAAAAGCCTTGTTATCAAACAAACAAAACAATCGAGTTGTTCGTGTGAAACAAGTAATCCATCCGGTCACTGCTGCTTAAAAGATTGTCCAAAATCATAACTTGTTCAGTGGTTACCTGATTTCAAAAACACTTAAAGAAGCTCTGATCAAGTCTAATTATTTTCACTGCTTTCCCGTTAACTGTTAGAGGTATGGAATGGGACCCGTTGCTTGAGACCGTATGCCGCATGGATGCGCTATCCGAACGTACATGGACGACAGATATCTGCTCCTGCAATATCTGCACTTCCTACATCCATGTAAGTCGTATTTACAGCGTGTCTCAGGCGACGGGTTCCGATTCATGCCTCGGATAGTATAAATACAGACTCATCCAGACAGTATAATGGCTGTAGACAACTCAGCAAAGTTAACGGAACAGCAGTGAATTATTGTAGCCTTGTTAAAATCATCCCTATGTATTTCCCAGAGTTTGCTAGACACCAAATAGCATTAAAATGTAACTCTATGAAAGGTGTTAATGAACAGCAGTAAACGATACACAGAAAAATTTAAAATTGAAACCATGAAGAAAGACAGGAATACAATTCCTGTGCCCAATTTTGATTAATCTGGCTTCTTAACTTAATTAGAGATACCTTAATGAAAGAAACAATTCTGCAATATCTTGGCGTTGAACGATATCGCGTAACTCACACTGAAAAACTTGTTTCTGCCTTAGGTGCCTTTTCAGGGATATACCTGATCTTTTACACCAGCACTTTTTTTCTACAGGGTACTTCCTCTTATTTAATCGTCGCCTCTATGGGTGCCTCCGCTGTTTTACTTTTTGCAGTACCCCATGGTCCGCTTTCACAGCCCTGGTCACTTATCGGCGGCCACCTTGTTTCTGCATTAATAGGGGTTAGCTGTGCTAAATTCATACCCGATATATTTATTGCTGCACCTGTAGCTGTAGGAATCGCGGTCGGAACAATGTATTACTTGCACTGTATTCACCCACCGGGAGGTGCAACGGCATTATCCGCCGTAGTTGGAGGATATGAAGTGCAACAGCTGGGATATCAATTTATATTAACCCCTGTTCTCATTAACGCTGTCACTATTATCAGTGTTGCTTTTATTTTTAATTATTTTTTAAAATGGCGACGCTACCCCGCATACCTTGCACAAAAATATAGCTCTACCAATAAAGCAAAATCTGAAACCACTTATGGCGCGATTACTCATGAAGACTTTGTTTACGCATTAAGTGAATTCGAATCCTTTATCGATATTTCAGAAAACGACCTGCTAAAAATCTATGACCTTGTTACGCAACGCCATCAAAGTGCAAATATTCAGTACCATGAATTAAAGCACGGTCATTATTATAGCAATGGCGAATATGGTGACCTCTGGTCAGTGCGTCAGATTGTCGACTGGGCCGATACCAATGATGCAGGTGAAGAAAAACTTATCTACAAAGTAATTGCCGGTGCAGATAGGCGGGATTCTGCTGTAATGACAAAAAATGCATTTTCTCATTGGGCGAAACACGAAGTTATACGCGACGAAGATAACTGGCGACGTGTTGACGAATCTGAATAAATAAATCATGAAACTTCACATCAAAGTCATCCCTTCATCATCACAGGATTGCATTGCCGGATGGCTGGAAGATACTCTCAAGGTAAAAGTAAAAGCACCAGCAGAAAAAGGCAAGGCCAATAAAGCGATCATTAAAGTACTGGAAAAAATCCTCGAATTACCAAAAGGGTCAATCCACATCAGCAGTGGAACAACTTCATCCAGAAAGGTTATTGAAATAAAGTGTAATGACGATAATGTTATAAATATAAAGTTAGACAATGTTTGTAACAACCACTCTCAACATTAAACAACACAACTAATTATATTTATTTCAATAAGGAGCAGGACTTTGCAACATTAGACTTTAGATTCCATCATTGCCTTTAATTATTCTCAGCAGTACAATATATTCCATTATAGGTGCGATTATGTCAGCTGTACTCTTCGATCTTGACGGTGTTTTATATGAAGGTGACAAGCCCATTGATGGTGCCGCTGACACTATCAACTGGTTTAATAAACACAATATCCCTCACCTGTTCCTGACAAACACCACCTCTAAGTCACGTTTAGAACTTATTACAAAACTTGCCCGCTTTGGCATTAAATCAAAAAAAGAAGATTTTCTTACACCTTGTGTTGCTGCCAGACAATGGTTACTGAGAAACAAGTTAAATAACATTGCACTATTTGTTCCAGAGACAACAGCGGAGGAATTCGCTGATTTTAAATTAGTCGCTGCCGAAAACAGTATTGTCAACGCTGTTGTTATCGGTGACCTGGGGCAGCAATGGACCTTTTCTACCATGAACCGAATCTTCCGGACTTTAATCAATAATCCGAAAGCAAAACTTATTGCTTTAGGAATGACACGTTACTGGCAAACTGCCACCGGATTACAACTGGATGTTGGCCCCATGATAAAAGCCTTTGAATACGCAACCGGGATCAACGCTGTAGTCACTGGCAAGCCTGCAATAGAATTTTTTCAGGCCGCTGTCGACCTGCTAGCCGAGCATGACGATATTGTGATGATTGGTGATGATATTCGCGGCGACATCGAAGCATCACAACATGCCGGCTTGAAAGCGATACAGGTTCGCACTGGCAAGTTTTCTGAATCAGACCTTGAACTTGGTATAACACCCGATGAAATACTTGACTCAATAGCAGCATTACCCGAATGGTGGCAATCGAATATCTGAATCGACGTTTATTTTTCTAGCAAGGTAATTTTGTCCAGCCTGATACAAAGCTCGTTATTATTGTGAGCGCTATCATGAGCGCGTGCCACTAAAAATTCCTCGTTGTTTTTTAGCAGAATATCTTTTGGCAGGACTTTATCTGTATGATTAACGCCAGCATCATCATCGAAACACTTTATATTAAGGTACTTCCTGTGCATGATAGCTATTTCATACTCATCATGCAGGGAACAGGCAATTGGTTTATAGTGTTTGTTCATGTATTACCCAAATCCCTACATAGAAACACGAAAAACTGTATAAGCTTTTGAATTCACAGGTAAAAGAAAGATATTAGTCGCCGAACCTGTGGGTTCGCGACTAATATTTTTTTATTTACCTCTGAAACCAATATCTTACACATTTTTTCGTGTTTCTATGTAGGGATTTGGGTATTAATATTAGATTGATTTTTTCTCGTTCTCATGCGGAAACAAGAGAGTTTCACCTATTTGCTGAGAAATAAACAGCACTTAGCCAAGTTCACTAAACATTGAAACGAAAATTCAAGGAAAATGAATTCACACTGTCTCCAGTAATGTAGCCGATACCAAATGAGATTCTTTTACGAGTATATAACCGCGCATCGGCTTTAAATGAATTATCTGTACGATCAAAAACATATGTATGAGAAATACCCAACTCAAGCTCAAATGTATCGCTTACTAAATGGCGTAAGCCGATACTAGCGGCATATCCATAATCACGATCACTTGTTATTTCAACACCATCATTTTCTGTTATTTCAGCCTTAAGTGCAGAAAGATTAGCAAATAGCTCACTTCTCGTTGCAGTTGCTACATGAGCAGTCATGCCTAAAGTAGTAGCCTTTGCTGTATCTACATCTATTCCCTGAAAAGATTCAAAAGTTGTGTCTAATACCGCCAGAGTCAGTGCAAGATTTGGAGTAAAACCAAGAGATAGTGAAAGCCCAATGCCGTTTCCATCTATTTCATCCATTGAAGCACCTAGATCTATCGTAGTAAAAGTATAAGTAGCTTGTACATAGTCAAAACTTATGTCCTGCGACATGGCATTTAATGATAATAGCTGCGTTAGCGCAACGAAAAAAACACGGCAGAGAAAATTATTAAACATTATAAATCTCATTGTTAATAATTGAACTATTGCATTTGTGCAGGCTTGAGGAAGATCTTTTACTGAATAACATTCAAAATGACCATGTTTTCAGGTTACTCATCATCACGTAAAACAACAACCACACACTCCCCCTCAAATTCAATACTCACCTGAACGCGAATAGGTCGGCAACAAACAGAACAGTCCTCAAAGTAGTCCTGATCCGTAGCTGAATCATCAATTAAAAGTTCAACACCTTCTCCACAATAAGGACAGCTAATGTGGCGATTTAATAATTCCATAATCAGAAGATATTAACCGTGTCGCTAGTTATTATATTTAAGGTCAAGCAGCGACAAGGTTAAAGCGGGCCAATAAGTAATAATTAATACCGCCAGGAACAAAATAAGCATGAACGGAATTGTTGCATAATACAATTCTGTTATCGGCTTATTAAAACGATAACTGGCAATAAACAGATTCATACCAACGGGTGGAGTAAAATAACCTATCTGCATATTTGCCAGGAAAATAATGCCGAAATGTACCGGGTGAATTCCATAACCGACAGCAATGGGTAAAGTGAGCGGCACGATGAGCACCAGTGCAGAGAATACATCAAGCATCATGCCCAGAATAAGCAAAAAGATATTTAGCAGCATCAAAAATGTTAATTTGCTGTCGATATGTTCACGGATAAAATCAAATAATTTCGATGGTATCTCTGCATCAATTAAATAATTAGTTGATGCCAGTGAAACACCTAATATGATTAATACGCCACCGACCAGCACCATAGAATCACGCATAATAGCGGGTAGTTGCTTAATCTTGATCTCTTTTAATATCAGCAAATTAACTATCAACACATACATAACGGCTACCGCTGCCGCTTCCGAAACAGCGAAGTACCCACTGTATATACCGCCGATTAATAGTACTGGCAACGGTATTTCCCAGATTGATTGTCGTAGTGCAAAAATTAATTTTTTTGTATCAAACGCAGTTGTTGGTATTTTGTCACCGACACTTTTGTACATACTCCATGCAATCAGAAGCGCTAACATCAACAGACCAGGGAGCAATCCGGCAATAAATAAATCGTCGATAGCAATGGCCTGATCAAGATCCATCTGTTGTGCGATGACGCCATACAAAATTAATGCAATTGAGGGTGGAAATAACAGGCCTAAACTACCTGATGAAGTGATCAATCCCAGATTAAAGCGTTCTGCATAACCTGCCTGTTTCATCGCCGGGTACAAAATGGCACCAAGAGCAATAATAGTTGCACCAGAGGCACCAGTCAGGGCCGTAAAAAAGGCACAGGCAAACAGGGAAACTACAGCAAGACCACCGGGCATCCAGCCGAGTAATGCATCGGTAAGCAGTACCAGCCTTTGTGATGCTTTACTCTCGCTAAGTACATAACCGGCAAAGGTAAACAGCGGGATAGCCAGAAGAATCGGGGTATCGGTGATACGGTATATTTCGATAGCGATGACAGATAAATCAATTTCATTACCATGAAATCCAATTAGCGCACTGCTGGCAATAATAGCGAACAATGGCGCGCCTAAAATAACTAATATGATTAGTGCAAGTGCGCCGGCCATAATTAAAATGCTGAGTCTGCATCAGACTTTGAATCTGAGCGATGAATATGGGGGGTGATAATTAGCAAACTATAACGAATGGCAATTAGCAAAAAGCTTACGGGAATGATTACTGCTGTAAGCCAGGCAGGCACATTCGCAAACGCGATAGTGCCATATTCATATTCACTGAAAACAAAACGCGCAGCATGCCAGGCAATTAACAGGCAGATTAAAAGGGTAAACAGGTAAACCATACGTTTAACATATGGCAGCAGGTTATTGGGAATATATTTTGCAAAAATATTAATTTGAATATGATGATCGGTACGTGTGGCAACAACTGCACCTGCAAGCCCAACCCATAATACCAGGATCCTTAATAATGGGTCTATCCAGACAATACCTTCAGAAAATAGATTTCTGGATATTATCTGGTATACAGCAAGAATAATCATACTGGACAGTATCACAACTAATAAGCTGTCCTCGATGACATTAATTAATTTAATAAGTTTATTGTTATTAACATTCATTAGCTGCTTAGATATTATTCTCGTTCACATGCATTCGAGTCAGTAATGTCCATTTAGAATCGAAAACTCACGGGAAATTATAAACTGTCATCCTGTATGGTAGTGAAATATCTTAGACCCAGTATTAATTAATGTTCTGCCAGGACTATTCGGCAAGGGCTCACTATCGTTCAGAATGACAATAAATAAAAGTACTTATTGCCATGAAAACCGAAATCACCGGCACCATTTAATACAGCTATGCCATTTAATTCAGTTTTGGTGCGTCAGATTTATTGACTGTCACTGCATTGTACAAATCTTTGCTATAATTGTATTTTTTTATCATTTCTTTAATGACAAAGTCATCTATTTTTTCCCACTCTTCTTTTTCATTGTCACTTAATTGAACAAACTTCACACCCTGATTAATTAATGCCTGTCGGGCAGCAACATTATCTACTTTATTTTGCTCATCAATTGTTTGATACACTTTTCCCATTACATCACGGACGATTTGCTGATCGCTTTCGCTTAGTTTATTAAAACTCTTTTTATCAATAATCAGCATTGCAGCTGTATAGTTCACAGGTTGATCAGTCACGTATTTAATATGAGTGTGCCATTGTAATGCCAGGGCTCCAATCGGTGACATAACGACTGTGTCGATTAAACCGGTCTGTAAGCCTGTTAATACATCTGACATGGCTAATGAAATCGGTGTAACACCAACGTAACGATAAACCGATAAACCAACCTCACTTTGTTCAGGAATCCAGGATTTTCGCTGCCTTAGATCATCCAGGCTCCGTACAGGTTCTTTTGACATCAAATAGGTAAAACCACCCTGGGCAAATCCAAAGTTGACAAATCCACTTTCCTCGATTGTCTTACTCAACATCGGGTCGGTTGTTTTTCGTATTTCCGCGGCATCTTCAAGACTGGAGAACAGATAGGGAAGGCCATAGATAGTTGTATCAGGTGTGGACTGAGCAAGATTCCCTATGGTTATTGCACCACCCTGTAATTGACCGATGCGTATTTTCCTTAAAACATTCTCATCATTACCCATTACCCCACCCGGATAAAACTTGAATTTTACCCGTCCCTGTGTTTTATCCTTAATCTCTTTTGCCCCAGCACGCATTTGTGTCATCCAGAACGTACCGTCAGGAGAAAGCGTTGCAATTTTAATCGTTTTCGCCATTATCGCAGGCGAATTAAACCCAGCAAACGATATCGCTAGCACCACTACAAATTTTTTTACTATATTTTTCATTATCTATTTCCATGCATAGAGCAATTACCGTGGAACGATTTTAGTACATTTTTCTAACGCGAGTTCAGAAATAATCATCACCATCCAGCAATAACTCAGCAGCTTTTTGTCTGGCAAGTGTATTAATTAATACCTGGTCTGATGATCCCGCATCAGCATCTATTACCTGTTGCAACAGCTCATCATGTAATTCACGATCAAATAACAGCCGTGCATATTTTTCTGCATATAAAACTTTTGCCATTAAGTTTTTTCCATTTGATAGTTCAATCGCACGATCAAAATGTTTTTTTGCTAATTCAGGCTTACCACCTAATGTCGGTGGCAATAACGACTCCATGACTGCCATGTAAAGATGTGCATTGCCATTACTTACCGTTTCGTCTATTTCAAGAACACGCTGTATACCCGCTTTAACTTTTGGTAGTTCAGCTATCGCATTCCAGTCTGCACTATTGGCTTCAATAACGCCTGCCCAGCTGCTAACAAATATAAACAAGGATTCAATCTGTATTTTTTCTACCTCAGCCAGACGTCTTTCAAACTCAAAATACGAGAGTCTTTCTATATCACAAAAGTTTTCATCTCGTATACATATGGCATGACTGGCATAGGCAAAGGCACGATTCGCAAGCGCTTTTTTACTTGCAGCACTATCGGTAAAACTGGAAGCATAGGCACCGTATAATTTAGCCCCGGCTTCTAATAAACCCGGATTATCAGGATCCCCCTTGATCATGCTACTGATTAATATCAGGTACGAAGGCACCGCTTTTTTAATGGTTTCCGGGTCATCAGACTCCATCATTGTCGCTGATAAATCCTCTGCAAACTCCTTTTTAGCATTTGCTATAATTTGACCGCATGCCGAAACACTCAACACAAGTAACATTAAAATGGCTGATTTAACCAGGCCAGCTTTAAACAGGCGAATTTTTATTAATTGAATTACCATAAATAATTGATTTGCCGTGTTACGAAAACGCACACGTTTTGAAATTGGACAGATATTACATCAAAATAGTTGCAAGGTCTGCCTTCATTTATAACCTTACTTTGATGAATTCCAGGGAATCGCTGAACAAATATTTCAGCATAAAAAAAGGCCGGGGTTCCGGCCTTTTTTTAGTAAGGAAATTGTTTTTTCTATAATGCAACAATCTTCTGTAAACCAGCAACAGAACGAACCCATGGTTTTGATCCTGTCTTGATTTCGAGATCGGCAGCGGCTGTGTTTGCCGAACGACGGTCAGGATAAATATCAACCAGCACATAAACAATGGAACCTGAACGGTCAGTTTTTACCGTTTTTAATTCTGCCAAATTTTTACTAGTCTTGAATTTCTCAATACTTTCAGCTGTGTTACTTGCATAAACCTGAACCGCATAACTTTCTCCTGGTAATTCCATTATTTCCTGTTCAGGCGTTAGCTCCTCAACCACTACTTGCATAATCACCTCTGGCGCAGGAGCGGCTACCGGCTCTTCCATAAGAATAGGTTCAGGCTCCGGGTCTGCCAGCAATACAGGATCATTTAATGAGGTATCCGATGTAACAGCATCATCAGAAGGAAGGTTTTCCGTCTCGGCTGCATGTTTATCACCCCATGGTGAGTCATCAGCCTGTGTCCAGGGTGCGGGTGAGCTCGAACAGCCGACAAGACCGAGAAAAATTAGATTTGTTACTGCTACGCCACGAATTATTTTTATAGTTATATCCATGTTTGTCCCCTATTCTATTTAAAATCACTATTATATTATTGTTGTTAGTGATTGTAGTGCATATAATTTAATTTTCAGGGTAAATACTTGAAAAAAAACGATCAAAAAAAGGAGCCGAAGCTCCTTTTTTTGATGTGAGACCAGGAAAAGTTAAGCGATGGCTTCTTCTACTTCCTTCATACTTAAACGAATGCGTCCCTGACGATCAATCTCTAATACTTTCACTTTTACCATATCACCTTCAGATAACTTATCACTCACGTTCTCAACACGTTCGTCACTGATTTGGGATATATGAACCAGGCCGTCTTTACCTGGTAAAATTTCGACGAAAGCACCGAAATCCATTATCTTCTTCACTGTTCCGTTATAAATCACACCAACTTCAGCATCAGAAGTAATTTGCTCAATACGTTTTCTGGCTTCTTCGGCAGCAGCCAGGTCACTTGATGCAATTTTAATATTACCGTCATCATCAATATCAATGCTGGCACCGGTCTCTTCGGTCAATGCACGAATAACGGCACCGCCTTTACCAATAACATCACGGATCTTGTCAGGGTGAATTTTTAAGTTCAGGTAGCGAGGTGCGTACTCAGACATTTCTGTATTGGTTTCAGAAAGCACCTTGTTCATTTCACCAAGAATAAAGTTACGGCCTGCTTTGGCCTGCTCCAGTGCCTTTTCCATGATTTCTTTTGTAATACCGTCGATCTTGATATCCATCTGTAATGCACAGATACCATTTTCTGAACCGGCCACTTTAAAGTCCATGTCGCCAAGGTGATCTTCATCACCCAGGATGTCGGAAAGAACAGCAAAATCATCACCTTCTTTAATCAGACCCATGGCAATACCGGCAACTGGCGCCTTAATTGGTACACCTGCATCCATCAGCGATAGACTGGTACCACAGACAGAAGCCATCGAGCTTGAACCGTTTGATTCAGTAATCTCTGATACCACGCGGATCGTGTATGGAAAATCTTCTTCAGATGGCATAACACCTAATACGCCACGTTTCGCCAGGCGGCCATGACCAATCTCACGACGTTTTGGCGAACCAACCATACCGGTTTCACCAACACAGTATGGAGGAAAGTTGTAATGCAGCATGAATGGTTCGCGGTATGAACCTTCTAGCGCATCAATAATTTGAGCATCACGTGCAGTACCTAATGTGGTAACAACCATTGCCTGTGTTTCGCCACGGGTAAAAAGTGCTGAACCGTGAGTCCGTGGCAGTACGCCGGTACGTACAGTAATTGCACGCACATCAGAGGTAGTACGACCATCGATACGTTTTTCACCCGCAATATAACGAGAACGAACGATTTTCTTTTCTAACTTACCAAAGGCGCCTTTAATCTGGTCTTTTGACCAACCGTCATCAGACTGTAGTGCTTCAACAGCAGCTCTTCTCGCTGCTTTAACTGCATCCTGACGTGCCATTTTTTCTGCAACCTGGTATGCATCTGTAATAGCGGCTGTACTTGTTTCAGCCACTTTAGCCGCCAGCTCTTCGTCTACTGCAGGTGCAGGGTATTCCCATTTAGGATTACCGACTTCTGCAGCGAACTCACTAATAGCAGTAATAGCTGTCTGCATCTGCTCATGACCGAACATTACAGCGCCAAGCATTACCTCTTCAGAAAGCAGTTTCGCTTCAGACTCAACCATCAATACTGCATGGCTAGTACCCGCAACTACCAGGTCAAGGTCAGAGGTTTCCAGTGTTTCTTTACCTGGATTTAATAAATATTCGCCGTCTTTATAACCAATGCGAGCCGCACCCAGAGGACCTGCGAAAGGCACACCGGCAATGCATAATGCCGCAGAAGCACCAAGAATTGCTGGGATCTCAGGATCGATATCGCCACTCATTGAAACCACGGTAGCAACGATCTGGCATTCGTTAGTAAAACCTTTAGGGAATAAAGGACGGATCGGACGATCGATCAGGCGGCAGGTTAATATCTCTGCCTCACTCGGACGGCCTTCACGGCGGAAGAAACCACCCGGGATTTTACCAGCAGCGTAAGTACGTTCCTGGTAATTAACGGTCATCGGGAAGAAGTCTCTGCCCTCTTCTGATTCTTTAGAACACACAACAGTAACAAAAACAACTGTGTCGCCCATGCTAATCATCACAGCACCGGATGCCTGACGAGCGATTTCACTCGTTTCCATCGTAACTGTTAGATCGCCGTACTGAAATGATTTTTTAATTGCTGTAGGTATCACTATATTGTTTCCTGTTGTGGGGCCTGATAACGAATCTAAACCCTGAAAAAAAGCATATAAAAATCACTGAATCCAACGCCTTTACAGGTCGTATCATGGAGTACTCAGTGATTAGATTTACTACACAAGTTATCGACTTATCGACGCAGACCAAGGCTGGATATCAGTTCTTTGTAACGGTCAACGTTTTTGCCTTTAAGGTAATCGAGCAATTTACGACGCTGGTTAACCATACGTAATAAACCACGACGTGAATGATGATCATGTTTGTGATCTTTAAAGTGCTCTGTTAATTGCACAATGCGAGTTGTTAATAACGCAACCTGAACTTCCGGAGAGCCTGTATCTCCTTCTTTTTGCTGGTATTTTGAAACAACTTCGCCTTTTTCTGCGGTCGATAAAGACATGAATACTCCGAACTAAAGTTTTAACCAAATAAATGGTCGGTAATTAAAGGATGGCGATTTTATCACTAATTAACGTGACACAAAAGCATTGTTTTTAAAAGATTTTCATGCAATCTCAGCATCTACTGCTCAACATGAAAGAAACCAAAACTTTTTACCACAGAGGCACAGAGAGCACAGATAAGGGCAATGTTTTTGTTTTTTAACCATCTGCTTATTTTTGCACCTCAGAGACATTTGCCGCTGAGCTCAAGCACGTTTTTCGTCGCTAAAAACGTTTTTCTCTGTGCCTCTGTGGTGAATAAGATTTTAAGCACATTGTTTAATCATTCGGCGCGGCGCAACCATGCCATCATCCTGAATTTCACCCAGGCCTAAAAACTTACTATGATCGTATATGCGAACCCAGCCCTCTGTCGGTGCATGCGGCACCATTACCGGCTGCCCCTGACGCACATAAAATGCGGCATCCGCACCCAGATGTACATCCGGCCAGTCAGCAACACCGCTATCAACCGGCTGCAGGCATTCATCAAGTACCGCCTCTCCCTGCTCTGCCAGTGCAGTCAGTTGATCAATGCTCAACATATCACCCGCATATGGACCTACGCTGAGACGGCGTAATGCCGTGATATGCGCACCACAATTGAGTTTTTTCGCAATATCTTCGACCAGCGTCCGCACATAAGTGCCTTTAGAGCAGCTAACTTCAAGCTCCAGAATAGCCCGCTGCTGGTCGTCCTGCTCAAATGATAGAAATTCAATGTCATAGATCGTAACACGCCTGGATTTACGCTCAACTTCAATACCCTGTCTCGCCAGTTTGTACAAACGTTCACCGTTATGTTTCAGGGCTGAGTACATCGGCGGTACCTGTTCTATCTCACCAATAAATTCTGGCAGCACCGCTTTGATAGCAGCCTCTGTTATGCCGGAAACATCCTGCGTATCAAGCACATCCCCTTCTGCATCACCGGTAGTCGTGCTCACACCCAGCTGACATTTAAGATGGTAACGTTTATCCGCTTCCAGTAAAAACGCAGAGATTTTTGTGGCTTCGCCAAAACATACCGGTAACATGCCAGTAGCTAATGGATCCAGGCTACCGGTATGACCGGCTTTAGCCGCACCAAAAAGACGTTTTACCCTTTGTAAAGCGTGATTGGAGCTACATCCTTTTGGCTTATCCAGTAACAATACGCCACTGACATTACGCCCTTTATTTTTACGCCTGCCCAAAATTAGTCACTCGCTTCATCACTACTATCATCATTACTGTTGTTTTTGTCACTTTTGATGGCTTTGCTAATTAACTCGTCCATGGCAACACCGCGCATCACACTTTCATCAACCACAAATTTTAATGTTGGCACGATACGCGCACGAATACGGCGTGCAATTTCTTTACGAATAAAGCCTACTGCATGGTTCAACACTTCTATGGATTCTTCTTCTTTCTCAGCATTAAAAAAAGAGCAGTAAATCACAGCGTGGCTTAAATCGCGACTCATGCGTACCTCTGTGAATGACATAAAACCCAGGCGCGGGTCTTTGATTTCATCGCGTACAATTTCTGCCAGTTCGCGGCGAAGCTGTTCCGCCATACGTTCACTACGTGAAAATTCTCTAGGCATAAATCCTAAGTCTCATAAAACCTCAAAATGTTTTTCATGCATATACCCTGGCCACCGGGACTGGTCAGCGCTAATCTGTACGTTTGCTTTAACAGACTATTCAGCTGATATACATCAAAAACACGTGCACAGTTAAAGCTTACGTTCAACTTCTACACGTTCGAACACTTCGATTTGATCACCGACTTTAACTTCGTAATTCTTAACTGCAATACCACATTCAGTACCACTGTTAACTTCTTTCACATTGTCTTTAAAGCGACGCAGTGATTCAAGTTCACCTTCAAAAATTACAACATTGTCACGCAATACACGAATTGGGGCATCTTTACGCACCACGCCTTCTGTGACCAGTGAACCGGCCACCTGACCATACATTGGTGAAGTGAACACTTCCTGTACTTTTGCCATGCCGATAATCTGTTCACGGTATTCTGCTTTAAGCATACCGGTCAGCGCTTTCGCTACTTCATCAATCAGTTCATAAATAATACTGTAGTAATTTAGTTCAACGCCACGCTCGGCAGCGGCACGCCTGGCAGAGGCGTCAGCGCGGACATTAAAACCAATCACAATAGCATTCGATGCAGCCGCAAGGCTAATATCGGTTTCATTAATACCGCCGACACCCGAACCAATAATACGGACATCAATTTCATCATTATCAGCAACCAGCTTGAATAATGAATCGCTGATAGCATGTAATGAACCTTGCACATCTGCTTTCAATAGAATATTTAATTTTTTAACTTCACCCGCCTTCATCTGGTCAAACATCGACTCCAGCTTATTTGCCTGCTGGGTAGCAAGGCGCATATTGCGTGCTTTTTCCTGACGATTTTGTGAGACTTCACGGGCAGTACGCTCATCAGCCAGCACCTGCATTTCATCACCCGCACTTGGCATACTGGATAAACCTATAACCGCCGCCGGCATCGACGGGCCTGCGCTTTCAATACTGTTACCGTATTCATCATACATCGCACGCACGCGACCAAAATCTTCTCCGGCAAGCATAATGTCACCTTTTCTCAAGGCGCCTTCCTGGACCAGTACGGTAGTGGTAACACCACGGCCTTTATCGAGTGAGGCCTCCAGAACGACTCCTTTCGCCAGGCCATCGGGTGTTGCCTTTAATTCCATCAGCTCTGCCTGCAGAGAAATGGCATCAAGCAAGGCATCAACACCCTCACCAGTCAAGGCTGAAACATTAACAAAAATATTATCACCACCCCACTCTTCAGGAATAATTTGATAATTGCCGAGTTCATTTTTCACTCGATCCGGATCAGCGCCTTCTTTATCAATTTTATTAACCGCAATAATAATCGGCACCTCAGCTGCTTTGGCATGTTGCACTGCTTCGATGGTTTGCGGCATCACACCGTCATCAGCAGCCACCACAACTATAACGATATCGGTGGCATTTGCACCGCGTTCACGCATACTGGTAAAAGCAGCATGACCGGGAGTGTCTAAAAAAGTGATAATGCCTTTATCGGTCTCTACATGATAAGCGCCAATATGCTGAGTAATACCACCGGCTTCGCCAGCGGCAATTTTTGATGACCGAATGTAATCCAGCAGTGATGTTTTACCGTGGTCAACATGCCCCATGATAGTGACAACGGGTGGACGTGCTTCTACTTTTTGATCGGTGGTGTCACGCGCCAGCAATTCTTTTTCGTAATCATCTTCATTAACCACAACCGGGTTATGCCCCAGTTCTTCAACCACCAGAACGGCTGTATCCTGGTCGATCACCTGGTTAATGGTTGCCATTACACCCATTTGCATCAAGGTCTTAATCAGCTCACCGGCTTTCATCGATACGCGTTTGGCCAGTTCGTCAACGGTGATAGTATCGGGAATGGTTACGTCATGCACAATCGCTTCAACAGGCTTCTCAAATCCATGTTTAGCATCGGCTGTAGCAACAGACCTTCTCGCCGTTTTACCTTTTTTCTTATGGCGTCTGCCGCTTTGTGCAGAGGCAACATGCAATTCTTTACGGCCATATAAGGTACTTTTGTCTTTATGCTCGGTTTTATGTTTTTTCGATGTTGCTTTTTGTTCACGCGATTGTTGCGCCTGCAATTCATCAGGCGTAAGCACCTTCTCCTCTTTTGGCTTAACCGCTTTTTCTTCTCTTTGTTTTGTTTCTACTTCTGTTTTAGCTTTAGCTTCTGCTAAACGTGATGCTTCAGCCATTTGCTCCTGCTCACGCTGTTCAGCACGCTCAAGTTTCCGCTTCCGTTCGTTTTCACGCTCTTCTTCTCGACGCGCCTGATCAGCGCGGAGTTTTTCTAATTCTGTGATTTCAGCTGGTATTTCCTGTTCGGCAGTGTCTGTGCTATCTGCTGTCGTTTCCTGCACCACCGGACGAGAAATTGAGCGTTTACGGCGAACTTCAATGGAAACAGGTCTCTTACCCGTACCCCTGACTTTTACTTCACTCACCGATTTACGTTTTAACGCAATTTTATGCGGTTTGCTGCCAGCATCAACACTGCTATCCTTACCGTGCTGCCCCCTTAAAAAACCCAACAAGGTCATTTTGTCTGCATCAGATATTAATGCATCAGGTGCATCAATCGCCAGACCCGCATCTTTTATCTGTTCAAGTAAACGTTCTACTGGTGTGCCAACAACACTTGCTAGTTGTTTTACTGTTACTTCAGCCATAAATTATCTCAGTAAATAATCTCAGTTATTTCAGTCATATTATTCTTCTGCTACTACCTGCTTTTCTTCTGCAAACCATGGTGCACGTGCAGTCATGATTAGCTCAGAAGCAAGTGCTTCATCCATTCCTTCAATTTCCATTAATTCATCAACCGCCTGCTCGGCAAGGTCTTCCATCGAACAGATACCTTTTACTGCCAAAAGGTTAGCAAGTTCGTTATTCATGCCATCCATGGTTAACAGGTCGTCCTCTGGTTTGTTATTTTCCAGTACTTCTTCAGTCATAATTGCCTGCGTTAACAGGTAATCACTGGCGCGGTTACGTAACTCAGCAACGATATCTTCGTCAAATTCTTCGATACTTAACAATTCAGACTCAGGTACGTAAGCCACTTCCTCAATCGTTGAAAAACCTTCTGCCACCAGGATTTCAGCCACTTCAGTATCCACATCCAGGTGCTCAGTAAAGACTTCCAGGTACTTCGCACCTTCTTCAGCCGTTTTCGTTTCAGCTTCCTGCTCAGTCATGACATTCAACACCCAACCCGTCAATTCACTGGCAAGACGAATATTCTGACCACCACGACCAATCGCCATGGCAAGCTTTTCTTCATCAACTGCAATATTCATGCTATTGGCTTCTTCATCAACCACCAGGGAAAGTACCTCAGCCGGTGACATGGCATTAATAACAAACTGTGCCGGGTCATCATCCCAAAGAATAATATCTACACGTTCACCACCTATTTCATTCGATACTGATTGCACGCGCGAACCACGCATACCGACGCACGCGCCAACAGGGTCAATCCGGCTATCCAGTGCCTTTACAGAAATTTTTGCACGTGAACCCGGATCACGAGCACCGCCGATGATTTCGATCATGCCCTGATCAACTTCCGGCACTTCAAGCTTAAACAGCTCAACCAGAAACTCGGGGGCAGTACGACTGATAAACAATTGTGGGCCACGTGTTTCTGAACGCACTTCTTTTAAATAACCTCGCAGGCGATCTCCCGGACGCACCGCTTCACGAGGAATCATGTCAGACTTAGGAATAAAACCTTCAACGCCACTGCCTAAATCCAGGTAGACATTACCGCGCTCTACCCGTTTCACCGTACCCATTACCAGCTCACCTTCACGACCTGTGTAAGCTTCGACCACACGTTCACGTTCAGCTTCGCGCACTTTCTGCACGATGACCTGCTTCGCGGTCTGTGCCGCAATACGACCAAATTCTACAGACTCAATCTGCTCTTCAACATAATCACCGATTTTAATTTCCGGGTCATCTATTAAGGCAGCGTCCAGCGTGGTTTCACCTAAGGGGTTTTCCATCGGGCCCTCATTATCGATGACTAACCAGCGACGAAAAGTATCGTAGTCACCCGTCTCGCGATCTATGGCTACACGTACTTCGATATCTTTACCGTATTTCTTACGCGTAGCGGTAGCAAGTGCTGCCTCGATGGCCTCAAATATAATCTCTTTATCAACGCCTTTTTCATTTGAAACGGCATCAGCAACGTAGAGAATTTCCTTGCTCATGGTTTAAACCCTCATAAATAACGAGCTGTTTATAAAACAGCGATGTTTATTAACAACAAATAATTTGTAACTACTGGCACTTTCATCAATGCCCTGTTTTTTCAATATCACCTGTCACCCTGTCGGTGCAAGCTATTATCCTTCAGCAACTGCCGGCTGCCCTGCACTAATACGCTGCAGCCATACAGCGATCAACTGATCCGGGGAAAAGTCTTATTGTTCCAGCTAATACTCTGGAACAATGCGCGCCTTTTCAATGGCGTTCATTGGCAAACTGATTTCTTCAGCATCCGTTTCTATAACAACAACATCCTCATTAGCTTCCAGCAGCCGTCCTTTAAAGTTTCGCTGACCTTGCAACGGCATCACTGTTTTTAATTTAACCAGTGAACCGGTAAAACGCTGAAAATCCTGTAACCGTCGCAGTGGTCGGTCTAAACCCGGCGATGAAACCTCCAGGTTAAACTGGCCCCGTATCGGGTCTTCAACATCAATCAACGCACTGATTTGACGGCTCACTGCTGAACAGTCTTCAATCACCACGCCTTCAACATCAGAACCCACAGGTTTATCAATAAAAAGCCGCAGCACACCGTGTTTCGGATTGGGAAAGTGCTCGATTTCAATCAAATCGAAACCCATGCCATTTACCACCGGCTCAAATAATTCCCACAAATGTGTCTGCTCTTTTCTCATTCAGCTCTTACAATTCCAACAGCGTACTGGTCAAAATAATGTTATTGCCAGTAACAAAAAGGCCCCGTAAACGGAGCCTTTCCAAAATTCTTGACCACAATAGAACTCCGAAACCAGGCTCCGGTACATCTATGCTACCAAGAAAACAAATTTTGGTAGCGGGGGCAGGATTCGAACCTACGACCTTCGGGTTATGAGCCCGACGAGCTGCCAGACTGCTCCACCCCGCAACAACAAGTGGCGAATACTACGGACTTACACGTACAAATGCAAGGCGCTAAGACAAATAAACGGGAAATATAAGAACAAAAAATACAAAAAAAATTTAATCCACGAAAAACGTAAAAGCCGCGAAGTATTTAAACACAAAAAAAGCGTTATTTGCGTTATTCGCTGAGAAACAGCTTTTTTCTTTGAGTCAGTAATTAACCACTAAAAACTGACACACAAAGTGACATCAATGCCGCTGGGTAAATACCCAAAGCAAGAATAGCCAGGCCATTTGTACTTAGTGCAATTTGCATATCACGACCGCATTCCAATGGCTGGGCATCTACGGCGTCATCAAAGTACATCACTTTAATAATACGCAGATAATAGAAAATACCGATGATTGAGAAGAACACAGCGATGATCGCCATCCATATCAGGTCAACATCAATCACTGCAGTTAAAACCGCAAGCTTTGCCCAGAAACCCACGGTAGGAGGAACACCCGCCATGGACAACATTAAAATCATCATGATAAAAGCGTACCAGGGGCTGCGCTGATTCAGACCCGCCAGATCAGCAATGTTATCGGCCTCAAAACCCTGACGTGCCATTAACATAATTATACCGAAGCCACCTAAAGACATCATGGCATACGAAATGGTGTAGAACATTGCAGTAGAATAGCCTTCTGCGGTACCAGCCAGAATACCCAATAAAATAAATCCGACATGTGAGATGGTAGAATACGCCAGCATACGTTTAAGATTAGTCTGCGCAATAGCGATGATATTACCGACCGCTAGTGATAACACAGCTAATACAATAATCATCTGTTGCCAGTCTGCCTGTAAGCCACCTAATGCTTCTACCAGCAAACGCATAAACATGGCAAAACCCGCCAGTTTAGGCGCGGTCCCGATTAGCGCAGTAACCGCGGTTGGTGAACCATGATAAACATCCGGCACCCACATATGAAAAGGTACCGCACCCAGTTTGAATGCCAGTGCAACCACAATAAAGACCAGGGCAAACACCATACCAATATTTTGCGCACCTTCCGCCTGTGAAACGGCTTGCGCAATCTCTGACAACTGCAGGCTTCCTGATAGACCATAAAGGATGGACATACCATAAAGCAGCATACCAGAGGCAATAGCGCCTAACACAAAATATTTCATGGCAGCTTCTGAAGCGTTGCCGTTATCGCGACTGAAGGCAACCAGCGCATATAAACAAAGGGACAGCAGTTCCAGACCTAAATATAACATTAGCAGATTATTTGCCGACACCATCAGCATCATACCTACAATACTGAACAGACCAAGAACATAAAACTCGCCTTTGAAAATATTACGCTGCTGCAAGTATTCTCTCGAATAAACAAATACACCAAAACTGATAATCAAAATAAATAATTTAAGCACATCCGCCATCGCATCCTGGACAAATAAATCATTAAAAGCCAGAACGCGCACATCGCTTTGATTAGCCAGTACCAGTGCCAGGGTAATAATCATTGATAACTGTGTTAACACATAGGTAAAGTTTCTTCTTTCCTGCGGCAGATATACATCTACCACCAGTATCAGGCAGGCCATGGTTAGCAAAAAGATTTCTGGCAATGCGATAGCTATATTTAGTGATTCAAGTGTCATGCTTATTTATCCGGTCCTGTTAATCGTTGCATAAGTATTCACCGTTATTTGGTTTTGAGACTGTCGCTAGCATGGATGCTACCGTCAAGCCTGCAGGGACGTATTTACGGCGTGTCGAGAAAGTAAATAACGCTGAATACTTATGCAACACTTTATATCTATCCAGTCTTAATCTTTCTAATCTAGTCAATTCAGCTTTAATTATTTAGTCTTTCCCAGAACTACCACTTTGCCGTTAAAGTTTCGATTGGGCAACCTGTTGCAGGAAGTTTTCAACAGTAGCGTGCATCACGTCGACTACCGGTGCGGGCCATAAACCTAAAACTAAAACAGCTATCGCCAATATAGTCATAATGCCAAATTCACGCGAGTTAAGATCTTTTAATGCACGCACACCTTCGTTTGCAATCTCACCATAGAAAACACGCTTCACCATCCACAGGGTATAAGCCGCACCCAGGATAAGGGTTAACGCTCCCAGGAAGGCATACCAGAAGTTTGCCTGGAAGCTGGCAATAATCACCATGAACTCACCAACAAAACCCGATGTGCCAGGCAGGCCCGCATTCGCCATTGAGAAGAACACAGCAAAGGCAGCAAACACTGGCATGGTATGGACAACACCGCCGTAAGCATTGATTTCGCGGGTATGCATGCGATCGTATAACACACCGATCATCAGGAACATGGCACCTGAGATGAAACCATGTGAAATCATCTGGATCATCGCGCCCTCAACCGCAAGTGCCGCACCACCACCGGCAGTTATGTTTGGGTTTTCCCAAATCTGGAATACAACAAACAGACCTAAAGTAACAAAACCCATGTGCGCAATTGATGAATACGCCACCAGTTTCTTCATGTCTCTTTGAACCAGCGCAACAAAACCGATATAAACCACGGCAACCAGCGACATGAAAATAATCAACCAGTCGAGTGAGTGTGCAGCATCCGGTGTGATTGGCATACTAAAACGAATAAAACCGTAACCACCAATTTTCAACATGATAGCAGCCAGTATTACCGAACCACCTGTTGGTGCTTCCACATGCGCATCCGGTAACCAGGTATGCACCGGCCACATCGGTACTTTCACCGCAAAGGCAGCGAGGAAGGCAAGGAAAATCAAAATTTGCTCGTTAAGCGTTAGCTTCAGCATATGCATATCCAATATCGCAAAACTTCCGCCCTTGTAATACATATAGATCAACGCTACCAGCATAAATACAGAGCCGATAAATGTATAGATAAAGAACTTGATGGTAGCGTAGACACGACGTTCACCGCCCCAGACGCCGATAAGAATAAACATCGGGACCAGCATCGCTTCCCAGAAAACATAGAAGAAAATGGCATCCAGTGCAGCAAAAACCGCCACCATCAGGCCTTCCATAATAAGGAATGCCGCCAGGTATTGTGACGGTTTTTTCTTGATCACTTCCCAGCCTGCAAGTACAACTAAAATTGTGGTGAAGGTGGTAAGGATAATTAATGGCATGGAGAAACCATCCACACCAAAATGATAATTGATATTATATGCGGGAATCCATGACGCTTTTTCAACGAACTGCATGGCAGAAGTCGAGGAATCAAATCCGTTATACAAACCTAAACTTAAGACAAAGGTAGCAATGGATATAACCAGAGATAAAACACGAACACCATTAGCATCACCTTTGTCACCAGACAACAGAACAGCCACGCCACCGAGAATCGGCAACCAGACAACCAAGCTTAATAATGGTAAATCAGCAAACATGGGATTTCCTTGAAATAAATAAATAATGAGTAGTTAATAATGAATAATTCTTCATCGTCCCATAGCCGTTATTCGTTTTTTGTTTTTTATTGTTCATTTTTCACTATTCATTGCTTCAAACGAACAGCCCCATTACCATCAGAAATAACACACCAATAATCATGGCAAACGCATAATGGTAAAGATAACCCGTTTGCAGCTGACGTGTTACCCCGGCAAACCAGGCGACGAGTCTGGCCGAGCCGTTAACCAGTACACCATCGATAAATTTTACATCACCAAGCTGCCATAAACGCTCACCCAGATTACGACTGCCACCACCAAATACTGCTGAGTTGAAATCATCGAAGTAGTATTTACGGTCAAGCAGGTTATACAGAATAATAAAACGCTGTTTCAGGTTGACTGCAATATCCGGTTGCTTCATGTAAATAAACCAGGCTGAGAAAACACCGGCTGCCGCCAGGTAAACTGGCAATCCTGAAAAGCTATGTTCCACAAATGCCCAGGCACCATGGAAATGTTTACCGACTTCTGCCAGTCCGTTATGATTTTCTGCAATGTAAACCGCACTGCCAAAATAATCGCCGAACAACATATCGCCGATAGTCAAGCCACCGAGAAAGACCGAAGGAATTGCCAGCATGATCAATGGCACAGTAACCACCCAGGGCGATTCATGTAAATGTTCTTTGGTGTGCTTATCCATACGTTCTTTACCATGAAATACCAGGAAGAACATACGGAAAGAATAAAACGCGGTAATAAAGACACCGGATAGCACAGCATAATATGCAAACTCAGCACCGGGAATGCTTGAATGGTGAACCGCTTCAATGATGCCGTCCTTAGAGAAGAAACCGGAAAAACCGGGGAAACCAATTAACGCTAAGGAACCGACTAAGGATGTCCAGTAAGTAATCGGCATATATTTTTTAAGGCCACCCATCTTGCGTATATCCTGTTCGTGATGCATGGCAATAATGACCGAACCGGCAGCGAGGAACAGCAGTGCTTTAAAGAACGCATGCGTCATCAGATGGAACACAGCAGCTGAATAAGCAGACGCGCCCAGTGCTACTGTCATATAACCTAACTGCGACAAGGTAGAATAAGCAACAACACGTTTAATATCGTTCTGTACGATGCCTACCAGCCCCATGAGGAAGGCAGTAAGGGCACCGATAATGATAATAAAGCTTAACGCTGCATCAGACCATTCATACAGCGGCGACATGCGTGTCACCATAAAGATACCCGCAGTCACCATGGTGGCAGCATGAATCAAAGCAGAAATCGGCGTTGGGCCTTCCATTGAATCAGGTAGCCAGACATGTAAAGGAATTTGCGCTGATTTACCCATGGCACCAATAAACAGCAAGATACAGATAACGCTGATAACACTCCACTCAGTGCCAGAGAAAATACTCATGGTTTGAGATGAGATAACCTCAGCCTGGGCAAACACTTCATAATAATCCAGGCTGCCGGTATACATAACAACAGCAGCAATACCCAGAATGAAGCCAAAATCACCCACGCGGTTTACTAAAAACGCTTTTAAATTTGCATACACGGCTGTTGGACGTACCGTCCAGAAACCAATTAACAGGTATGAAACCAGCCCCACTGCTTCCCAGCCAAAGAACAGTTGCATAAAGTTATTTGACATCACCAGCATCAGCATGGAGAAGGTAAACAATGAGATGTAACTGAAGAAACGCTGGTAAGAATTAGTACCGGAAAGACTTTCTTTTGGCCAGTTATGTAAATCATCTTCCATGTAACCGATGGTGTATATATGCACCATTAAGGAGACACCAGTAACCACCGACATCATCATCACGGTTAAATTATCAATCAGGAAACCCACTTCAAAACGAATACCGTCTGACACCATCCATTCATATACAGAATGATTATAAGCCGGCGCACCATCAAACACGTGATGATTTAATGCCATCAATGACAGCACAAATGACGTACCTACACCCAGTATTGTAACCGTGTGTGCACCCTTGCGACCAATTTGCGCAGCAAAGAAACCAGCAATGATGGCACCAAAAAGTGAAGCCAGGGGAATGCCGAGATATAGTTTATCCATCATAGAGTCCACCAGGCTTATCCTTTTAAAACGTCGAGTTCTTCGACATCAATGGTTCGACGAGTACGGAATAATACAACAAGAATGGCCAGACCGATGGCCGCCTCAGCAGCTGCAACCGTCAAAATAAAGAAAACAAAAACCTGACCTGCTGAATCATTTAGATAATGCGAAAAAGCAATAAAATTAATATTGGCTGCAAGCAACATTAATTCAATACACATCAATAAAACCACAATGTTTTTTCGATTAAGAAAAATACCGGCCACACTGATGGCGAATAAAATTGCCGCCAGGGTTAAGTAACTGGTTAAACCGATCATTTCAGTACCTCGGCATCTGAATCGATGATTTTAAGACGATCATCACGTTTAACTTTAATTTGATTCGCCGGTGTCTGGTATTTTGTTTTCGGCCGTCTGCGCAGCGTTAAGGAAATGGCTGAAATAATCGCTACTAATAAAATAACCGCAGCAATTTCAAAAGCCAGCACATAATCGGTATAAAGGATTTCACCCAGGGCTTCAGTATTACTGTAATCCGAGGCGTGTACCACTGCATTATCAAGCGCGGCAGTGCCCATCACATCCGGACCGACCGGGCCAACAACATAAACCATAATTGCCAGCATCAAAAAGGCAAACAAAATACCTACAGGAAGATAGGATACAAACCCCTCTCGCATTTTTGCCACATTGATATCCAGCATCATCACCACGAACAGGAACAGCACCATTACTGCACCGACATAAACCAGCACCAGGGTAATAGCTAAAAACTCTGCTTCCAGCATCAGCCAGATTGCGGAACAACTGAAAAAGGTCAGCACTAAAAATAACGCAGAGTGCACCGGATTTTTAGATGCCACCACACCTAAAGCAGCGGCAATTGTGACACCGGCAAAGGCAAAAAATAAAAAATCAGTAATCGTCATGGTCATTCCTAGCGGTAAGCTGCATCCGCCTGTTTGTTGGCAGCAATTTCTGCTTCGTATTTATCGCCAATTTCAAGCAACTTTTCTTTAGTCATTATCTGCGTGCCGTGCTCTTCAAAGTGATATTCAAAAATATGCGTTTCTACAATGGAGTCCACTGGACAGGCTTCTTCACAAAAACCACAATAAATACATTTGAACAAATCAATGTCGTAACGTGTAGTACGGCGCGAGCCATCTTCACGTTCTTCTGAATCAATGGTAATGGCTAATGCCGGGCAAACTGCTTCACACAGCTTACAGGCAATACAACGTTCTTCACCATTGGCATAACGACGCAGGGCATGCAGACCACGAAAACGTGGCGACATCGGTGTTTTCTCTTCCGGGTATTGAACAGTAATTTTTCTTGCAAACAGGTATTTACCGGTAACGCTCAAACCTTTTAACAATTCCCAGAACAGAAAGCTTTTGAAAAAATGTTTTATTGTATTCATAGTCGTCACCCTACACTGCCCCTGTCAGAGTGCTGGAAACAGCCCAGGGGCCAACCTCAGCCACCACCATCACCGCTTCAACAAACAGCCAGACAATCGTGACAGGAATAAATACCTTCCATCCCAGACGCATAATCTGGTCGTAACGATAACGCGGGAAAGTTGCACGGAACCAGAGGAAACAGAAGGCAAAAATACAGGCTTTGGCAAAGAACCAGAATAAACTTGTTGCCGCTAACCAGTGGCCTTCATCCAGAAAACCTTCAAACGGTGACAACCAGCCACCGAGGAACAGCAATGCCGTTAAAGCAGAAATTAAAATAATGTTGGCGTATTCAGCAAGGAAGAAAACAGCAAATGCCATACCTGAATATTCAACGTGGAAACCGGCAACAATTTCAGACTCACCTTCGGCCACGTCAAACGGTGCCCGGTTGGTTTCTGCTACACCAGAAATAAAATAAACAAAGAACATTGGCAATAAAGGCCAGATATACCAGCTGCCGATACCACCGGACTGTCCTTCAACAATATCACTCATGTTCAGGCTGCCACTCGCCATCAGGACACCAACCAGCGCAAACCCCATGGCAATTTCATAAGCAACAATCTGTGCACCGACACGTAACGAGCTTAAGATAGCGTATTTAGAATTTGATGCCCATCCGGCAATAATTACGCCGTACACGCCTATTGAAGTCAGTGCCAGCACATAAAGCAGACCGGCATTCACCTCCGTTAACGCCATACCGCGATCAAAAGGTATCACCGCCCACGCCGCTAGCGCTGGCATAATGGATAATACCGGTGCAACTAAAAACAGATACTTATCTGATTTTGTTGGAATAATGACTTCTTTAAACATCAGCTTCATCGCATCAGCGATGGGCTGCAACCAGCCACGGAAACCGACACGGTTAGGGCCAATACGAATTTGCATATAACCGATAATCTTACGTTCGGCATAGGTAATATAAGCCACGCAGATCATCAGTGGTACAAGAATCAGCACAATCTTGCCCAGGATTAATAATAAAGTTTGCCAGTCTGCTGGAAACCAGTTCCAGATTTCCAGGCCGAAGCTGAGCAAGTTATTCATCATTTCATTCATCCGCCTGCAACCTCTGACATTTCCGCTTCAACAGTAACCTCTGCAAACGCGACACCGAGTAAATCGTTACCCTCTAGCGCAGAGGGGATCCATGCAGATTCATCAGGGATGGTTTCATCAATAACCAGCGTTAAAACCATACTGTTATCGCCCTGCTTCACAGTAACCGTTGTAGCCGAACTCACACCAAGGCGCTCGGCTTCAGCGCTGTTTAGCCGTGCACACATTGTTTGCGCATCAACTGTTTTCTGTAACGAAGCAGCACGACGTACAACGGCATCAGTCGCGTACATCGGTACATCGGATGAACGATAAATACCTTTTGCAGCAGAATTAATTTTAACCGTGCCAGCCTTAGCTATCGCATTCGACAATTCAATGGACTCACACATCGAGCGAACTTCTTTCTTCACATCGTCTGAAGAAAAATAATCAAAACCATCAAGCCCTGCCAGGTTACCCAGCACACGTAAGATTTTCCATGCTGGTCGCGAACCCCCTTTAGGTTTAACCACACCTTTGAAGCTCTGCCAGAAACCTTCTACATTTACATAAGTGCCTGAGGTTTCCATAAAACTCGCTGCTGGCAACATGACGTCTGCAACACTTTTCACCGATGCAGAATTGTATGCTGAAACTGAAACCACAAAATCAGCCTGTTTTAACATCGCCAATAGTTTATTTGCATTGCTGGCATCAGTATCCGGTTCAATATTTACCAGTAGACATGCTGCAAGTTTCTCATTTGCCGCATCTGACATAAGGTCTGCCAGATTTTTACCGGTAACAACATCATCGCTTGTACCACCTGCACCGCGATGAGGAACCGCGCCGGCCAGCCAGGCACCCGCTGCATTACAGCCATCGGTCAAATAACCAAAAGTGCTGTTAGTCTCGCGAGCGATGGCTTCTGCTAATACCCGTAAAACAGAAAACTGCGGATGCATTTGTGCGCTGTTACCTAGTATAACGCTGGCAGCCTCAGCATCTGTTAGCTGTTTCGCAATGGCTTTATGTGATTCATTGGCAGCGACTTTTGCAACCGCAGCAGATATGTTTTTTGGCAATGCGTTACCACTTAACTGGTATACAGCTGCCACAATACCAGCAAGCTCAGCGACCATGTGCTGCTGTGCAACTGAAATGTTATTCGCTAGTGGGAAGTTAAAATCATATTGTCGAGGATTAACAAACGAAATCTGCGCATTATTATTAACGGCAGCTTTGCGTAACCGAAGGCTTGCAATGGGTTGTTCTTTACGGACATTGGAACCAATCAACAAGGCGGCATCAAGCTTTTCAAGCTGTTCAATGTTCTGGCCTAACCATGGCATTACCGGTGCAATATCCTGATCGGAGAAATCAGACTGACGCAGACGAAAATCAATATTACCACTCCCCAGACCACGCAATAATTTTTGTGTTAAGTATTGCTCTTCCAGGGTTGCGTTAGCAGACACCAGGGCCGCCATTTCCGCCACATTTTTTTCATCGACCGGCTCTATACTTTCAGTGTCAGCAGAACCTGAAGTGTCTTCAGCACCTGTTTCTGCAGCAGTCGCTTCTGCCGCAAGTTGCTGTGCCTTTAATTCTGCCAGCTTAGCAGCAACGGATTTAAACTTGTCGGCAACCAGCTGTAACGCCTCATCCCAGCCAGCGGCCTGCCACTGACCATCACGTTTAATCATCGGCGTGGTCAAACGATCATCGCTGTCAACGCCTTCATAACTGAAGCGGTCACGGTCGGATAACCAGACTTCGTTAATCGCTTCATTTTCACAGGGCACGACACGGACAACTTCGCCACGCAGTGTGTGCACATAAACGTTTGAACCGATACAGTCATGTGGTGCGATGGTTTTGTGCTGCATCATTTCCCAGGCGCGACCTTTGAAACGTGAAGGTTTTGCTGTTAATGCACCCACAGGACAAACATCAACGGCATTGCCCGACATTTCTGAATTTACACATTCATCGACAAAGGTAGAAATTAACACATGTTCACCACGACCAGTCATACCCAGTTCACGGATACCTGCAATTTCACGACCAAAACGCACACAACGGGTACAGTGAATACAACGGGTTAACTCGGTAGTTATCAATGGACCGATACTTTTATCAAGTACAACACGTTTTGACTCAACGTATTGTGATACGTTCTCGCCATAAGCAACAGCGACATCCTGTAATTCACACTCACCACCCTGGTCACAGATAGGACAATCCAGTGGATGGTTGATCAGCAAAAATTCCATCACTGATTTTTGTGCATCTTTTGCATATTTTGATTGTGTGTGCACAACCATGCCTTCCATTACCGGTGTGGCACAGGCAGGCAATGGTTTCGGCGCTTTTTCAACCTCGACCAGGCACATACGGCAGTTTGCCGCAATAGCCAGTTTCTTGTGATAACAAAAACGTGGCACTTTTATATTTTTTGCGTCAGTAACTTCAATCAGCATCGCCCCTTTGGGTGCCTGTATTTCCTGTCCGTCGACAGTAATTGTTACCATGTCCTCAGTAGCTTCTGACATTATGCCGCCTTAACCATGCTGTGTTTGTGTTCAATATAATATTCAAATTCATTGCGGTAATGTTTCAGGAAACTGCGTACTGGCATGGCAGCCGCATCACCCAAAGCACAGATCGTTCTGCCTTCGATCTTGCTGGCAACGTCATCGAGTTTATCGAGATCAGCCATCATGCCCTTGCCATCAACAATGCGCGTCAGCATGCGGTACAACCAGCCGGTACCTTCACGACACGGGGTACATTGACCACAGGATTCTGAAAAGTAGAATTGTGAGATGCGACGCAACGCCTGCACCATATCAGTGGTTTCATCCATCACGATCACCGCACCGGAACCTAACATCGAACCCGCCGCCACGATGGAATCATAATCCATATTTGCCTGCATCATGATATCGCCCGGCACCACAGGCACGGATGAGCCACCCGGTATAACCGCTTTCAGTTTGCGACCATCTTTTACGCCGCCGGCCATTTCTAACAGCTCGGCAAATGATGTACCCATTGGAATTTCGAAGTTACCCGGGTTATTGACATGGCCGGAAATCGAAAACAATTTAACGCCGCCACTGTTTGGAATGCCCAGGTTCTGAAACCATTCACCACCATTACGCATAATGGCAGGAACAGATGAAAGGGTTTCGGTATTATTAATCGTTGTTGGCTTACCGTAGAGACCAAAGTTTGCCGGGAACGGCGGTTTAAAACGCGGCAATCCTCTTTTACCTTCCAGAGAATTTAATAGCGCCGTTTCTTCACCACAGATATAAGCACCGGCGCCTAACGAAGCATGTAGATCAATTGTTACATCGCTACCTAAAATGTTTTCGCCCAGCAAACCATTTTCATAGGCCTCGGCCAGTGCCTGCTTAAAATGAATTGCCGGCTCATCCATAAATTCACCGCGCATATAGTTGTAACCTGCAGTTGCACCCATGGCATAACAGCCGATCGCCATGCCTTCAACTAATGCATGCGGGTTATAACGTAGAATTTCTCTGTCTTTACAGGTACCGGGCTCAGACTCATCTGAGTTACAAACCAGGTATTTTTGCACTGGTGCAGTCCGCGGCATAAAGCTCCACTTCAGACCGGTCGGAAAACCGGCACCACCACGACCACGTAATCCGGATTTTTTAATTTCCTCAACCACATCTTCCGGTGAGATCTTTTCTTTAAGAATTTTTCTCCACGCCTTATAACCACCTGTTTTCAGGTAGTTATCATATGACCACGGCGTATCCTCAAACTGCAGCGTGGCAAAACACACCTGCTCGTTTCTGGTATTAAGCTCTGGCCTGGTCACTTCGGGTTTAACTTGATTATTATGGGGGTTAGCTGATGACATAAGACCCGTTACTCCAGACCATCTAAGATCTCATCCACTTTTTCAGGAGTAAGATTTTCATAATAAACGTGGTTGACCTGCATCATTGGACCACCGGCACAGGCTGCAAGGCACTCTTCTTCTTTTTTGAGATAGATGCGACCATCATCGGTACTTTCACCTATCTTAATGTTTAACTTTTTCTCAACGTGATCAACAATGGTTTGTGAGCCCATTAACATGCAGCAAATGTTAGTGCAAATCGCAACATTATTTCTTGCCACCGGTTTTAATTCGTACATCGAATAAAAACTGGCAACTTCGTATACTTCTATTTTTGCCAGGCCCAGATAATCTGCAACAGCTGACATCAACTCTTCAGTTAAGTAACCTTTATTTTCATGCTGCACTACATTAAGCGCACCTAACAATGCTGATTTTTTATGGTCGGAAGGAAAATGCGATAACAGTTCGTCAATTTCTTCACGAGCATGCGTTGATAGCTCTGTCATTTCTACTGATTCTACTTTTATTGTTGTAGCCACCATTATCGATCAACCTCACCAAACACGATATCCTGCGTTCCGATTATCGCAACCACGTCGGCCAGCATATGCCCGCTCACCATTTCATCTAATGCAGACAGGTGAACAAAGCCAGGTGCGCGAATTTTTAAACGATAAGGTTTGTTAGCACCATCAGAAACCAGGTAACAACCAAATTCACCTTTTGGATGCTCGACTGCGGCATAAGCTTCGCCTTCGGGCAAACAAAAACCTTCAGTAAATAGTTTGAAGTGATGAATCAGCGATTCCATATCCGCTTTCATTTCTTCACGTTTTGGCGGTGCAATCTTCTGATTTTCAGTTATAACCGGACCATCATTCTCACGTAGCCAGTTTATGCATTGTTCGATAATACGGTTTGACTCACGCATTTCCTGAATACGTACCAGGTAGCGGTCGTAACAATCACCGTTGCTGCCGACAGGGATATCAAAAGTCATTTTGTCGTAAACTTCGTATGGCTGTTTCTTACGCAGATCCCATGCAATACCAGACCCGCGAATCATCGGGCCGGTAAATCCAAGCGCCATTGCACGTTCAGGTGAGACAATACCTATATCAACCGTACGCTGCTTCCAGATACGGTTATCCGTTAACAGTGTTTCGTACTCGTCAACATAAGTCGGGAAACGACTGGTAAAGTCTTCAAGAAAATCAAGTAACGAGCCTTCACGATTTTCATTTAATTTATTGACTTCGCGCTGGTTGTGCCATTTAGACTTTTTGTACTTTGGCATGCTATCAGGCAGGTCGCGAGCAACCCCACCGGGGCGATAATAGGTTGCGTGTAAACGTGCACCGGATACCGCTTCGTAAACGTCCATTAAATCTTCACGTTCACGGAAGGCGTAAAGGAACATGGTCATGGCACCAACATCAAGAGCATGCGCGCCAATCCATAACAGGTGATTTAATATACGGGTGATCTCATCAAACATGACACGTATATATTGCGCACGCTCCGGCACTGAAATATTCATCAGGTTTTCCATTGCCATCACATAACCGTGCTCATTACACATCATCGATACGTAATCCAGCCGGTCCATGTAACCGATACTCTGGTTATAGGGCTTTGGACTCAGCCAGTTTTTCAGTGCCACGGTGCAACAAACCAACATGCGGATCAGCACGCTGAATGACCTCACCATCCATTTCCAGGACCAGACGTAATACGCCGTGCGCTGCGGGATGTTGTGGTCCAAAATTTAAGGTGTAGTTACGAATTTCAGGCATCACTGCTCTCCGCCGCTGCTGAAACAGAATCATCAACTGGCTCTTCGAAGCGTGCATCATCACGAATCACACGCGGCACCAGTACCCGCGGCTCGATGCTGACAGGTTGATAAATTACGCGCTTCTGCTCTTCGTCATATTTCATTTCAACGTGACCAATAAGCGGGAAGTCTTTTCTGAATGGATGACCAACAAAACCGTAATCAGTTAGTATGCGGCGTAAATCCGGATGACCATCATAAATAATACCAAACAAATCAAATGCTTCACGTTCGAACCAGTTTGCTGACGGCCATAGATCAATGACAGAAGGCACAACCGGTACAGCATCATTTTCGCAATAAACACGAACCCGCAGTCGATGGTTAAAAGTTACCGACATTAAGTGATAGACCGAGGCAAAACGCGGCCTGCCTGACTGTGTAGCTTCGATATCATCACCGAAGCGTAAACGTGCACCGGTGGCAGGTTCAACACCGCGACTGAAACCGGTCGATGAGCTTGATTCAGTGGCCCACTCGGAACTACCGTATTCAGAATAATCCACACCACAGACATCAATTAGCTGCTCAAATTTAAGTGTTGTTTCATCGCGCAGCCTTGCAAAAACAGAAAGCGCATCTTTGGCTAAAACTTCAATGGTTACTTCAGCAAACACATCATTTTGCACAACTACATTAGACTGCAGTAGCGATGTAAAGGTAGTGGCCAGGGCCTGCGATAATTCTTCAACGTTCATTCAGCTCTGCCTATGTACTTGTAACATCACGATGCTTGACCGGCTGGTAATTATCAGAATCAGATTCCACAGGCTGCCTGGCAATGGTATTGGTACGGCGAATTTTGTTCTGTAATTGCAGGATACCGTATAACAGGGCTTCTGCGGTTGGCGGACAACCCGGCACATAGATATCAACCGGCACAATACGATCACAACCACGAACAACCGAATAAGAGTAATGATAATAACCACCACCATTGGCACAGGAACCCATGGAGATAACCCAGCGCGGCTCTGCCATCTGGTCATACACTTTGCGTAGCGCGGGCGCCATTTTGTTACATAAGGTACCAGCAACAATCATTACGTCTGACTGGCGCGGGCTTGGACGGAACAACATACCAAAGCGATCCAGGTCATAACGCGAAGCACCTGCCTGCATCATCTCAACCGCGCAGCAGGCGAGACCAAAAGTCATTGGCCACATCGAGCCGGTACGCGCCCAGTTGATTAAGCTATCAGCCGAAGTGGTAACAAAACCTTTTTCTAAAACGCCTTCTATTCCCATTCCAGCGCTCCTTTTTTCCACTCATAAATAAAACCGATCACCAGTATACCGAGGAATATAGCCATTGCTAAAATACCAAATAAACCGATTTTGTCGAGCACTACTGCCCAGGGAAAGAGAAACGCGATTTCGAGATCGAAAATAATAAACAGGATGGCGACAAGATAATAACGCACATCAAACTTCATGCGTGCGTCTTCGAAAGCCTCAAAGCCACACTCGAATGGTGAATTTTTTGCTTCGTCAGGTTTTGACGGCGCCAACACGAAACCGCCAACAAACATGGCGCCAACACCGACCAGCATGCCGATGACCAGAAAGATCAGTACTGGCAAATAATTTTCGAGCATATTAGAAACCCTTTGGTTTTAACTTCCGGATGTGTGAAACCACCCGGTTATCCAGCCAACATTTTTTCCGGCAATTGCCTCTTCGACAACTGCTCCTCGGCAATAGCTCCTCGACAACCGCTCCTGCGTTGTCCTACTACCGTCCATCCATGGACATATGCATTGCCCTAATAAGTTACATCCGTGTAACGATGCGTTGTTCTACTATGATCACCACGGATGCTGGAAATGCAACTGGATTGTATTAACAATCATTGCCATGGCAGCATATAGCAACATTTTCTACGCTACTTTTATCTTATTTTACGCGGATCCCTGCCATCTTAATCCCGTTAAAACAATTAATTTGGTGCCGATGGCCGGAGTCGAACCGGCACAGCTTTCGCCACTACCCCCTCAAGATAGCGTGTCTACCAATTCCACCACATCGGCCAGTAATTAATGCTACACGCAGCTAAGTATCTACTCACCTGCAGGCGGAGGTACATCACCTGCTTCTTCATCTGGAGACACTTCTTCCGGAACCACAGCTTCAGGAACGACCAGTCCTTCTAGTGCCGGCACACCCTCTGCAGCGGGCACTTCCATTACTTCTTCAGTAACGGGCGGCTGAATTAATGCATCAATAACACTATCCGTCTGTACTTCTCGATTTGCTGCCAGGTAAGCCAGTGCCAGGCTGTTAACAAAAAAGCCTACTGCAAGAATTGCCGTGGTTTTACTTAAAAAATTAGCCGAACCCGAGGCACCAAAGACACTACCTGCGCCACCACCGCCAAAAGCAGCACCCGCAGATGCACCCGCACCTTTTTGCAGCAAGACCAGGGTAATTATGCCCAGCGATAAAAAAACATGTAAAACAAGAAGAATAATATCCACTAAAAAACCCGCTTAAATCAAAACTTGAAATAAAACCTTAAAATTAATCGACAGCTTACTCAGCAGCCTGACCGATCGCTAGAAAATCTTCTGCTTTCAATGATGCCCCGCCAATCAAGCCGCCATCAATATCCGGCTGACCGATTAAATCTTTTGCATTACCGGGATTCATACTGCCACCATAAAGAATACGTACACCAGCAGCAACTTCTGCGTTTAAAGAAGCAATCTTACCGCGAATAAAAGCATGTACGTCCTGCGCCTGCTCAGGTGTCGCTACTTTACCGGTACCAATCGCCCATACAGGCTCATAGGCAATAACGCCGTCAGCCAGTGCTTCAACACCTTCCAGGGCAATTACTGCATCTATCTGGCGCGCACATACATCATTAGTTATGCCGGCTTCACGCTCTTCCAGCGTTTCACCAATGCAGAAAATCGGTTTAATACCATTACGGCGCGCTGCAGCAAAACGTTTGGCAACCAGCTCGTCACTTTCGCCATACAATGCACGACGCTCTGAGTGACCAATGATGGCATATTCACAACCGACATCTTTTAACATGTCCGCAGAAATCTCACCGGTGAAAGCGCCTTTGTCTTGATCGCAGACATTCTGGGCACCGACTTTAATTTCCGTTCCATCAGCCGCTTCACAAACACGAGAAATATAAACCGCAGGCGGACAAACAACCATTTCAGCTTTTGATACTGAAGCCATGCCTGCTTTGATACCGGCCATCAATTCGTTAACTGAATCACTGGAACCATTCATTTTCCAGTTGCCCGCTACCATTACCTGACGCATTATATTCTCCGCTTATTTATTATTCGTATCATCCAAAATACTCACCCCTTCGGGGTTTACCTGATAAATCGTTCCTTCGATTTATTCTATGTGTGTTTTAAAGGGAGTGAAGGATACCTGTCAGCACCCAATAAATCAATAATGCTAATGGGTATTTATAGGAAAAGTTGGCAGTTGGCAGTTATCAGTTGTCAGTAAAAGCCCAAAATCATAAACTTATGGCGATTAAAAAATAGGCAGAAAGCATAAAAGTATTGAATTTTCTTAAAATTTTTAGTTTATAACTGCAAACTGCCAACTAATAACTAGCAACTTTTTTCAAGCTGCTTCAGCAGCTTGAGTAACCTGCGCAGCAATGTCATTTGCCAGTTGTGAAACTAAAAGCTCATCTTCACCTTCAACCATGACACGAATCAATGGCTCAGTACCTGATGCTCTTAACAGTACGCGACCACGCCCATTAAGTTTAGTTTCAGCCTGTTTCACTGCCTGTTGCACTGCTGAGGACTGCATCGGGTCAGAATGACCCGACAGTGGCACATTGATCATAATTTGTGGAAACTTGTTCATACCTGCTTTGGCCTCAGACAAAGTCATCTTTTCTTTTGCCAGGTAAGCCATTACCTGCAATGCGGAAACGGTGCCATCACCGGTGGTCGTCCTGTCTAAACAAATGATATGGCCTGAAGACTCACCGCCAAGGGTCCAGCCTTTTTCGTTCATGGTTTCTAATACGTAACGGTCACCAACCTGGCTACGCGCAAAACCCAGCCCCAAATCTTTTATCGCCAGCTCCATACCCAGATTTGTCATCAGCGTACCGACAACACCGCCTACATCCTGACCATCGCTCAAACGGGAACAGGCAATGATATATAACAGTTCATCACCATCAACCACTTCACCTTGATGATCAACCATTAACACGCGATCACCATCACCATCAAAAGCAATGCCTAAATCAGCACCTTCACTTTTGACACGGGTAATTAAATGTTCCGGGTAGGTCGACCCGCATTCCAGGTTTATATTCAAACCATTTGGTTGATCTGCCATAGAAATAACCGTAGCACCTAATTCAGTAAACACCTTGGGTGCAATATCGTAGGTAGCACCATTTGAACAGTCAAGCACCACTTTCAGACCATTAAAGCGAATATTCATTGGAATAGTCGCTTTGCAGGCTTCAACATAACGACCGTGCGCATCAGGTATGCGGCGCGCTTTACCCAGTGCTGAGGAATCCACAATTTTCATTTCAGATTCAAACATGGCTTCTATCTCATGTTCGATACTATCATCCAGCTTTTCACCCTGTGGAGAAAAGAATTTGAGCCCATTATCGTAAAACGGGTTATGTGATGCACTAATAACAATACCGGCTGAAGCGCGTAAGGTTCGCGTTAAATAAGCAATTCCCGGTGTCGGCATCGGCCCAAGCAAGTCACTATCAACACCTGCAGCAGACAGGCCGGCTTCCAGCGCGGATTCGAACATGTAACCTGAAATACGAGTATCCTTACCAATGACAACACGGTTCCTGCCATTAGCATTTTTATGAGAGGCAAGCACACGACCAACCGCCCAGCCAAGCTTAAGCACTTTTTCAGGGGTCATTAAACCAGTGCCTACTTTGCCTCGAATACCATCTGTACCAAAATATTTTTTTGTCATACTAAATACCTAAGTTGTAGCCTCACACAATTTTAGCGCATCACAAGTTTCTGCCACATCATGTACTCGAAAAAAACGCGCACCTTTCTGATAAGCAATCACTGCTGCCGATGTACTGGCGACCAGCCGTTGTTCTACATCTCGATCAAGCAGCATGCCAAACATGCTTTTTCTGGATAGTCCAACCAAAACAGGGTAATCCAGTGTACAAAATTGTTGCAGCTCTTTTAATAAAGATAGATTATTTTCCAGCGTTTTGCCAAAACCAAAACCAGGATCAATAATAATATTTTCACTGTAAATACCAGCTTTCACACAACAACTGGCTCGCGCCATTAAATATTGCCTTATTTCGTCAATAATATCCACGTACTGCGGATTTTCCTGCATGGTCTGTGGATCCCCCTGTTTATGCATCAAACACACCGCAACCTGGTAATTCGCACAAGTTTCAAGCGCACCTTCTGCCTGTAGGGCATTAACATCATTTACCATGTCGGCACCAGCCTTTATTGCCGCCCGCATAACTTCTGGCTTACTGGTATCAATCGATATGGCAACATCGGATAACTCTCGAATTTTCTCGATGACCGGGATAACACGCTGTAATTCTTCATCTAATGATACCCGTTTCGCCCCGGGACGGGTTGACTCACCACCTATATCAATAACTTCAGCACCCTGTTTTTGCATTTGCAAGGCATGCTTCACGGCACTCTCCAGCTGATTGAACTGGCCACCGTCAGAAAATGAATCAGGGGTAACGTTTAAAATACCCATTACTACCCAGTGACCTGAGCGGATTTTGTTTAGGATTGGTTGCATATGAAGTTAAAAGAAATTTAGTCCACAGATGAACGCAGATAAAAACTAAACAACAGAAAAGAAAATATCATCCGCGAAAAACGCCAAATACGCAAAAAAAGCAAAAATAATTTTTTTATTTCCCGTTATTTGACGCCTGAAAACAAATTCCCACGCATAGCGTGGGAACTAGAAAGTTTTTGATTTTGCGCTTTTACTGCAAACTACAAACTATCTTTTAATGCTGCCCTGCCGGTCCACCAATGGTACCGTCATCAGAACTCTTTTTCGTTTTCTTATCAGTGGTAGAGCTACCGAGATCGTCATCATCATCCATTTCAATCCAGTCTTTTGGTGCCGGCACCGGTTTACGATTCATCAGGGCTTCAATCTGTTCCGCATCAATAGTTTCGTACTTCATCAGCGCATCAGTCATGGCGTGCAGCACGTCAAGGCGTTCTTTCAAGATGGTCTCAGCACGCTCGTAGTTACTATCAATTAAACTGCGAACTTCCTGATCAATAATACGTGCGGTATCGTCACCTAAATTTTTATGCTGCGTAACCGAACGGCCGAGGAAAACCTCACCCTCGTCTTCCGAGTAAGTCAATGGTCCCAGACGGTCAGACAAGCCCCACTTGGTCACCATGTTACGTGCGATCTCGGTTGCACGCTCAATATCGTTTGAAGCACCGGTGGTAACACTGTCTTTACCGAAAATCAGCTCTTCAGCAATACGGCCACCGAAGAGGCTGGAAATCTGACTTTCCAACTGTCTTTTAGTAAGGCTGTAACGATCTTCCTCTGGTAAAAACATGGTCACACCCAGGGCGCGACCACGAGGAATGATACTGACCTTATAAACGGGATCATGGTCAGGTACGATGCGTCCGACAATCGCATGCCCGGCTTCATGATAGGCGGTCAGTTTTTTCTCTTTCTCAGACATTACCATTGAACGCCTTTCAGTACCCATCATGATTTTATCTTTAGCACGCTCGAAATGAGACATGTTAACGGACTTACTATTCTCACGTGCAGCAAACAAGGCAGCTTCATTTACCAGATTAGCCAAATCGGCACCAGAAAAGCCAGGCGTTCCACGGGCAATAATAGCCAGTTTCACATCCTCAGCTTCAGGCACTTTACGAATATGTACTTTAAGAATTTGCTCACGACCACGAATATCCGGCAGAGGCACAACCACCTGACGGTCAAATCGACCAGGCCTTAACAATGCAGGATCAAGCACATCAGGACGGTTAGTCGCCGCGATGACAATAACGCCTTCATTACCTTCAAAACCGTCCATCTCAACCAGCAACTGGTTCAAAGTTTGCTCACGCTCATCATGACCACCACCTAAACCGGCACCACGATGGCGACCGACGGCATCAATCTCATCAATAAAGATAATGCATGGTGCATGTTTTTTGGCCGTCTCGAACATGTCACGTACTCGCGAAGCGCCGACACCAACAAACATTTCAACAAAGTCAGAACCCGAAATGGTAAAAAATGGTACTTTTGCTTCACCGGCAATCGCTCTTGCCAGCAGGGTTTTACCCGTACCCGGTGACCCTACCATCAGAACGCCACTGGGAATCTTACCCCCCAGTTTCTGGAATTTGCTAGGATCTTTCAGAAAATCAACCAGCTCGACCACTTCCTCTTTGGCTTCTTCGGCACCGGCAACGTCTTTAAAGGTGACATTTATTTCGTCTTCACCCGAGCATGCGTGCCTTGCTTTTACCAAAAGACATGGCGCCACGACCACCGCCACCGCCCTGCATCTGGCGCATAAAGAATATCCAGATGCCAATGAGCAGCAGGAAGGGGAACCATGAAATGAAGATGGTCATCAATAATGACTGGCCCTCAGGTGGTGCGGCCGTTATCTCAACATTATTATCCAGCAGGTCACCGATCATCGCAGTATTGCTGGTCTCGGGACTATAGGTTTTAAAAATACTACCGGTATTGGATTTACCTTTAATATCACGACCTTCAATACTGACCTGTGCAACCTGTCCAGACTTCACCATCTGGATATAAGTCGAATACGGCAGGGCTTGCGCACTGCTAGACTGCTTACTAAAATTACTGAAAACTGACAGCAGAACCACTGCAATAACAGCCCATAAAATCAAATTCTTTGCTAGATCGTTCAATTGATCACTCCAGATTACGTTCGCCAATTATGGCAAACAAACATATACTTGTAACTTACAACACTTTAAAGCCAGTTGCCAGTGCATAAATCTCACGACTTCGCGCACGCGAAGCCCTGGGCTTGCGCATAACCACTTTGGAAAAACTGGACTTGAGTGCCTTATTATAAGCCTCAAAGCCTTCACCCTGGAACAGCTTTACCAGCAGACCACCGCCTGGTTTTAACACCTGCCGCGCAAGTTCCAGTGCTAATTCGCATAAGTAGTATGCTCTGGGCATATCAACAGAACCCATGCCACTTATATTGGGGGCCATGTCAGAAATTACAAGATCTACCTTGCCACTATTATTCGCAGCACTATCTATAACAGTCATTAACTGGTCAAAAACAGGGTCTTCTCGAAAATCACCTTCTATGATGGTGACACCCTCAATGGGCTCCATTGGCAGAATATCCAGCGCTACCATTGTGCCCTTTTTACCCAGTTTTTTGACACAATATTCCGACCAGCCACCCGGCGCGGCACCCAGATCAATAATGCTCATGCCGGGTTTAACCAGGCGGTCTTTCTGGTCAATCTCAATCAATTTATAAATGGCGCGAGAACGATAACCATCCTGCTGCGAACGGCGGACAAATTCGTCATCGAAATGCTCTTTGAGCCAGGTTTTACTGCTTTTGCTTTTTGCCATTTTCTGATTTTATCCGCAAATGAACGCAAATGAACGCAAATACAAGTGAATTATTCTTTTTTAGTTTAAAAACATGTTGTCATCATGACGATAGAAAGGATTTTGTACACCAACCGTTTAAGAATTTACGCTTCATTCAAAATAAAGATGATATAAACACTAAACTAAAAAAATGTATTTTTTTATTTGCGTTTATTCGCGTTCATCTGCGGACAAATTCTTAAGCTTTTGGCAGTTCAATAATAGCTTTATCAGAATTTACCCGGTATACACACAATGTTTTCCCAATCGACTGCACTTCTTGCGACTGACTTTTATCGCATATTTGGGCAATCATCTGTTTTCGCGCTTCACGATCATCAACTGACAGTTTTATTTTTACCAGCTCATGATAGGTCAACGCGTTATCCAGTTCGTTCAAAACTTCTTCCGTCAGACCTTTTTGTCCCAACATGATGACAGCCTTTAAATCATGGCATTTTGCACGCAGAAATTTGATTTGTTTTTTTGATAGACTCATAAGCATTTTAGATCAAAAGAAAGTTAGTCCACAGATGAACGCAGATAAAAAACAAAAAAATTGTATTAGTTACTGCTGAACGCAGCAACAATAAGACCTGTTTTTATCCGTGTTCATCTGTGGAAAAATTGTTTTTAAACGTAACGAATCTCAACAATTTCCAGTGAACGCAAACCACCAGGCGTTTGCACTTCTGCAACATCACCCTCTTCTTTACCAATCAAGGCGCGTGCGATTGGTGAACCTATTGAGATCTTATTACTTTTTATATCTGCTTCGTCTTCACCCACAATCTGATAAGTCAGTTCATCACCGGTTTCTTCATCAGCAACATCTACCGTAGCTCCAAAAATAACTTTACCATTGGCATTTACGGTAGTGACATCAATTATGGTTGCGTTGCCGAGTTTACCCTCAATATCTTTAATTCGACCTTCAATAAAACCCTGTTGTTCACGCGCTGCATGGTATTCCGCGTTTTCTTTTAAATCACCGTGCTCGCGAGCAGTAGCGATGGCTTCAATCACTTTGGGGCGGTCGACACTTTTCAACTGTAATAATTCATCCTGTAACTTTTGCGCTCCCTGCACGGTAATTGGCACTTTGTTCACGCTGTGACCTCTTGTGTCTCTTGTTGAATATCTTTATGTATTTTTTCGTGCAAATCCTGCAATCGTGTCACCACATTTACCTCTAAATAATCCAATGCTCTAACGGTGGCATTTGCGCCAGCGATGGTGGTAGTGTAACTTACCTTATGCTGCAATGCAGAGGCGCGAATAGTATAGGAATCCCCTATCGCTTTTTTACCTTCGGTGGTATTGATAATTAAGGCGATGTCACCATTTTTAATCATGTCCACAATGTGCGGCCGACCTTCATAGACTTTATTCACTTGTTTGAATTCGATTCCAGCCTCTTTTAATGCACCGCCAGTACCGCAGGTTGCGACCAGGTCGAAACCTTTGGCAACTAATTCTCTACCCAAGGAAACGGCATGCCCACGATCGCGTTCGCGCACACTAATGAAAACCCGTCCTTTCGTTGGCAAGTCGACACCGGCGCCCAATTGTGCTTTAGCAAATGCCATGCCAAACGTTTCACCGACACCCATGACTTCACCGGTGGATTTCATTTCCGGACCTAACAACGGATCGACACCGGGAAATTTAACAAACGGAAATACCGATTCTTTCACTGCATAAGTTTTTGGTACAACTTCTTTGCTTATGCCCTGTTCTTTTAGCGAGACACCGGCCATGCAGCGTGCCGCAATTTTAGCCAGTGGCACGCCAGTTGCTTTAGAAACAAAAGGCACGGTGCGCGAGGCACGTGGGTTCACTTCCAGTAAATAGATATTTTCGCCCGAGCTGCCATCAACCTGGTCGGTAAACTGAATAGCAAACTGGATATTCATTAAACCCACCACGCCGAGCTTCAATGCTAACTGTCGAGTTTGCTCACGCAACTGATCCTGGACTTCAGCCGATAAAGAATATGGCGGTAAAGAACAGGCAGAATCACCCGAGTGCACACCGGCCTGCTCAATATGCTCCATGATGCTGCCGATTAATACCTGCTCACCATCACAGATGGCATCTACGTCAACTTCAACCGCATCATCAAGAAAGCGATCAAGCAATACTGGCGCATCATTAGAAACACTGACAGCATTCTTCATGTAGTACTTCAGGTCAGTTTCGTTATACACAATTTCCATGGCACGACCACCCAATACATAGGAAGGCCTTACCACGAGCGGGAAACCAATTTCAGCTGCGCCGGCTACCGCTTCATCAGTAGAACTGGCAAGGCGGTTGGGCGGTTGTTTTAAACCCAGTTCATGAATTACCTGCTGAAAGCGTTCACGATCTTCCGCCAGATCAATACAATCCGGTGTCGTGCCAATAACCGGTACGCCAGCAGCCTCCAGATCACGCGCCAGTTTTAACGGTGTTTGACCACCGTACTGCACGATAACCCCTTTGGGTTTTTCTTTATCCAGCACTTCAAGCACATCTTCTAATGTAAGCGGCTCAAAATACAGACGATCCGATGTATCGTAATCAGTTGATACCGTTTCTGGATTACAGTTAATCATAATGGTTTCATAACCATCATCACGCATGGCGAAGGCAGCATGCACGCAGCAATAATCAAATTCTATGCCCTGGCCAATGCGGTTTGGACCACCGCCTAAAACAACAATTTTATCTCTGTCATCAACCGCCGATTCACATTCCTCTTCATAAGTGGAATACATATAAGCGGTAGACGTGGAGAATTCTGCGGCACAGGTATCGACACGTTTATAGACCGGGCGAATATCTAAAGAATGGCGATAGTCTCGCATCACTTTTTCACTTATGTTCAACAGTCCCGCAAGACGGCTATCTGAAAAACCTTTACGCTTTAGCTGGTACAACGCATCTTTAGATAAGTCATTTAATTCTTTACCGGCAAGCGCCAGCTCTTCTTTTATCAAATCTTCAATCTGCACCAAAAACCATGGATCAATTTTGGTCAGGTTAAACAATTTTTCGTTTGAATAACCACGTCGATAAGCATCACCGACATATAACAAACGATCGGCACCCGCCAGACTTAATTCCTGGTTAAGGAACGACTCAACTTCATCTTCAGCCATTTCAGGGTCAAGCACAGGGCTCAGGCCATCAATATCCACTTCCAGTCCACGCAGTGCTTTTTGCAGTGATTCCTGGAAAGTACGGCCAATTGCCATCACTTCGCCCACAGATTTCATCTGCGTAGTGAGTCGGTTTTCAGCCTGAGGGAATTTCTCGAAGGTGAATCTTGGGATCTTTGTGACTACGTAATCTATAGTTGGTTCAAATGATGCCGGCGTTGCACCGCCAGTAATCTCATTTTGCAGCTCATCCAGTGTGTAACCGATCGCCAGTTTGGCGGCAATTTTCGCAATCGGGAAGCCGGTGGCTTTTGATGCAAGCGCCGATGAACGGGAAACGCGCGGATTCATTTCGATAATGGTCATGCGACCATCTGCCGGGTTCACGGAAAACTGTACGTTAGAACCGCCCGTTTCAACACCGATCTTACGTAACACGGCTACCGACGCATCACGCATGAGCTGGTATTCTTTATCGGTAAGCGTTTGCGCAGGCGCAACGGTTATCGAGTCACCGGTGTGAATGCCCATAGGATCGAGATTTTCAATCGAACAGATAATGATACAGTTGTCATTTTTGTCACGCACCACTTCCATCTCGTATTCTTTCCAACCGAGAATAGATTCCTCAACCAGTAATTCACTGACTGGCGATAAGTCCAGACCACGACGACATATTTCTTCAAATTCATCTTTGTTATAAGCAATACCGCCACCGCTGCCACCCATAGTGAATGAAGGACGGACAATCGTTGGATAACCAACCTGGGCCTGAACCTGATACGCTTCTTCCATGCTGTGCGCTATAGCTGCGCGCGGCATATCCAGCCCTAATTCTTCCATGGCTTTTTTGAAACGCTCGCGATCTTCCGCCATGTCAATGGCTTCTTTGCTGGCGCCAATCATCTCAACACCAAACTTTTCCAGAATACCTTCGCGGTCTAAATCAAGTGCACAGTTCAACGCTGTTTGCCCGCCCATAGTCGGCAGCAAAACATCCGGTTTTTCTTTTTCAATGATGGCAGCAACGGTTTGCCAGGTGATTGGCTCGATGTAAGTCGAATCAGCGATTTCAGGATCCGTCATGATAGTCGCCGGATTTGAATTCACCAGGATAACGCGTATGCCTTCTTCCATAAGTGCTTTACAGGCTTGCGCACCAGAGTAATCAAACTCACATGCCTGGCCGATAACAATCGGTCCTGCACCAATGATTAAAACACTGTTTATGTCATGTCTTTTAGGCATATTAAAAACCTTAGTCCACAGATGGATAAAGCGACCGCGACATTACTGTCCATGACGAACGCAAATGAACGCAAATAAAAACAAACCATACTATATTTTTTTTGTTTCATTATGATTCCAGACCATTCGTTTTATGCCAAGCTTGGGCTTGCCAAAATTGAGCAATAAGCCAACTGACAAGCCTGTTGCTTTTAAATAATTCATCAACTGAGCTTCATGCTCACTACACAAAGCAGAAACTGCCTTTAATTCCAGTAATAATTTTTCTTCAACGACAATATCCGTAATGTACTCACCAACAAGCCTATCTTTGTATATTACATTTACAGGCTGCTGACACTGAAAATATATCCCGTTTCTTTCAAACTCAATAGATAACGCCTTTTCATAGATCTTCTCAAAGAAACCAGGCCCTAACGTATTACTAACCTCAATCGCACAACCAATCACCCGCCGTGACAAATTATTTTCCATAATAAAATTCCTCCTTGTTTTTATGCGTTAACGTGCATTAGCTTTATTTGCGTCCATTCGCGTTCATCTGTGGACAATTAAGCTTTTTAAGACTTTTCTCTCATCAACTCAATAAAATGATCAAATACCGGCGCTATATCATGAGGGCCAGGGCTGGCTTCAGGATGCCCCTGGAAACCAAATGCCGGTTTGTCCGTACGGTGTATGCCCTGCAAAGAGCCATCAAACAGTGAGCGATACGTTGCTTCAAGGTTACCCGGCAGGCTATCTTCATCCACGGCAAAACCATGATTCTGACTGGTGATCAACACTTTTTTATTCGACAGATCCTGTACCGGATGATTGGCACCATGATGGCCAAACTTCATTTTTTGCGTTTTTGCACCACAGGCCAGGGCTAATAACTGGTGCCCAAGACAAATACCAAACACGGGCAATTCAGTTTCTAAAATTTGTCTAATTGCTTCAATAGCGTAGTCACAAGGCTCAGGATCACCCGGACCATTAGACAAAAATACACCATCGGGTTGCATGGCTAACACTTCACTGGCAGGTGTTTTCGCCGGCACCACGGTTACCTTACAGCCGCGCTCAACCAGCATTCGCAGAATATTACGCTTAACACCGTAGTCGTATGCAACGACATGAAACCGTGCTTCAACAGCTTGTGCAGGTTGATTGGTTTCCAGATCCCAGACACTGTCTAGCCACGAGTAAGTTTCGACAGTTGTTACTTCTTTAGCTAAATCCATTCCCTTTAAGCCGGTGAATGCCCTGGCCGCTGCTATGGCACTAGCGGCAGCTTTAGCTACATCAATGGTATCGCCAGCAATTACGCAGCCGCCCATTGCTCCTTTATCACGTAACAAGCGGGTTAAACGGCGGGTATCGATATCTGAAATTGCAACCGTATTATTGTCAACCAGGTAATCATGCAGACTTTTCTCACCCCGCCAGTTACTCATCACCATGGCGCTATCACGAATCACCAGGCCACTGGCATGTACCCCACTGGCTTCTTCATCACCAGCATTAGTACCTACGTTACCAATATGCGGGTAGGTCAGGGTTACGATTTGTTTACTATAAGAAGGGTCAGTGAGAATTTCCTGATAGCCTGTCATCGCTGTATTAAATACCACTTCGCCGACGGTTTCACCGGAAACGCCAATAGACTTACCATAAAACAGGCTCCCATCTTCAAGCGCGAGTACAGCTGTGGTCAATATATTCTCCAGAAGGCCATATTTACAGACATAAATCAGATATGAAAAAGGCCGGTTCGAATTGTGCCTACTATGGCGTCAAATTCGTCCAGCCTTTAGCTTTGGATTTTACCTCAAAGCGAAAAATAATGGCGTCCCCAAGGGGAGTCGAACCCCTGTTGCCGAGATGAAAACCCGGTGTCCTAGGCCTCTAGACGATGGGGACACACACATTGCAGCATCATCTTTCTAGGCCCTGCTACAACGGGCGGAAAGTGTACTGGGGAATGGGTCGAAGGTCAACTCTTTTGACTGGGAATGTTTTGAAAAAAGTTTGCAGTTATCAGTTGGCAGCTGGCAGGCAAAACCCTTTGATTTTATGCATTCTGCATACCGAGACTGAGAGTGGCACGCTGCCACCAGCGCGACCCAGTCAGT
>CAWDMF010000043.1:0-6696 GCA_963803185.1 uncultured Gammaproteobacteria bacterium | reverse complement strand
ATCTTATGCCGTATCAGCATCGTTGATATAGAGCAACTCTGCCTCGTATCCAAGCGTATTTAAATTATCTCGATCACCTTCCAAGGCAGCGCGAAGCTTTTCTGCTGTCAGTCCGGGCCACTTACTATAATCAACAACCTCTGGATCCCATCCTACCAAAACAACTCTCTTTTTCTCACTCATTAACGTTTCCTCTAGTTTGATTAGAATATTGTCTTTTCATTGATATAACGTTATAGCTCAGCCGCGCCGCTTTCTGTGTCGGCTGGAGTACCTTCTTATGCTTGAGCTTATTGAATCTCTGATACAGCTATCATATAGTTTTTACCATAAAATTTGGCGCACTTCGGACATGTAGTATAGAAAAAATATGTTTTTTTAACATGCTCTCCTTTGTTCTCTACAAATGCTTCCATTTCTTTTTCCCATTTAGGTGTGTTTTTATAAGGACCCTCAAACACCTTTGTCAAATAATCACCCGTCATGTGAACCATTTCCTGGCCGGGCACATTTTTATTAACTGAGAAATAGTGTTCTCCAGTCCACGAAGAAGGGTCATAAGATAAGACAATAAAATCGTTGTCATCTTTTGCATTTGCTTTTTCAATGGCGGTAAATGTTTTCGGAAAAACAGACCTCATATTGATAGGAACATGTAAAATACTTCTGGTTTTTGCTTTCACAAACAGTTTGTCTTTAAAATGAAGTTCTTGTTCGTCCCATCCTTTTGGATTAAATCTCGGACAGCAATTTGTGGGATTGTCACTCATATCGTATTTAGGTAAAGCATTAATTTCCATTCTTACTCTCCTTATTAATATTTACAATGATTGGTTTACAAACATAACGTTTTAATAAGTGGCCGCTGCTGTTTGCGGTCCAAGTGTGCGTGCTTTTCGCACACGAACTTAATTTATTTGATAGTTTTTATTCATAATAAATTGATGAATATTGCCCAAAGATTGAGTAATACTAGAAGCAATAGTATGGCTCTCGATAACTTAAATGATAATGCAGAAAATACAATAGCAGCTATTACTTGCAACGACTTGCCGATCGCGACACCTGGGATTATACCCATGTTAAAAGAAAGCCAACGTACAACATAGTTTTTTTCTTGATTAATGCCATCATGATACATAAAATTTAAAGTTGTTATAAAATCAAAAATAACAGTACAAAATAGAAAAAGCCATAATACTCTGTGTGTTGTCAGTGAAGACTTCAAATTTTCAAGCAGATTTATATCACTGTCGAGTATTTTCAATTTGTATTAAACCTCGATTCTGGTGCCAACGTTTGAAATAACGCGACGCGCTTTATGCGCCGTTAATTGACTTGTTAGCCGTTTTTGGCTGCATAATAAGTTAAACCTGCAATACCCAAAAAAACAAGCCAACTTAAATGCTTGCCTTTTGTAAAACCAAAAGAAAATATACCACTAAACAGTGATACTGCACTTATAACATAAAGGACTGTTTGCGATGATATATCTTGGGAAGTTGAAATCAGCCACAATAGATAGCCAAACCCCCACCATGCAAAAGTAGTGATGTGCCATACAAATCGTAATGTTCCTTTTGTGAAATAGTCACTTCCAAATAAATGCGGAATATTATCTCTACGAAATAAGCGTATTAATATGTAGCGTTCACCCAATACTGAGTGAATCAATCCGACTACAAAACATAATATTGCTGCTATTTCTATCATTACTTTTTTATAGGGCTAACGTTTAAGCTCAGCTGACAGGCAATACCCGAACGAAGCGGCGCGGCGTATTGCCTGATCAGATGCAGCGCCTTGTTAGAGCTATTACTAAAATTATAAGATATCGATAACATATTTATCAATTACATCCTGAAATTGTAAACGTTTTTGTCCAGCTGCTACGGCCATTACCTTTGCTAATGTTTCGGAGATCTCGCCTTTTGTAATATCTGCCTGTTTCGCTTTTTTAAGATAGTAACTTGTGCAAGGTTCACAGTTCATTGCTATAGCTGCTGAAAGACCAATAAGTATTTCTGTTTTTGAATCAAGATGTTCATTTTGATGCGTTGATTCATAGAATGAATCATAAAGTTCTTTTTGTTTTTTTGTGAGTATATCCATCTATATTTATATGGCTCTAACTTGTCGATATGAACTCTTCTAAAACTTCGTATCTTTTATTATATACAACTTTGTAAGACTTCATATTACGATATTTAAGGGGGTAACGCAGTCTTGCGGTATGGAAATTTTAGATCAAGACTTCATATTACGATATTTTAGGGAAAAAGTAGTGATAACTTAAGCAAGTTACTAATGCACTAATAAGTACTGTTTCATGGATGTGTTGTTCACCCTTCCGATGATGGTAATGTTACTCGCATACCTTATGCAAAATGGAAACGTATAAGCTCAGGTAAAGAGACTGTTAAAGAATTTTCAAATGCATCTATTTATATTGCTCACACTTATATATTACTTGAAAATAAAAAACCTGGTTATTGCCCGCGCATTGAAGGCAGCATTTATTATTTTGATAAGTCAGGCAGGATTATTTTAAATGCACCGCCATATTTTGATTTACTACAGGACCTGGATGAAGGTTCTGGTGGCGTGATTAATTTACAACATCGTAAAAAGAAAAGAGAGGCGTTTGATAAATATTACTGGGAGCTGAATTCACAACAGATCCAGGCTGTGATCGATCATATTTGGTAACACTACCGTCCCGTTATTCGATTTTTTCTTTCTCACAACTCACCCGTCTCTTCCACATCCATAATCCAGAAAACTCCCTTGCCACAAAACGATATCTCCGACCCCCTAAGCTCATCCAGCAAGGTCGTCGCCCGTTCGTTTTCCAGTAACACATCAACACGAACTTGAGGCACGTAACCCACTACTTTATCTCTTGCCGATAAAAAAGCATCCTGCTTTAGTTGCGAGCTATGCTCTTCAATATGGCTAAACATAAAACTGTCTAACTGCAGGCCACGTAAACAGTCAGCCAGTTCCTGTTGCAGTGATGTATGTACCACTATAGATAATTTTTTCATGCTGGAATCCCCTCTTCTTTCTTTCGCATTTTTCTCTCTACGGCTTCTTCTACCCAGGCATAAAGTGCTGGCAATAAAATCAATGTCAGTATGGTTGAGGTAAACAGGCCGCCAATCACAACTACCGCTAGTGGTTGCTGCAGTTCAGAGCCCGGGCCGGTTGCTGTTAACAGGGGTAATAAACCAAAACTGGCTATCATGGCGGTCATCAATACCGGCCTTAGTCGCCGTTCTGCACCCTGTTTAACGGATTGCTCAATACTTAAACCGCTTTGCCTTAACTGATTGAAGTAACTTACCATCACTACACCATTGAGTACCGCGACACCAAACAGGGTAATAAAACCAACCGATGCCGGCACCGACAGGTAAAGGCCTGAATAATACAGACTGACGACACCGCCAATCATAGCAAAGGGTATGTTCAATATAATTACACCTGCCTGTAACAAGGAGCGGAAGGTGGTAAACAGCATAAAGAAAATAAGCAGGATGGCGATAGGTACAACCAGTGCCAATCTATCAGAAGCACGCTGCTGATTTTCGAACTGGCCACCAAAGGTAACATAATAACCCGTTGGCAAATCAATTTTTTGCTCTATATTAAGTCTAACATCTTCAACAAAGCTGACGACATCGCGACCTTCTACATTTGACTGAATGACCACCTGACGTTTTGCCGATTCACGAATAATTTGCACCGGTCCATCCACTACCTTCACTTCAGCCAGATGACCCAAAGACACTTTAGTGCCATTGGGTAATGACACCAGCATCTTTTTAATGGCTTTGGGAGAACTACGGTCTTTCTCCTGATACCTGACCAGGATGCCGACACGGCGATTATTTTCCAGCATCTCGGTGACCACTCGACCGCCGACGGCAGTTTCTACCAGCTGGTTAATATCTTCAACATGGATACCATAACCGGCAATCACATCCTGATGGATATCGATTTGTAAATATTTCTGCCCTGAAATATCGGTGCGGAATACGTCGACTGCACCCTTTATGTTATTGACCAGCTGTTCGATTTCTGCTGCTTTCTGTTCTAGCACCTCCAGATCATCACCATAGAGCTTGATCGCCATGGCAGAACGCACACCGGTGAGCATTTCTGATACGCGCATATCGATAGGCTGACTGAAGGCGTAATCAACATTATCAAAAGGTGCCAGTTTTTCACGCAGGTTTTCCTGGAATTGATGCAACGAGATGCCCCACTCGGCCTGCGGTTTTGTCACCAGAAAATTATCAGTCTGGTTCAGACCCATGGGATCCATGCGTAATTCGTCAGCACCGGTTCGTGAAGTAACACCGATGACTTGTGGCAGCTCCATCATGGCCTGTTGAATCGGGGCATCCATTTCCAGTGATTTTTCCAGGGTGATACTGGCGTCTTTTTCTAACAGGATAACGGTACTGCCTTCATCCATGATCGGCATAAATTCTTTACCGATATGCGGGAACAGGTTTGCGGTTGCAAACAATGCCACCAGCGCCAGGCCTGTCGCTATTTTCCTGTAACGTAGTGCCGCGTTCATCACCGGTAAATATATAATTTTTAGCAGCCGCAGCAGACGACCATCTGTGTCTGCATGTTTTACCCTGACCTGCCCTTCCGCCTGTTCTATAGACCGGTTTTGCACATGAAGCTTCATAAATAAACTGGCCAATACCGGAATCACGGTTAATGACATCACTAAGGAACCAATCAGGGCAAAGGTAATGGTGATCGCCAGCGGCGAAAACATTTTGCCTTCCAGCCCGGTCAGGCTAAACAGTGGCAGAAACACCGCGACAATAATCAGTATGCCGGAAATAACTGGCGACGAGACTTCCAGCACCGCGCGATAAACCAGATGCAGACGGTCAACCCCTGCAGGTGCTTTACTGAAATGGGTATGAATGTTCTCTACCACCACCACAGCGGCATCAACCAGAATGCCGATAGCGATTGCCAGCCCGCCCAGTGACATCAAGTTGGCTGATACATTAAACAGCTTCATCATAATGAAGGTAAACAACACGGTTAATGGCAAAATTAATGCCACCGTAAATGCACTGCGGATATCACCCAGCATAATAATCAATACCAACAATACCAGAACAACGGCTTCAGCCAGTGCTTTTTCCACTGTCCATACTGCCTTGGTAATCAATTCGGTTCGATCATAAAACGATTTGATGCTAACGCCTTCAGGCAAAATTGTTTTTAATGTCTGCAGCGCCTTTTTGGTCTCGGCTACTGTCTGCAAACTGTTCGCGCCTTTACGCAGCAGAACCAGCCCGGTAACCACTTCACCTTCGCCATCAGCCGTCACCGCACCGTAACGTGTCATACTGCCAATGCGAACCTCGGCCACATCACTAATGCGTATCGGCTCACCATAACGTGTCCGCACGGTTATGTTTTTGATGTCGTCTATGTCGTTCAGCTTACCCACGGTACGTACCAGCAACACTTCATCATTCTGGTTAATACGATCACCACCCGCATTGCGGTTACTCTTCATCAGCGCATGCTCTATTTCATCGATACTGATACCGTGTTTAACCAGTGCTTTCGGTTTAATAACCACCTCGTAGGTACGCACTTCACCGCCCAGTGAGTTGACATCCGCCACCCCTTCTACCTTGCGTAAATGCGGACGGATGACCCAGTCCTGCAAACTGCGCAACTCCTGGTTGCTGTAGTTCTTACCGCTGGCATCGCTGCTGTTATCGGCGACGATGCGATACATAAATATTTCACCCAGCGGTGTGGTAATGGGAGCAAGCCCGCCTTCAACATCTGCCGGTAATGAATCCCAGACCTGGTTGAGTCGCTCTGTCACCAGGTTGCGCGCCAGGTAAATGTCCATGTCATCTTCAAAGTCAACAACAATGACACTCAGTGCATACTTTGTTGTTGATCTAAGTACGGTCTGCCCGGGAATACCTTGCATTTCCATTTCAATCGGAAAGGTAATGCGCTGTTCTACTTCGCTTGGCGACATGCCCGGCGCCTTTATAATGATCTGTACCTGGGGCGCTGATATATCCGGAAAGGCATCAATCGGCAAGGTTTTAAAAGACCATAAACCGGCTGCAGAAATACCCAGCGTGACCAGTAGAATCATCAACCGCTGTATAAGAGAAAACCGTAATATTGCAGCTATCATGCTACCTGTCTCCCTCATTTAAACTGACATTCTGCACCGGGATGTCTGTAGTCAGTTGACCGGCAAACAGTTTAACGTCCGCCAGTTCTACCCTTGCCTGATAGAGCAGCTCGAGGTAAGCCAGGCGGGCTTCAAAATAAGTATTGTTGGCATCCACCAGAGACAGTATATTTAACTCGCCACTGGTGAACCCCTTATTGGTCAGCTCAAGCATTTTAGCGGCGGGTTTGAGCACCTTCTTTTTATAGTCCACGGCCTGTTTGACCACATGATTCAGGTGCGTAAAACTTTTATTCAGATTAATTTTCAGCTCACGTTTTAATAACTGCAGTTCTATACGCTGCTGGCTTGCTTTGTAAGTCGCTTTGCTTGCCGCTGTATTTTTACGGTCACTAAGCGGTATCTGTATATTGAACATGATGGAGCGTAGATATCGCTGCGCCCGATCGAGAGCGTATCTTTTGACCAGCTCAGGCCTATGCTCG
>CAWDMF010000042.1:0-56026 GCA_963803185.1 uncultured Gammaproteobacteria bacterium | reverse complement strand
TTTGAACCTCCGAAGGTAGAACCAGCAGATTTACAATCTGCCCCCTTTGACCGCTCGGGAACCCCTCCAAAAATCAAGCCGAGTATTTTGCTTGAGCACAGCGCATCTGTCAACCGTAACGCGCTGATACGGCGAATATTTTTCAGCGTCAGAAAGCTGCAAGCAATGCCAGCTTATCCACCACCTGTTCTTAAACTGCTCTATTAAATAACTATCAAATGTAAAGAGTCAGAATTAAAATGCCCATAGCCTCGTTATATACTGGGACTATGGGCAGTATCTGGAGCCGGTGACAGGAGTTGAACCCACGACATCCTCATTACAAGTGAGGCGCTCTACCAACTGAGCTACACCGGCAAGGGGCGCAATTGTAGGGAATCAATCAACTGAAAGCAATACGATTCAGGACAAATAAGGTGTTTTTTTTAAAATAATCCAGTTTCTTGCCAAAGCCAAGCGGTGAACAGGGCCAGATTATGCTGGCTAATTACGTTGTCTGGAGATTCCTTAAATAATTATTGGTCTATCGCGGCGCCACAAACTCGCTGCAAGCGGCTGACTTTACCATTGTTAGCCGTTTGAGTGTAAGCCTCAAAAACCGTCTCAGGTATGCTCACTCCGTCAGCAATCTGGTAGTCAAGCCAGTAGACAGTATAGCTTTTAAAAACAGGCTCAACAGTCACATCAAATCCTAATTTTTTGACTTTTTTTGCCAGTCCATTAGCACTGTTTATATTCCTGAAGCGACCCAGTGAAACTCCATGTATTTTTTCACCTTTACGAATGACATAATAATCTTTTATATTTTTTGCTTTCAGGCTATTCCCTGTTTCAATCGCTTTTGTACGATTTTTTTTCGGCTTAATGAAAACCCAGTATAAATATTGCTCACGTTGTTCACGACCACGAAAATCAGTAGCTGCCACATAAGGCTTAATTTCACGCGTTAAGCTTCTTAATTTATCCAGATCTCGAAAAGGACCCAATGTGAAGCAGCTCTCCTTTAGAATCGCACCGCCTTCGTGGTTCCCTGCGAAACCCGCTCCATCCATTGACATATCTAGTTCTTGCTGCGATTCGTTTGGCGTTTTTACTGACTTAATCGCGGCGACCATCTTGTTTTCATCTGCTGGTAAAACAGGCTGTTTTATTTGTTCTGACTTTTTAACTGAAATAATTTCTGCCACTTCTGCAGCTTCTTCGACTTTTACTATTTGTGGTGATGACTGCTGCTTTTCACCATTTATAGGCCGAGCCAGTTCTTCCTGCTGCTTATCTACTTCAGCATTCTTCTGCAATGGTATTTGTGCTGTAGCGGTACCCTGTGCCTGCCGCTTTAACTCACTCAACAGGACAATGGGCCGTACATTTTTTAGTGGCTGCACATTCTCATCTGACTGCATTACCGGCCTGGCTGCTTGCCACGCTATATAAGCAAGGTTTAGAAAAAGTACGATTAAAAACAACCAACGCATAGCTACTCGCCCTCAGATGTCCGCTGTTTCATCATCTGAAACAAACCCTGCATAACCAAATCCGGCTGGTAAATCATGGCCGGCATATCCGGATAATCCAGAATAGTTTCAGCAAAACCACCGCTAATAATTATTTGCACTGGAGAATCCATTCTTTGTTTTGCAAACTGACAAATTTCTCGAATACCTGCCTGCAATAATTTGTGCAGCCCCAGATTAACAGCATCATTAGTATTGTTCGGCACACCGCGTTCGTAAAACTCCATATTTAAAGTAGACTTCACATTCGCTGTATCCATCAACAACGCCTTATGCATAGTAACGTATGAAGGCAATATATAACCACCCAGATGCCGCCCATTTTTATTAATAAAATCAAATGTAATGGCTGTTCCTGCATTAATAACACAAACTGAAAAACCCGGGTAACTTTGATGACTAGCGACAACTGCTGCCCATCGATCAGCGCCATGCTGACCGGGATCTTCGTAGGCATTAATTATATTATTAAATTGTTTTTCTGTTTTCAGGAATTCAACACCGAGCTGCCAGTGCTGCTTACACCATTCGTCCAACCCCTGGGAGCGCTTATTTCCGGCAACACATACAGCAAATATACGCGTCGGCCTTTCCACGTCCGAAAATAATTTGTCAAGCACATCCGCTCTTTTATTATCTGCCGTATACGCCGCAATCCCTCGGGCGACAATTTTTTCTGCCTGCCATGAAGCCCATTTGATTCGGCTATTGCCAATATCCACGGTTAAGATCATTGCGCACCAGCTGTTTTGTCAGATTTTTCAGCTCGCACACTAATGTCTGCACTATTAAAAACACGTAACTCACCTTCTACCTGCACAAGTAACTCTGCACTATCATTCACTCCTTGCGCAACACCTGATAACACTTCTTTATTGTCTAAAATAATATCAACCTTTTTCTGTTTGCAAAAATCATATGAAACACGAAATTTTTCCAGGTTTATTCTAGACACCTGCCTGAGGTTCTGACATACAGAAATAACATTGCGCAGCAATGCAGAAGCCACCAGGTTTCGTTCTGGTTTTGCTGTTATCTTTTGTGATTTAATCTGTTCGCAAATATCAGTTAATATCAGCAATTCACTTATCTCGCACGTTTGATTTAACTCGGGATTTAACCCGGGATTTAACTGGATTTGATCATGCATTAACATCTCGTAATTCAAACCCAGCCCCACTACCACCGCAACATATTTGCCATTAGAGGCACTTTGCTTTACCTGATCGTGTTTAATCGGTTGTGTTTCAATCAGGATGCCCGCAATTTTTTTACCCTGAACATAGACATCATTGGGCCATTTAATCTGCACATGCTTTATGCCCAGATTTTCCAGTGTCTCAACTACAGCCAGTGCAATAGATAGCGATAATAAATGAAGCGGCTGCTCCGATACAACAAAAGGCCAGGTGAGACTCATTGCGATATTGCTATGCGCCGACATAAACCAGCGCTTTCCACGTCGCCCCCTGCCCGAGGTTTGCTCTTCCGCAAAACAGGCAAAGGGTAAAGCCTTGCCTGACTTACATTGTTGTAGCGACCAACTGTTAGTTGAGTCAATTGACTCATGCACAACCACATCCATGTCCAATTCACTTTTATCTAAAACATGAGTTTTAAATATGTCAGCTTGTAAATAATTTGTCATCACCTGTTCTATCACTATTAGAGAATTTTGCACAATGTAGATTTTTGTTTGAGCAAGACAAAAATTGTCGGCGTATTCCCTGGAGCAAATTGAACAATTTGCTGTTACCCCACAGGACGCAGAGCAGTAACCCCGAGTAAAAAGCGTAGTTTACTGGAGTTTATCACTTTGTGACCCCGCATTTTGTGACCATTTTTAAAGCTTTCGCTCCTGATAATACCTCTTATCTACATCATATAGGCAACGCAGCTATATCGGAAATAATGCTTCGTGATAAGCTCTTGATAAATACTACTTATCAATCAAAAACACTTTACAACACAGTACATGGGCCTGTAGCACGCTTAATTAATCCAGATATTGTAAGAATGCAAAATTTTAGGGAAGCATCAGTGAGTCATTTTGCTCTATTCGTCTATAAAATCGTCAGGAACGATTTCACATGAGCGAAGTGAACCTGTAAGAGGACTAATTTTATAGGGAGCGAAATTGATTGGCGATAGCTAGCTGGGACGGCAAATTACAGGAAGTAATTTATAATGCAGGTCGCCCGAAATTAAATGACCTCCGGCATAGCCGGAGGTCATTTAATTCAATTGCTTATAGTTTCTGAGGAGACCCTAATTAGCTGACGTTCAATTTTATCAATGATAACCTTGCATATAAAAAGCTATTGCTTTGTTTGGTCAATTTCATTAAGTTTAAGTTAGCGTATTTAATTTATGGAGAGTTAACATGCATGAAGGTTGTCCTCTGTGTGTCGAATGGAATTTCGCCCCTTCTTTTTTATCTTCGTTTCTACTAACTCCATGCGGGAGTGATGTTGGCAACTCTACGTTTGAAAACACAGTCGCACTTGTTGATATTACCCACAGTTCAGCTCCGTCTAAACGGCCTTGTTCACTTAATGAAAATTTCTGCCTATAAAAATGATGTTTCATCTCCCACAGGATTGGCGATACTTGCGTTACTGCTGCGATTGTCTAGTCACTGAGGCTGTAGTCATGCGAATTATTGTTCTTGCCAGCCTTATTGGTCTATTTACAGAGTATTCTTACGCTCAGGAACTTACAGGAGCAAATGCTAATCCGAGAAACCGTGCAGCGCAGGATTTACAGGATTCTATTGAGCTCGTTGTACAAGCAACCCATACAGAGGCTGTTACATGGATAGAGAGTTCTCCTGACAAGAAAATATTTGCCTCGGCCAGTAAGGGTGGCACGGTCAAGCTCTGGGATATTGAGAGTGGGCGTTTGATCAGAAATCTGATAAATGGTCCTCGTTGGGTGAATTGTGTTGCCTTCTCTCCAGATGGTAGAACGCTAGCTGCAGGTAGTGGTGATCATGTTGTTCGACTGTGGGATATACGTACTGGTCAAAAAATTCGAGAACTTCATGGGCATACTGCAACCGTTACAGCATTAAAGTTCTCGTTTGATGGAAAGGTACTAGTCAGTGGTAGTAAAGGTATTGGTACACGAATACCTAGTGATGATCTGATAATAATATGGGACTTGGTTTCTGGTGTACCGAAGAAACAAATTAGCGGTAAAGGAACAATCAAACAACTTGCATTTCTACCAGACGGTAGATCACTGCTTGCTACCACGATAAATGGTAAAACCGTCAGTATATGGAACAGTGAGACCGGGCAGTTGTTACGTGAGCTAGAAGGACCAACTGGAGATGTTCGTCGGATCATTGTCTCTCCAAATGGGAAGTACCTTGCGGCCAAAGGACGTGACGTTACAATCTCTTCACGTAGTAGTTCATATACATCTGTACTTTATATCTGGCACTTGCAATCAGAGCGCTCCGGTACTCGAATTATAATTGAGCCATATACAACAAGAGTAGCAATCGCATTTACTCCTGATAACGAATCGATTATGTCGATAACTCAAAATGAAATGAAATTTTGGGATGTAACTACTGGCAAACTAAAAAATACTCTACCAGTTAGTTTTGAAAGTTGGTTTGCTAATATTGATAATTCTTCACCAAGTGGTCCGAGCATGCTGTATGGAACTGCAGATGGTTTGAATATGGCATATGGCACTGCAAAGGGTTGGGTCGGTGTCGTTGAACTTAAGTCTGGCAAACTGGTTTATGATATTCGCACCGAACCCCTTACAGTCTGGGATATTGCTTTCAGTTCAGATGGTACGCAGATAGCTGTTGCGACAGAAAAGCATGCTGCACTCTGGGATATTCAGCAAGGGCATATTCTTATACGTATCGGTGAAGCTTCCAAACCAGTACTCTCAATAACTTATGGCTTGAACGATACATCTCTAATAACTGCTGGATATGATGGTGAGTTTTCTCTATGGGATGGTAGGTCGGGTAAGCTTACGAAAAGTGTGAATGATCCGTTGGTGCGTGACAGTGACCCTTTTAAGTACCGGTTAAACGCTAAAAGAGAAGAATATAAAGACGGAGATAAACCTCCGCCGAAAGCACCTACCTGGAAAAGTAGCAAAACACGTGATCTTAAGGTGGTTTCTTTCTTTCCGGACAAGCAAATTTTGGCGCATGGTGGTAATCCCGGTTACGTCAGCATTTTGAATATTGATCAAAATCAACAGTACGATGTGTTTGAAAAAGATCAAGGCTCTTTATCTATTCCGAATGCGTTGACATTCTCACCTGACGGGAAAACTTTGGCGATTGGCTTCAATCAACGAGATATATTGTTATGGAATCTTCAGAAAAAAACTATCGTGAAAACGCTAGATGCACGTGGAATCCGAGCCATGGTTTATTCATCGGATGGATTACAGCTATTTACAGCTAATTACAGCAATGAGATACAAGTCTGGAATACTTTATTATGGGAGCTTGAATATACAATAAAGGGGCAGAGACACTCTATATCGACAATGGATGTATCACCGGCGGGTGATAAATTAGCTGTCGGATCACTGGATAACAAAATAAACATTTTATCCTTACCTAGCGGCGAGTTGCTAGAAACACTGCATGGACATATCTCTGCTGTAAATACCGTGGCCTATTCTCCCATTGGAAATGTTTTTGCTTCTGGTAGTGAAGATGGTACTTTTAAAATTTGGAATTCAACGACATATGATTTACTTGCGACTGGGGTCACATTGCCAGAGAATAACTGGTTTGTTTTTGATTCAAATGGCTTTTTTGATGGTTCTCGAGATGCATGGCAGTTGATGCCATTTCGATTCTCATCGCAGCCATTTCTTCTATACGAGCCTGAGCAATTCTTTAATCAGTTTTTCCAGCCTGAAATGTTGGCTGAAGTATTCCGTACTGGCAAGCATATTCGAGAAAGTCTACGAGAAAGTAATGACCCACGTGCGAATCTCGATATTGAAAAATATCGAGCCTCAAAATTACCGGTTTTGCAGATTAAACTACAGTCAACAAATGACCCGATTTCTGACCGTACGATCCAAGTGCTGGTTGAAGTAAAAGATACAGGGTCCGGCATACGTGATCTACGTGTGTTTCGAAACCAGTCTCTGGTGCACTTTGAACATGGTGATTTAACAACAAACCCCCAGACTGGAAACTACGAGCTTTTAGTATCGATCAAATTAGTCGCTGGTGATAATGAAATCACGGCCTACGCTTTTAATCACGACAATATCAAAAGTAAGAATGAACGTATCAACCTTACAGGAGCAAAAAACTTGGAACGCCGGGGGACTGCTTATATTTTGGCTGTTGGAATCAATAATTATGCCAATTCAGATTTTAAACTTAACTATGCGGTAGATGATGCACGGTCTATTGGTGACAGCTTAAAAAAACATCTCAACATGCAAAAAGGGCACTATGAAACAGTTAAGAGGGTAGAGTTGATTAACAAAGATGCTACTAAGGCCAATATATTGGCAGCTCTTGATTTACTGTCAGGAAAGAAGATAGTGCTTCCTGATGATGCACCTGAGCAGTTACGAAAATTGAAAAAAGCGGAACCCGAAGACGATATTATAGTTTTTTTTGCAGGCCACGGTATGGCGGAGGAAGATCGTTATTATATTATTCCGCATGATTTAGGTTATAGCGGAAAGGTTGGCGCTATGACTAAAGCAGAGCACAATATTTTACTAGCCCACAGCATATCCGATCGTGAGTTTGAGGCTGGTTTTGAAAAAGTTGATGCAAGTAATATTATGTTTATTATCGATGCGTGCCAGTCAGGGCAAGCATTAGAAGCGAATGAAAAACGTCGTGGTCCAATGAATTCAAGAGGGTTGGCGCAACTGGCCTACGAGAAGGGTATGTATATTCTTGCCGCTGCGCAGAGTTACCAAGCTGCGCTTGAGTTTGAGCGGTTGGGCCATGGATTACTTACATATGTATTAGTCGAGGATGGACTAAATAATTTGGCGGCCGACCTAGATGAAGATCAACGCATTACAGCACGTGAATGGCTTGATTATCCAGTGCAGAACCTTAACTATGAAACAAGGATTGCGCACAAGCGAGCTATATCAAGATCTAACAGGGGTGCGATTCCGCTGGATGAGGGTGTTACAGGACAGGCTCCTAAGGTTTATTACAGGAGAGAGATTGAGGGTGAGCCATGGGTAATCGCGATTGAGTAAATACGGAATGATGTAATTTTAAACACGAAGACCATTTTAGCATCAAAGTAATTAGGTGAATCGTGTTGTGATTGTGAAGAGCTGCATTAAATCAAAAAACAAAACATAAGGAGAAGTGGATATGAGAATTTTTTGTAATCAGTTATCAACCATTATCGGCATGCTGTGTGTAATTATGACTATTACACACAGCAGTAATGCCGCATCAGCAACAAAACGCGCATTATTAATTGGTATTGATGATTATCAAGCAGAGCACATTTCGGATCTTCGTGGCTGTGGCAATGATGTGGACCTCATGCGTAGTATTCTCATTAATAAGTTCGATGTGCCACCAGACAATGTAAAAGTGTTGAAAGATGCACAGGCTAAACGTCAAGATATCATTGATGCTATTCAGAAACACCTCATTGCTAAAGCTCAGGCTGACGATGTTGTAATATTGCATTACAGCGGGCATGGCTCACAGATGCTTGACACGTCAAAGGACGAGATTGACGATTATGATGAGACATTGGTGGCACATGATAGTCGCACGAAAGGCGTGTTCGACATCAGTGATGATGAAATTAATGGATTATTGAAACAGCTTACTGAAAAAACGAAGAATGTAACCTTTATTTTCGATAGTTGCCATTCCGGGGCGGCAGCACGTGGTGGTAATGCGGTTCGTAAGATTGAGCCAGATAATCGTCCACCACCACCAGCTGCACCATTCGCTATTAGTGCTCGCGGTGCAGGTGACGGTGAGGCTGATTTCCGTCTAAACGGGTCTGACTATGTGCTGATTTCAGGCTGCATGGCTACAGAGCTGTCCAACGAAGCAATATTTAACGGAGGGCGCCAAGGTGTAATGACATGGTACTTATCACAGGCTTTGCTTGCAGCAAAAGACAAGTCGACCTACAAGAGTGTGATCGATGAGGTCACTTCTGAGGTTAGTACCCGATACACTTCGCAGCATCCTCAAATCGAGGGACCAGGTACTAATCTGAGAGTGTTTGGTAGCGATCGCATCAGTCCTTGGCCTTATGTGCACGTTGATTCGGTAGATGGTCAGAAGGTGAAGATTGAGGGTGGCAGGATCTATGGACTAGGCGAGGATTCAGTTCTCGATGTCTATCCACCGGGAACAGTAGATTTCGAGTCAACCGTTCCGGTGGCAAAAATTAAAGTCATAGATGTGCAGGACTTTAGTGCTGATGCTGTGGTTCAAGATGGCGGGCCGGTTAAGCCAAGATCGAAGGTGGTTTTAGATATGGTCAACTTTGGAAATGTATCAGTTCCCGTCTTCATACACAATGATGGCAGTGAATCTATTAAGCAAATCAGGAACGCATTGGCAGGGTTTGTAGCCCTTCGGCTAGTGGATAGTGAAACTGATGCACGGCTGATCATTGGTGTCGAGGGCCTTAACATCAGTATTCTCAATGGCGACATGGAATCGGCGTTATCGCCGGTGCCATTGTCTGCAAAGGATCACGTGCAAAAGGTTGTTGAGCAGGTTAAGAGTCTCATCCATTGGATCATTGTGATGGATTTGAAAAACCCGTCAAGTACAATTCAAATCGGGTTTGATATTCGACGCAAGGATGACCCGGACGGTGCCCCGGCACCGCAGGAAGTTGCGTCGAAGACCAAGCTGACCTACCGCGTGCATAACTTGGATTCTGTACCACTTTATGTTTATGTTCTCGACGTTTCCAGCGACGGTAGTATCGAAATACTCTATCCTCGGACTGCAGGTGCACAGGAAGCATTACCAAAAGGTAGAATTTTGGAGAAAGATATCTTAACGTTTGTGCCTGATGGCCGCAGCGCTGTGGTCGACGTATTCAAGGTGTTCGCCACCACCAGGCCGATTGATCCCTCAGTGTTTCCGCAGGGTGCGATCAGGCGAGCAGTTCCATCTACCGCACTTAAATCTACACAAGGTCCCCTAGAGCAGTTTCTTTCACAGGCGATTCTCGGAATGAGGGGTAGCCGACCTGTAGAAGTGAAATCTTGGGTGACTGATCAGAAGACGGTGACTATTCGTCAGCCTACGGTGCGCTTTATGGGTTTCTCGGTGCACTTCGACGATGCTAAGACAGTACGTGATTTGCCATCTGAGTTCGGTTTGTCCAGGAGTACTTGTTTAGAGGTTGGAGAACTGTCCTCCGGTGACTGCTTTCGAGGTGCTAAAGTGTCGAAGGAAGGAACAGAGTGGGAACTGATCCAGGATAAAGCTACGCGTGGTGATATTGAAACACTACTGTCTGTAGGGCAAGCATTCGACGAGGCGTACCAAATCCAAGAGCAGATTCCGGGGGCAATGCGTGTTGAGCCATTGCTCGAGGTAGAAGCGCCTGGTATGTTAGATCAGCATGGCATCGAGAAGAGAGATATAAGTTCTGATGATATGCATAACGATAATGCGCGTAAAGATGATCAATGGCACCTCAAGCAGATTCGTGCGTTCGAAGCCTGGAAAAAGATCCGCGAAAATCGCGGTGTTGTAGAAGGTGCAGAGGCCGATGGCTTACTAATTGCACATATCGATACAGGTTACAGGGATCACCCGGAAACCTGGAAAGAGGTAGATAATAAGCGGCCTATTGATCCTACACGGGGATACGACTACTACGATGCGGACAAAGATCCACTAGATCCACTTCTTGATGACGACTTACTCGATAACCCTGGCCATGGTACCGCTTCCGGTAGTGTTATCATCAGTCCAATTGGGTGCCAACTTGAGAAAGCTGCAGGTTGTGTGAACGGAGTTGCTCGTGGGGCGCAGCTCGTGCCTTTACGTGTCCACAGGACGGTGAGCCAGTTCAACACTGCTAATCTTTCCCGTGCTATCCGTGACGTTGCGAATGGCGATGTTTCAGGTCAGCCGAAGCTAGTCAGTATCGCTATGGGTGGACCGCCAACCATGTCTATGTGGAAGGCTGTCAGGAAAGCTGAAGAAAATGGCGTGTTAATAGTTGCAGCAGCTGGTAACTATGTTCGCACTGTAGTATGGCCAGCGAGGTTTAGTTCCACTATCGGTGTGGCGGCTAATAATGTAAGTTGCCACCCTTGGAAACATTCCTCTAATGGCAGCAAGATCGACATAACTTCACCCGGCGAATCGGTATGGAGGGCAAGTCTGAATAAAAACCACGAGTATATAAATGGCATGGGTAAGGGCACGACCTTTGCAACCGGAAATACCTCTGGTGCGGCTGGACTATGGTTAGCCTACCATCTTGATAATTCTAAGCTCAAAGACTTACAACAGCAGGGTAAGGTAACGCAGGCTTTTAGGTTGGCGCTACGCGAAAGTGCATGGCAGCCAAGCGCAGATGTAATCAGTAACCGCGAAGGTACATACTGCGATATAAGTGTATGGGATACTAGAAATTTCGGTCCAGGTATACTCGACGTTGCCGCGTTACTAGATGTGTCTCTAGATTTGGTGTCTAATCGGGAGTTGCTCAATGACGCTGAGATATCAGATCTACCATTGTTCTCCTCACTGTATCTTGAAGGTACAGACCCAGAGAAGATTCGCACTGACTACAAGACACTATTTGGAAAAACACGGACGGATGTCGGGCGCAAGCTCAACAATTTTGAAACGGAGATCCTGTATCACTATACTGTAAATAAAAATGTGCGGCAGACGATTGACTCGCTGGTTGAAGGGCAGCGTGGTACAGAACCGTTTGACCGTATAAGAGAGAATCTACTTAAGCAGGATCTATCTCAGAGTCTGCGGAAGATGCTCACGAAATGATATTGATTAAAAAATTAATAGGATCAGACACACTGCTCTACCAGTAAAATATAATAAAAAGGCTTAAAACATCTCGTATTGTAACAATGTAGTTGTATAAAAAACATAACATATACAGGAGATTTAAGCCATTGCGCTTGCTAACACTGTACTACCTATAGAGGCTCAAGCGGTAGCTATGCAAAAGTGTGCGAATCAGCCTGTAAACCCCGCAAAGATATTATATTGCTAACCTACACGGTCATTAAATCTAAAAACAGCAAAATACTTCTATTTGACTTTGTAATGAATAAGTATCGAACAATCCCTCTAGCAGAATCCACGACACCTAAAGGCATCCCCTACATTATCGGTAACGAAGCTGCCGAACGATTCAGCTTTTATGGCATGCGCGCTATTTTAGTTGTATTTATGACGCAGTATTTAGTCCATACCAATGGGCAGACTGATTACATGACAGCTGATGAAGCTAAGGGCTGGTTTCATTTGTTTGTTTCTGCCGTGTATTTCACGCCGCTGCTAGGTGCCTTAATCTCCGATGGCTTACTCGGAAAGTATAAAACCATTATCATACTGTCACTTGTGTACACACTCGGACATTTTGCACTTTCGGTTGATGACAGCCGTATCGGTTTGGCCATTGGACTTAGCTTAATTGCAATCGGTGCTGGTGGTATAAAACCCTGTGTTTCTGCTCATGTTGGCGACCAGTTCAGTTCAGCGAATAGCCATTTGCTTCCCCGTGTGTTTGGCTGGTTTTATTTTTCCATCAACCTGGGTGCGTTCAGCTCAACCCTGTTGATTCCATGGATCCTAGAAACTTACGGATCATCTACAGCCTTTGCTATTCCCGGGATATTGATGTTACTCGCTACAATCATTTTCTGGTCCGGGCGTTACCGCTTTGTACACATACCTGCCGGCGGTAAACAATTTATAAGCGAAGCATTTAGTAAAGAGGGAGTAAAAGTCGTCGCTAGACTAGGCGTTCTCTATTTGTTTGTTGCCATGTTCTGGGCACTGTTTGATCAGACCGCCTCCTCATGGGTTTTACAGGCTGAAAAAATGGATAGAACACTGTTTGGTATCGAGCTTTTATCTTCTCAATTACAGGCAGCCAATCCTTTGCTGGTGATGATACTGATACCTGTATTTACTTATCTGCTTTACCCGGCAATAAGTAAGTTCTTCGTTTTAACACCTTTGCGAAAAATATCAATCGGACTCTTTATTACTGTTTTTGCATTTGCCATCAGTGCCATCACTCAGGAAAAAATCGATGCTGGCCTGGTGCCACATATCAGTTGGCAAATTCTTGCTTATATCGTTCTCACCTCAGCAGAAGTGATGATATCCATTACCTGCCTGGAGTTTTCCTACACCCAGGCACCGGTAAAAATGAAATCATTTATCATGGCATTTTTCATGATGTCGATCGCGATTGGCAACCTGTTCACCAGCGCAGTCAACTTTTTTATCGAAAATGAAGATGGCTCAAGCAAACTGGCCGGTGCAGATTATTTCTGGTTTTTTACCCTGCTTATGCTGATTACCGCCATCGCATTTATCTTTATTGCTAAAACCCACAGGGAAAAAACCTATATACAAAAAGGAGTTGTTGCAGAAAAAAGCATTTAAAAATCAACAAAACCTGCATTTCAGCGGTAGAATACACCAACGTTAACCCCCTTTTACAAAAACAACCCGGAAAATACAGTACAAATCCATGTCAACTGCAGACGAAATCACCACACCAACAAACTTTATCCGTAACATTATTCAAAGCGATTTAGATTCAGGCAAACACAAAGCCATTCAAACCCGTTTTCCGCCTGAGCCAAATGGTTATCTACATATTGGTCATGCCAAATCAATCTGCCTGAACTTTGGTGTCGCTGAAGATTTCAAAGGTTTGTGCAACCTGCGCTTTGATGATACCAACCCTGAAAAAGAAGATGTTGAATATGTTGATGCCATCATGGAAGACGTTAAATGGCTGGGTTTTAAATGGAGCGGCTTATATCATGCCTCTGATTATTTTCAGCAGTTATATGACTATGCAGTTGACCTCATCAAACAGGACAAAGCTTATGTTGATTCACTCAATGCTGAACAGATTCGTGAGCACCGCGGCACGCTGACAGAAGCGGGTAAAGAAAGCCCGGATCGCAATCGCAGCATCGAAGAGAATCTCGACCTGTTCGCCCGCATGCGCGCCGGTGAGTTCGAAGACGGCAAATACCTGTTGCGTGCAAAAATTGATATGGCATCGCCCAATATCAATATGCGTGACCCTGCACTTTATCGCATCAAAAAAGCCCATCACCAGCGCACCGGTGATGAATGGCCGATTTATCCGATGTACGATTACACACACTGCATTTCTGACGCTATCGAAAACATCACACATTCATTATGCACACTGGAATTCGAAGACCACCGCCCGCTGTATGACTGGGTGCTGGATGAAGTAAAGACCCCGTGCCATCCACGACAGATCGAGTTTGCCCGTCTCGAGCTCAAATATACGATTACCAGCAAACGAAAACTGAACCAGCTGGTCACAGAGAAACACGTCGACGGCTGGGATGACCCTCGCATGCCGACTATCTCCGGATTACGCCGCCGCGGTTATACCCCCGCTTCGATACGTGATTTTTGTGACCGTATCGGCGTCACTAAAAAGGACAGCTTTATCGAGATGGCCGTGCTGGAAAACAGCATACGGGAAGACCTGAACGAACACGCGATTCGCGTCATGGGTGTTTTAAACCCGCTGAAAGTGACCATCGAGAACTTTCCTGATGGACAGGTAGAACAACTGACCGCGAAAAACCACCCGCAAAAAGAAGAGATGGGCACGCGTAAAATCAACTTTTCCAAAGTTATTTATATCGAACGCGATGATTTTCTTGAAGATGCACCAAATAAGTTTTTCCGCCTGTCAGTCGGCCGTGAAGTACGGTTACGTTATGCCTACTACATCACCTGCACAGACTTCGTAAAAGATGAAAGTGGTGAAGTTATCGAGCTGATCTGTCAGTACGATCCGGAAACCAAAGGCGGCTCATCACCCGATGGTAGAAAAGTGAAAGGCACCATCCACTGGGTTTCTGCTGATCATGCAATTGATGCTACCGTCAATTTATACGATCGTTTATTTACCCATCCAAATCCAGCTGCAAGTGAAAACTTTATTGAACACTTAAACCCGGAATCTTTAACCGTATTAAACAACTGCAAACTGGAAGCATGCCTTGCCGATGCTGCAACTGCTACACCCTATCAGTTTGAGCGCACAGGCTATTTTATTAAGGATGATAAAGCCGAGACTTTAACCTTTAATCGCACAGTCACTCTGCGAGACACCTGGGCAAAAATAGATAAGCAGAATCAATAACCTACACCTGCTACCCCAAAAATAATACCTGGAGACATAAACTGCTGTCACGTTAACTGCAAGGGATGTGAATCGGGCACAGTTGGCAACGACCATCACCCGCAGGGCAGGTTTTTTGCTACCATGCAAAACCTGCACTTCCACCGTCCGTGGTGGTCGGCTGCGGGTGTTGAGCCACCATGGACGGTTTCACGGCGTGTCGTTGCTAGCTGCGCCCGGTTCATGTCCCGGATTCATGCAAATATAGCTTAACTTAGTGCCATTCGTGTCAGCAGTACCATGTCATCTGGTAGCCGCATACAAATCAGCATTTTCCTACAAGGTTATCTATGCCTGTCTGACAAAGATTAGTAGATTAAAATTTTATCCATTGTTAAAGTCCTCTACATTGCCGCAGGATCAGTGCATCTCTGAATAAGCTATTGCCAGTGCAAGATTAAAATGTACAAAACACGGAGAAAAAGAAATGGATATTCTTAAATACGTCTGCAATGAAATTTGCTGCTTTATAAAATCAAGCTTTGATATTACGATTCAAAAAATTCAACAAATTTTTAATCTATAAAAACCTGAGCTGATTGCACGGGCAGTTTAGCCCTCCCACGTAGCGTTAAACACAGTATTCAACCGGGTTATTAATTGACAACGGTTATACGCTGGTCAGCGCAGGACAGTGCAAATGAATTCCCTGTTTTGTTTTCAGTGAACGCATACAGGGTTTCCATTCCCTTCTTTTTAACATTAGTAAGGGTTACGTCTGTGTGCATACTAGTAGCAAAACGAGATGTCTGTTTTTTATCAGGGCACTCACCCATCATCATATATTCTTGCTGCATCATCATTCGAATACTGCTTGCAGCCATCAATGTTTGCGCACGCAGGACATTTTTAAGTGCGTTTCGACTAACTGATAAATTATCCAGTGCAGCCTGTGCTTCCTGTGTACGTATCAAATTATCACTGTTCTCAGCCAGAATTTGCCGATAAAGGTTCTCTGAGTTTCGTATCGATCTGGATATCATAGCAGGATCACCTGAATTACCCATGGCAACCATCCACTGCCTGGCTTCGAACACTGTAAGACCATATTTAAGTTCGTCTTTAGCAAGCGCACTTAAAGGCTCACTTCCTTCACCGCTCGCTGCAGCTACCTGCTCAAACAGGATACGCGATTTATTATATTGATATTGGCGTTTTAATTTTTGCGCCTTATCGTAAACTGCTTTTAATTTTTTATTGTTTGCTGCTGAACTGCTATTTAATTTTTTACCGGGTTTTATCATCAGGGCTTCAGTTTTATCATTAAGCCTCTGCGCAGCGACCTGACCGATATGTTCAAATGCATTATAAATCCCCTGAAAATCCATATCATGAACAGAAATCGAAGCCGTAGAAACATAGCTTGGCTGATCTTTTAGATTAACCTGAATTGTCAATTTTGCTGTTTCCGCAGGACCAATTAAAGATATATCCAGATGTAATTTATTCGATTTATTTTCTGTAACAATAGAAAACAAACCACCTTTAGTAAGTTCAGCCAACGCGGTATCCACCGCAGCTGCTTTCATATCTTCTTCAGGTAACGGATACCAGTCGCCGTTACGTATATTTACTTCAGTACTTACGACAAAAGGTTTTGCCTGTATCGATGAAGCAAAAATTAACAAAAATAGATATAACGTCTTTCTAAAAATAACTAACACTTTACCCTCTCCTGTTCAAACAACAAACCTGCTAATTAGGAACAACTCAATCATTTGCCTGCAATGCTAAGCCTCGCCCCATATTTCACGTTCAAGCGCCCTCACCATCTCCGCACCTGTGGCGTAACGTTTTTCTGGTTTCTTCTGTAATGCTTTATTAATAATACGCGTCGCACTGGCAGGCAAATCAGCACGCAAATCTCGTATCCGCCGGTGTTTCTCATTGGTGATTTTATAAGCCAGATTAGCCAGGCTGTCTGCTTTAAATGGCAGCGATCCTGTGAGTAATTGATAAAAACTAACCCCCAGAGCATAGATATCTGCGCGTCCATCAACATGTGCACCGGTCATTTGCTCTGGCGCCATATATGACGGGCTGCCCATAAAACTACCGGTTCGTGTTTTTACTGAATCAGTAATACGCGCTATACCAAAATCGGTAATTTTCACCTGCTTGTCTTTCGGGCTGTACATGACATTCCCGGGTTTGATATCGCGATGAACGATATTCTGCTGGTGCGCATAATCCAGTGCTTGCGCGACCACCTGAATTATGCGATAAACTTCTGGCACCGGCAGTAAGGTCTCAGCCGTAGTGTAATCAGACAGAGACACACCTGGAACATAATCCATAGCAATAAAAGCAAAGTCCTGCTCTTCACCCATATCATATACAGTCACAATATTACTGTGACTTAAACGGCCTGCTGCTTCCGCTTCACGGAAAAACCGATTTTTAACAGTGCTTATTTCTCTTTTAGTAAACTGCGAGTAATCAAGCGTTTTGATTGCAACCTGTCGATTAATTTTGGGATCCCTTCCCAGGTAGACCACACCCATCGCACCGCGACCTAATTCTCTCTCAATTTTATAACGGCCAAACTCCGGCAGTTCCATCTGCGACATCACCAGTGTTTTCTGTAACTGATTGGGCGATAGAACTTTTGTCTGTGCTGAAGACAAACCGACAATGGATTTAATGCGCTTTTGTATGTCTTTATAATTTTTTTTACGATCATTAATATCTGTATAAAGCTGAAGCCCTCTATCGTATTGCCGTTTACGTTCAAAACTTAAGCCGATCTCATATAAATCAGAAAGTGCTCCTTCATCAGCGCCACATTTTAATAAACTGGTGATTGCTGTTTCATAATCACCTTTTTCGTACTGATAATGTCCAAGCTGAAACCATGCATCTTGCTGTTGCTTCATCAAACTGTTTAAAAGAACCTGACCAGACGTGTAGACATACACCACTAACTGCCCGATCAACATGAGTAGCAATATATTAACTGTTGGCCACCATATGCCTTTTAGTATCAACAGCACCGGCTGTACTGAAATTATTCCCATCACCAGAAACGCGCCCAGAAACAGGCCGCTTGTTTTTGACAGCAGGGGCAGCAGCCATAATAAATAAATCACTACCAGGGCCAATAACGCAGGCTGTAACCACCAGCTTAGTGAAGGCGTGTAGTACATTGCTTTTGCCTGTAAACTACTGAGTGAATCAGCCAGTATCTGCAGACGATTTATATCCTGGCCGATCAACACCATTCTATTTTTAAAAAAAACATTCGGTTTCGCAGCCGCCGACTGAAGAGTCAACACATTTAACTCTGTATGGCGCCCACTCAGTGCGGAGAAATAATTAAACACCTTGCCCGAAAGGTTAACCGGGATATCCAGGTTATCCAGACGAACGCGTCCATCTTCACTCCAGTGTAACTGGCCGCTCTGCTGAAAACGGCTAAACACAGCCAGGGTCAGATCCGGCAGTGAAAATTCCCTGGCTTCGTCGTACCAGATCAAAGGCTGCTCATCAGCTGCCTGGGGATTAAAAGGGTAAACCCGGTAAGGTAACTTCGTATTGGTTAATCTAAATGTCTGCACCTCAGGTAAAAACACCGCGGGTATGTACTGCCGCCAGCCATCCTGGTAGAACAAAGACTCACTGTACGTTATGTAATTTTGCTGATCAGGTACATTGATATATTGCGTTAAAAACACATGCTGGTTTTCCAGCATCCACGCCAGCTTATTACGTTCACCCTGCGTGGGCTGCCATTGCTGCTCTTCATTTTCACTATTGATGCTGAACTGGACTTCGACTTGCTGGCTTTTGATTTACTGGTTTTTGAATTACCGGATTTTTGCTCGGGCTTTTCTTCTTCAACCTGCACATAATCCATCTGCGGAAAATCATCGCTTAACCAGACAATTTCTGCAGCCTGTGATTTTCGCAACTTACGCAAAAAAAAGCGAAATTCCCGTATCCCCTCAGGTTTCTGCAGGCGAGCTTCATCAAGTTGTATGACACGATAATCATTAAATTCTGACTGCGCAGGCAACAAGTGACTGGCAAAGCGAAACATCTGCGCATCCAGCCAGCGAACGCTACTGTTCTGTGAGGAGAATAAAATCAGTAAGAAGCAGAAAACGATAAATACTGAAAAATAAAGTCGTCGGTGCTGATTCAATGAAGTGCCTGTTTAGTATTCTAATTACTGCCGTAATGCTCCAATTCGATTCTGCCAGTAGCATTTTCGAGATGATAGCATTCGTCTTTATGGTTAGATTTAGTATAGTAGACAGATACAATTTTTCATTTAGCAAGGCGGCAAATAGCTACTGTTCGGTATTTTTGTTTTCACACATTCATCAAAGGCAGTTTTCGAGAATTTAATCTGTCAGTCAAAAACATTAAAAGCGATTCACCACAGAGGCACAGAGAAAAGATTTATATTATTAACCGTGCCCGTAGGCGCTGTTAACAAAGTAAAACTCTGTGCCTCTGTGCCTCTGTGGTAAAAGTTTTTGATGTTTAGTTATTACGACAGGATGGCTCATCATCCAGTAACGTCTCATCAGCGATACGCGTCCAGATCTGTGACTCTAGCGCCAGCGTGGAGTTATCAGGATTTAGAAAAACTATCTTTAATGCATTCCCGGCATCGAGTAATTCCAGTTCAACTTCAAACTGTTTATTAGCATGCATATCAACTGATACCAGAAAATGGTTTGCGCCAATATTTTTCACAGAGCCTGATACTATCTGGTAGCAGTTCAATCCATTATCAACTTCGTCACCGTCAAAATCATACTCGATAATAGAACCATCGCTGGTTACTCGAGTATAAATCACATCAGTTTTTGCACCTTTATTTTCCGAGCTGTTCCATAAGCCGATCAGATCCGACATTTCCACCTGTGTCGGGTTACTGCCCGTTGGTGAACATGCGCTGATTGATATCATGGCTAAAAATACCAGGTAGCAACGTAGATCATGGGTAATATTTGTCATAAGATTAATTATCGATAAGTCTGGCGTTAGTTAATATAGCAGATTAAAAATATAATCAGTCCGCGAAACACAAAAACAACATCAAAAAAATTTCACCACAGAGGCACAGATAAACTAGATTTATTCTGTTAACCGCGCCCAGGTGCAGTTAACAAAGTAAAACTCTGTGCTCTCTGATGCCTCTGTGGTGAACGTCTTTTTACGTTATCTTTGCATGTTATCGCGGCACCATGTTATTCCCGCTTAATTAATACTCAGCCTGGCAAATTTTCGTTTGCCAACCTGAAATACACCTTCTGTGCCTTTCTGGATTTTCACCGATTTATCAGTTATTTTCTCACCATCAATTTTGGCAGCTCCCTGCTGAATCATGCGCATGGCATCACTGGTACTGGAACATAAACCGGCATCTTTAAGCAGGTTGGCAATGGCATAACCTTCTGCAGGCGCTTTAAAACTAAGCTCAGGAATATCATCCGGAATTTTATTTTTTGCAAACTGCGCGATAAATGCTTCACGTGCAGCAGTAGCTTCTGCTTCATTATGAAAACGTGCAATGATTTCTTCAGCCAGTAAAAATTTAATATCACGCGGGTTTTTACCCTGCTCCATTTCCTGTTTAAAGCCTTCAATTTCACTCATTGGGCGGAAACTCAATAACTCAAAATAACGCCACATCAGATCATCGGAAATGGACATAATTTTGCCGAACATATCTTTAGGCTCATCAGCAATACCGATATAATTATTTAACGACTTGGACATCTTCTGCACGCCATCCAGACCCTCAAGAATCGGCATGGTCAATACGCATTGCGGTTTCTGACCGTGCTGCTCCTGTAACTGTCGCCCCATTAACAGGTTGAATTTCTGGTCAGTACCACCCAGTTCAACGTCAGCCTGCATCTCCACAGAATCGTAACCCTGAATCAAGGGGTATAAAAACTCATGGATCGCAATTGACTGTCCGCTTTTGTAACGCTTACTGAAATCTTCACGCTCCAGCATACGTGCTACTGTGCTGCTGGCAGCCAGTTTAATCATATCGACGCCACTCATTTTTCCCATCCACTGCGAATTGAAAACAACTTTGGTTTTTTCCTTATCGAGAATTTTGAAGATCTGCTGCTGATAAGTCTTAGAGTTTTGTTCGACATCCTGTTGCGTCAGCGGTGGCCGCGTTGCTGATTTTCCGGTAGGATCACCAATCATGCCGGTAAAGTCACCTATCAGAAACAGCACTTCGTGGCCTAAATCCTGAAACTGTCGTAACTTGTTGATTAATACGGTGTGTCCTAGATGCAAATCGGGCGCAGTGGGATCAAATCCGGCTTTTATACGTAACGGACGGCCTTCTTTTAACCTGGCAACCAGCTCTTTTTCCACGAGGATTTCATCCGCTCCACGCTGGATTATTTCTAGCTGTTGTTCTATTGATTTCATGAGTTTTCCTGGCTGGCGCTACACTAAAAAGGTGTATAAGATACCCGCGCTTCAATACTTTCTCAACTACTTCATGAGAAATATTGAATAAATGCATAAAATCTATAAACTTTTATGGCCATTTGCCGATAATATCATTGACCCGGCATTATTTTACGGCTACATTTAATATATTATTGATAACATTTTGCACAGACCTTACATACGCCTATGTCCATGATAAGTAAAGATTTCCGCTTTAACCAGCAACAAACCGGACAAGTCAGGTATATCCGTATACGTTGGGCTGTATTAGCTATTGCGTTTGCCGGCATTGGTGCCGTTATAGCCAATACCAATACTGCTTCTAATAATTCAGCGCAAAACTCAGTGAGTATAGCCACTGATTCACTACCGGCTTTCGAGCCTGTAGCAAGCACTTATGACAAACTGGCAAGAGATAGTTTCTCACTCAGTCTGCCAGAATTGCAGGCACAGCAAAAAATTATTGACGATGTCAACAACCACACTCCCAAACAATGGCGTGAGTTCAAAGTAAAATCCGGCGATAGTCTTGCCCAGCTTTTTAAACGCGCAAAAATCAAACCGCAGCAACTTGATGAACTAATGAAGTCAGGTAAAGCGGTAAAAACACTTACGTAAAATATTCCCAAAAGACATTATTCGCGTTTTATCTGATGATGACGGTGTTTTACAGGCGCTGCGTTATGACATCGACCACAAATCTTATTTAATGGTTGAACGTACCAGCGGTGTACTGGTTGCTAAAACCTACAACCATCAAATAGAAACCCGCCAGGCACATGCCAGTGGGGTAATTGAATCATCGCTGTTCCTGGCCGCGCAGGAAGCTGGCATTTCACAAAATATCATCATGGAACTGGCCAATGTTTTTGGCTGGGATATCGACTTTGCACTGGATATTCGCAAGGGTGACAGCTTCACCGTGTTGCACGAAGAATTATTCCGTAATGGTGAAAAAATTTCTGATGGTAATATCCTGGCAGCTGAATTCACCAATAATGGCAAAACATATCGCGCGGTTCGATACACCAATCCACAAACTAACCGCAGTGAATTTTTTACCCCGGACGGTAAAAGCATGCGCAAAGCATTTTTGCGCACACCGGTTGATTTCACCCGTATCAGCTCACGCTTTACCGTAAGCCGTTATCACCCGGTTTTGCATAAGGTCCGTTCTCATAAAGGCGTCGATTATGCAGCGAAAAGTGGTACACCAGTCCACTCTGCAGGTGATGGCAAAGTAATCTTTAAAGGTAAAAAAGGCGGTTATGGCAAAGTCATGATCGTGCAGCATGGCACTAAATACACAACACTTTATGCCCATTTAAAAACCTATAACCGTAAACTCAAAGTGGGCTCAAAAGTTAAGCAGGGGCAAACCATCGCTTATGTTGGTCAATCAGGTTTAGCCACCGGTCCGCATTTACATTACGAGTTCCGCGTCAACGGTACCCACAGAAATCCATTAACCGTTAAGCTGCCCGAATCAAGTCCCGTACCAAAACGCTATATGGCTGATTTCGAGTTAACCACCACGCCTGTGTTTGCACAGCTTGAGCTGGTAACCCGCTCACAACAAGTTGCACTTGCCGATTCCGCAGCCGACACAATCCAATAATAAAAATCTAAGACTCACTCAGAAGCACAAACTCAACCAGAAACATCAAGTTTTTTCAGAAGAAATAAACAAACAGCCAATGCCTTCATCACAACCAGAACTGTATATTGGCCTGATGTCCGGCACCAGTATGGATGGTATTGATGCTGCACTGGTCGACTTTACCGAGTCACAAGCCAAACTCATCAACACATACAGCCATCCATGGCCAGAAGCCGTTCAGCAGGCACTGGTTAGGGCTCGTGACATTCCTGATGACGAGCTGTCATCTTTAAGTTCTCTGGACTTAAACGTGGCTAAAATATTCGCTGAAGCCTGTGTCAGAGTACTGCAGGACACGCCATATAATACGCTGGATATCATTGCAATCGGCAGCCACGGACAAACCATTCGACATCGACCTGATATCGACAAACCCTTTTCATTACAGCTTGGAAACGCGAAACGCATCGCTGGCTTAACCGGCATTGATGTTATTTCTGACTTTAGAACCGCAGATATTAAAGCAGGTGGCCAGGGTGCACCGCTAGCACCGGCATTTCACCAGGCCGTATTTCATCATGACAAAGTCAATCGCGTTATTGTCAACATCGGCGGCATATCAAACATAACGGTACTACCGGAAGATAAAAATCTGGCGGTAACGGGGTTTGACTGCGGGCCGGGCAACACACTAATGGATGCCTGGATAGCAAAACACAAACAGCAACACTATGATGCTGAAGGCGTGTTTGCTGCCAGCGGAAAAACCAATGCCACCTTATTAGCAAAGCTTTTGATGGATGATTACTTTCAGCTTGCGCCGCCCAAAAGCACAGGTTTTGAATACTTCAATCTTGAGTGGCTGGGTAAATATATAGATAAAGAGATGGACAGTGCGGATGTACAGAGCACATTATGTGATTTAACCGCTATCTCAATAATACGAGCCATTAATCAATATGCAGCTATCACTGATGAAATAGTTATTTGTGGTGGTGGCGCGCACAACAAAGAATTAATGCGACGATTACAGGCAATCAGTAAATGCCCTGTAGCGACAAGCGAAGAATTAGGTATTCACCCGGACTGGGTGGAAGCCATGGCATTTGCCTGGTTAGCCTACCAGCATAATCATCAACTGACAGGCAATTTACCCTCTGTAACCGGAGCAAATAAAGCGGTTATTCTAGGTAATAAAACATTAGCCCGCTGACCCAGGCTAACGCTGAGACATATCTATATAACCGCGAATATTTTCTCCTGTATAAATCTGCGTTGGTCTAAAGATACGGTTATCCGATAATTGCTCACGCCAGTGCGCCAGCCAGCCGGCAACACGTGAGACCGCAAAAATAGGTGTAAACTGATCAGGAGCAATGCCCATTTCTGTGTACAGAATACCTGAATAATAATCCACATTCGGATACACACCTTTTGCTCCCAGTGCTTCTTCACAGGCTTCTTCAAGTACTAATGCGGTTTCAAATTCCGGACTCAGGCTGCCCTGTGATTCTCCCCATTCAACCATCAGCTTTTGTAATACCGTAGCGCGCGGGTCTTTGGTTTTGTACTCACGGTGCCCCATTCCCCAAACCACTTTATTATCAGCTAATTGCTTTCTCAACCAGCCATTGGCGTTTTCCGGACGACCAATTTCTCTCAGCATTTCCACCACACGCTGGTTCGCCCCTCCGTGTAATGGACCGGCAAGTGTGCCGATAGCAGCGGCAATAACCAGAAATGGACTCGCCAGCGTTGAACTACAAACCATGGCGGCAAAGGTAGAAGCATTGATAGTATGTTCGGCATGTAAAACCAGGCAGGCATCCATGATTTTGACCGCTAATGGATCAGGTTCTTTACCATTAAGCATATACAGGAAATTGGCTGCGTGGCTTAAGTCATCACGTGGTTCGATCGGATCGTAACCATTTCGGATGTGCTCCCACATTGCGACAATGGTTGCCATACGAGAAATAATTTTTACCGACATGCTGTGAATATAATCAACATCATTACCTGATATGCCGTCAGACAGCACTTCCTCACCACCATAAAACATACCCAGGCTGGCTACTGCGGTTTGCAGCATTTCCATTGGGTGGCCAGCGGTGGGCAGGTTTTTCATAATGCTGCGTATTTTATATTTCAGACGACGCTCGGCCCTTAGCTGTCGATCAAAATCGTCCAGCCATGCTTCTGATGGTAAGCGACCATCAAGCAGTAATAATGAGGTTTCTTCAAAGGTACTTTTTGCAGCCAGTTCTGTTATGTCATAGCCGCGGTAGGCAAGTATGCCCTTTTCACCATCAATTGATGAAATATTTGACTTTGTGGCTGGAACACCAGCTAAGCCGGGTAAATATTCACTACTCATATTAACTTCCTTAGAAATTAGAACAACAGCTTAACAAAATATAATGATATATTTTAAGGCAATAAAAAGAAAATACATTTTGTTGAAATTAGATGTGAACTGAGCATAGTAAAGCAACCTGCAGCAACCAGATAGACTATGAAGTAAATGAACAGCTACCTGATTGTATAAATCAGGACGCTATAAACACTAGAATACAACAACGACCACTCAAACAGAAAACGACGAACCACAGCCACAGGTTGACTTTGCATTCGGATTATTCACCACAAAACGCGCTCCTTCCAGACCTTCCAGGTAGTCCACCTCAGAGCCATTCAGATACTGCATACTGGTAACATCGACTAATATGGTAGCACCGTTTTTTTCTACTACGGTATCATCGTCATTGACGTTTTCATCAAAAGCAAAAGCATATTGAAAACCAGAGCAACCGCCACCATCAACCGAAACCCGTAATTTAAGATTCGGGTTTTTTTCCTCTTCAACCAGCGCTTTCACCTTGTTGGCTGCCGATTCCGTAAAACCGACGGTTGCGCCCTCAATAACTTTTGGTTTAGGTGCAAAATTTATTTGTATATCCATTGGAACTACCTGACTAATGCAATTACTATATAAGGCAATGCTAAATTAACCTAGTAATTTAGTCAAGTATTTCCTTCAGATATATAGAGAAGGCAGGATTGCGTCACAAAGATGAAATTTCACCGCAGAGGCGCGGAGGAAAAACATTCTATGTGGCGATTATAGTCTGCAGCCTGCCATCCTGAATATTAGCGAAGAACCTTGAGCTTTTGACTACAGCTATATCGTTAAAGACCCTTTCACTAAGCTTCGCCCGGATGGCAACAATAGGTAAAAATACGGTTTTCCTCTGCGTCTCAGCGGTAAACAGCTTTTACAAAACAACGACTGTCGACTTTTTTTAGCTCTTCACAGCGGCAGCATCATCCAGATGATGTATATTATCCTGTGACTCTTCTTTCTCATCCTGTAACTCTTCTTTCTGATGCTCAATCAGCTTTTTTTGGCTTACGTTATGAAGCATCGAACCATTAATCTCTGCACCACTGGCCATTTCAAGCAGGTTATATTCCACATTGCCAGAAATACGAGCGTGGGCGGATAATTCCAGTTTTTCACTGGCGTAAACATTGCCCTTAACTTCGCCGTTAATTACCGCATAGGCGACATGAACATCACCTTCAACGCGACCCCGGTCACTGATAACCAGCACGGTGCCTTCTGCAGCGTCAGCGGTAGAGACATTCCCCGCCACTATACCGTCTAAATGAAGCCCTCCCTTAAATTTAATATTACCTGTTACTTCTACACCCTGACCAATCAAGGTATCAATTTTTGACGATTTAATCTTTTTATTACTACCAAACATAATCATGTTCCCCCGGCGGTCAAATCAGACCACGCAAACTGTTCATCGATAGCTTTGATTTTCCCCTTACTCGGTTTCACTTGTACGCGAACCAGGTCCGGCTGAAATGCTTCAGGTAAAATCATTGCTCCTTCGAAATTCTGAAAATATTTAAATCCGAATTTCATTGGCTCTTTGGTATCATTTGAAACTTCCGCTAACTTCAGTGTTACCGGCTGTCCTTCACTTACCCCTTCGATACTGACATCTACGGTACCTCGGGCAAACTGGTCATTGCGACCACGCTGGCTAACCATAATCTTGTAATCATAGCCACCATCAGTATTCATTTTGAGCTGAATTGTCTGAATTGCCAGGCTCCGGCTTCCTTGTTCTGGCGCAACAATACTCTTGTAAAATGACAATTCCTTTTTAAGTTTCAGCGCTTCATTCTGAGCCTGTGCCAGAGTCTCTTTTAACTGCGACGAAGCATCGACATCAATCAGGCTGTTACGTTCAAGCATAGTCGCCTGACGTTTATTTTCAACAATTTCAGCCTGAGATTCTTCGAGTTGTGCCTGTAACTGTTCAATGTATGCTGAAGAATCCGCACTATTGAAACCGGCAATATAACGACCATATTCAAAAGTCCCCCACAGTGAAACCAGTATAATACAGATGAAAACAACAAAACTAAGCAGCCATAAAGCGGGCCGTTGTATTGTAATAATCTTACGTGTTTGCATTGCTTTCATAGTCATCTTTTCCTGGTCATGGCAATAAAGCTACCTGATTTAATCCTGATTTTTCATCAAATCCAAACATGATATTCATGTTCTGAATGGCCTGGCCGGCTGCACCTTTTACCAGGTTATCAATCACTGATGACACCACAATCGTATCTCCATGCTGCGGCCTGAAGATAGAAATTCGACAGGTATTTGCTCCTTTTACCGAACGTGTCTCCGGCATAGTGCCCTGCGCCAGGACATCAACAAAAGGCTCATCAGCATAACGCTGCATATAAAGTTGCTGTAAATCAGTGGCAAAATCTGCTGCAATAGTGGCGTATAAACTGGCTTCGATACCACGAATCATGGGCACTAAATGCGGCACAAAGGTTAAACCCACATCATGTGATACCAGCTGCCCCAGAGTTTGTTTAATTTCCGGCAAATGCCGGTGACCATCCACCGCATACGCTTTGAAATTTTCTGCCGATTCAGCCTGTAGCGTTGCCACACTGGCACCACGACCCGCACCGCTGACACCTGATTTTGCATCTGCAATGAGATGCTGATCATCGACTAATGCATTTTCGATAAGCGGTAAAAAACCAAGTGTAACCGCCGTAGGGTAGCAACCCGGGTTGGCAACAACTTTGGCCTTTTTGATTGCGACACGATTAATTTCAGGTAAGCCGTAAACCGCCTCACTCAGCACATCAACACAGGCATGATCCATGCCGTACCACTGTTTCCAGACATCCGCATCCTGCAACCTGAAATCAGCCGCCAGGTCGATAACACGCACACCTTTATCAATAAGCGCGGGCACCATTTTCATCGCGGTGCCATTTGGTGTTGCAAAAAACACCACATTACATTCTGCCAGTGTTTCTAGTGCTGGTTCAGTAAAACACAGTTCTGTAAAACCACGTAAATTCGGGAATAAATCAGCCACTTTATTGCCTGATTCAGAACGCGAAGTCACACATTTTAATTCCACCTGTGGATGCATAACCAGCAAACGCAACAATTCCACGCCGGTATACCCCGTTCCACCTACAACACCTGCCGTTATCATTTCACACCTTTATTCATTATTAAATTTTGTTCTATTCATTATTCACGCTAATATACACAATCATTTCAATTATTATAGCGGTACTACAAATGTTATGGGTTAAAGCCTTCCATATTATTTTCATGGTGACCTGGTTCGCAGCTCTGTTCTACCTGCCACGCCTGTTTGTTTACCATGCCGAAACAAAAGACGAAACCGGCAATCAGCGCTTTAAAATTATGGAAAGGAAACTGTTTTATGGCATCGCTACCCCCAGTGCAATAATTACTATCGTACTGGGATTCTGGTTAATCCACCTGCTGGGTTATGGTCTTCTTTCCAGCTTCTGGTTGCAGGCTAAACTCGTTCTGATCACCCTGTTAGTGGCCTACCATATTTATTGTAGAAAACTGCTTGTCGATTTCAAACGTGATAATAATCAGCGCAGCCATGTCTGGTATCGCTGGTTTAATGAATTACCGGTTTTTATATTGATTGCAGTCATTCTACTGGTTGAATTGCAGCCTCAATAGCCAGTTGGCAGTAATTTTAGAAAAACTACTGTCTGATTCAAACTGTTTTTGCTTTTAACTGCTTACTGCAAACTGACAACTGCCAACTTTCTTTACGCGTAGCGCTCAAGCTGACTTAACGCCTGCCTGTACACCTTACGCTTGAAAGCCACAATTTCATCTACTGGATCCCAGTAATCTACCCAGCGCCAGCAGTCGAACTCGGGTTTATCACTACAATACAAATTAAAATCGCTTTCACAACCGGTCAATCGCAAATAAAACCAAATCTGCTTTTGCCCGATACAAAGCGGTTTAGATCGACGACGCAATAAATGACTGGGTATACGGTAACGTAACCAGTCATCTGTTTTACCAACCAGTTCAACATGCTCAGGCAATAATCCTGTTTCTTCATATAATTCACGATACATCGCATCAACAGGCGACTCATCTTTATCGATGCCTCCCTGAGGAAACTGCCAGGTCTTTTGACCCGCTCGACGCGCCCAGAAAACTTTACCTTCAGAATTACTCAGGATGATGCCAACATTTGGCCTAAAACCTTTAGAATCAATCACTTGTAATACCACCTAGGTATGTTTTTACTTAACAGTGTCGACATACCAGAAAAATTTCAATTACAATAATAATAACAGACAACGTAAATAATAAAAGTTTAATCACACGATAATATTAAATATTAATTCCTGAGAAATCAGTATGATATTAGGGACTTCTAATATAAAATCGCAACGATTATCCCCTTTACCCAATGTGGACAAACATGGCTTTAGCACTATTCGACCTTGATAACACACTACTCTCTGATGACAGCGATTTTCTGTGGGGCTGCTTCCTGGTAGATAAAGGCCTGGTGGATAAATCTACTTATGATCAAGCAAATCAGCATTTTTACGCACAATACAAACAGGGCACGCTGAATATTTTTGAATTTCTTGCCTTTTCGCTAAAACCATTAACACAGTTCTCAATGCAAGAACTGAGTCTCTTGCATAATGAGTTTATGGAGAAACACATCAAATCAGCAATGACAGCAAAAGGCGCCGCACAAATACAGCATCATCGCGATAAAGGCGACACCACTGTTATCATTACGGCGACGAATAGTTTCGTTACCGGACCGATAGCAAAGGCTTTTAAAGTTGACCAGCTGATTGCAACGGAACCAGAAATTATTGATGACAGATACACCGGACAGGTTGCAGGCACTCCCTGCTTTCAGGACGGAAAAATAACCCGCTTAAAGCAGTGGTTAAAGGACACTTCACACAATCTGGAAGGTAGCACTTTTTATAGTGATTCACATAATGATATTTCATTGCTGGAAATAGTCACTACACCGGTTGCTGTTGATCCTGATGACGAGTTAAAAGCGATTGCATTAGAAAGAAACTGGGAAATTCGCAGTTTTAGATAAAAAACGCTTTTGCCATACGCTGTATATTAGCTAAACTCGGGACATCACCCTGTTGCTGTCGATCTTCCCTGGTCACCAATTCAAGATCAAAATAATTCAGGACACCTCTGGCTGCCTATAATGTTTCTGCGCGAATCGAAGAATATAGCCGCAAGGCGCAACGTTGAAAGCATGCCTGGGACTGGTGAAAAGTAGCAACGAAGAGTGGGGTCTCGCCTGTAAGCCACGCAGAGACATAATAGACTTATTCAGAGGCCCCCTGGATAGCTGAAATCCACAAGTACCTATTGCAGCGGCTGAACCAGCTGCTGAAAAGCATCTGGCGAAACATACTGCAAGACTTCATTCGAATTCTCATGAAGGGCAATATCGAGGCCTTTTTCCGGGTACAGGTAATGTGTTACGCCTGATAATCGAATCCGAGTTTCGGGCTCACCAAATCGTGCCAGTATAACTTCTTCGTCCAGGTTTACCGCTGGAATAAATGTCAGACTTATAATAACTTGATCAAGAGCCTGAGGTAAATCATCGTCTAACAGTATGTGTTTTTTCGCCAGACCCGAAGCCATATAGTCAAACTTCGGCGAATTGCCAGACCAGCGTTTTATATCCTGCTCACTGGCATGGGTTTGCAGTATCAGCTTTCCCGAAAGCAGACCTGCTTTATAATGGCCATAATACATTTCAAGGTTGCCTGGCTCATCCGCTGCCGCGATAATCGCCAGATCCATATCACTGCCTAAAATTTCAATCGCATCAGATAACCGGCTTGAGCCAACATGCAAGCCAAACACTGCAGTAGAACCATCAGGCAGAATTTCGATCTGCCAGGGCAGACCGCTTAATGTTTCTGGATTTTCAGACTGATCAAAAAAGGGGTATACCGCCAGCACAACTGCCAGCAAGGCAAACAATGTAAAAAATATTTTCAATTGATAAAAAACCCGAGTGTGAGAGTTAAGCCCTGGGTAAGGTTACACCCTGCTGCCCCTGGTATTTTCCACCACGATCAGCGTAAGAGGTCTCACAAACTTCATCCGACTCAAAGAACAGCATTTGCGCCACGCCTTCGTTGGCATATATTTTTGCGGGAAGCGGGGTTGTATTAGAGAATTCAAGCGTGACATGCCCTTCCCACTCGGGCTCAAGCGGTGTTACGTTTACGATGATGCCACAGCGAGCATAGGTCGATTTGCCCAGGCAGATAGTTAACACGCTTCTTGGTATTTTAAAATTTTCAACGGTGCGAGCAAGCGCAAATGAATTCGGCGGAATGATGCAAACATCACCGGTAAAATCAACAAAACTGTGTTCAGAGAAATTTTTGGGATCAACCACCGCAGAATTAATATTGGTAAAAATCTTAAAATGGTCTGAACAACGCACATCATAGCCGTAACTGGAGGTACCGTAGGAAATAAGCCGGTCACCGGCATCATTGGTTTTTACCTGACCCGGCTCAAATGGCTCGATCATGCCCTTTTCAGCCTCACGGCGTATCCATTTATCAGATTTAATGCTCATACTATCCACCTTACTACGAGAATACAAAACGAGAGGGAATTGTATCAGACTACGCCGCTACAGGCGAAAATCAAGAGAATATTCACCACAGAGGCACAGAGATCACAGAGGTTTATTTTTTTTGCTACGCCTGCGGCGAAGCGAAACATAAATATTTTTCTCTGTGCTCTCTGTGCCTCTGTGGTGACATATGTTTTTATGCTTGATTAATCAAAACAGGTGGCATCGGGCAATCCAGACAACTGGCAATAGCACGCGTTAACTCATACGCCTGTATGGTTACTTTGCCGTCATGGGCAATACAGTTGACACAGGCCTGTAAAAAACGTTTTTTGAGTGGCGGTTTTAAAAATTCGAGTTCGTCCATCGCCTGATTCATGCTATCTAACGATATTGCCTCTTTTGGCAACAAACTTAAGGCGCCCGCACCAACAGAAGACCTGGCGCCATCAAATGCCTGTCGAGCCTGATGCGGGTCTTTATGCTCAAGGTAGGCAAGCAAGGACAGCATCAATTCACTGGCATATTTCGCTGAACCCAGGACAAAATATTTTGCCACTGGTTTCTTGCGATAGCCATATTGCTCATCCAGGTGCTGAACTACCACACGCTGAATAATCCATTCGCGCAGATCGACTTTCTTATCTGCTTTTATTAACTGCTGTAGGCAAAGTTTAAATCGCTGGTACTGTTCAACAGTCATCTCTCGCAACGTAGGCAGGGTCAGATCGATCAGTGATAAGGTTTGCGCTACCTGCCAGTTCGGTTACATCCTGTTGCACCTGTTTTACATTGTTCGCGTGTAACTCACCAATCACTTTATTCAAAACATCATATTGCTGTTTTTTTATCTCCGCATTTTCACTTATTAACAAGGCCAGAATTAATGCCTGTGCACCGTATGGGTTTTCCGCATGTGCAAGCACGGCATCAGGCAACTTCCTGTGCCAGGCATGTGCCGCGTCCACCTGTTCCTTTGCAACATCACCGATATTATCCAGCGCGTTCATCGCATCGTTTATGGCAACGTCCATCCCCGCAACTATACCTGCACTGGCGGCAAATGCTTTTTTACGTTTTTCCTCTGCAGCTAGCTGTTTTTCTGTATCGTTACCACGACGTGGTTTTCTTTCATCAAAAAAATACTTCCCGTCCCAGCCAGGTTCGATGCGCAAAATACGCTGTTTTAGCGGCGGATGGGTGGAAAAAGAAAACAAACTAAGGGCACCTGTGTCACCCTTAGCAAAGTAAGCATGACTGTATTCATCAACCGAAGCAGCAAGTAATGCTGAGCCGGGAATCGCGCCACCTATTTTTTTCAGCGCATTAGCTATGCCTTCACTGCTGCGGGTAAACTGCACAGCAGACGCATCTGCCAGGTACTCTCGTTGTCTGCTTATCAGAGACTTAATCCAGTTACCAAAAAATGTACCGGAGTAACCCACCACCGCTAATGCTGCTCCGATGCCAAAAATCACCAGGACCGCCTGGCCATTTTTACTGTTACGCGATGTTCTGACAAACCGCATAGATCGCAAAATCATTCTGCCCAACATGCCGATCATTAAAATACCATGCAAAATAGCGATCAAACGAATATTTAACCGCATATCACCATTAAAGATATGACTGAACTCATGCGCGATCACACCCTGTAATTCATCACGCGTTAATCTTTCTAAAGCACCCTGGGTAATACCAATAACCGCATTGGTGGTTTTCCAGCCGGCGGCAAACGCGTTGATACCCTGCTCGTTTAATATATAAACCTGCGGCACTGGCGTGCCTGAAGCAATCGCCATCTCTTCAACGATGTTTAATATTTTTTTATGCAGGGGGTCACCGCTGCTACGCGGGATAATGACACCGCCCAGGTGTTGCGCGATAACAGAACCGCCGGCGGAAAGCTGTAGCAGTTTATAAACACTGCCCAGACAGATAAATAAAATAATCGCCGCACAAAGAACGGTACTAAGATCAGGATCGAAGACAAGATTTAACTGTGATAACGACAGTGTCAGCGTTTCATATTCAACAAAATATAAAAACTCAAAAATCAGGAAGTTGCTCAGCGCCAGCAAAAAAGCAATAGCCAGTACAAACAACAAAATTAACAGCGTAGTGCTGCGCCGCGCAGAATCCTGTGCTTCGAAAAAATTCATAAAAATTTAAACCACTGCACTAACCGTCATCTCGAGCAACGGGATCGCTACATGGATGTAGCTTATTAAGGTACTGCACGGAACAATTACCGAGAGATCTTGCAGGCAAAACATATAAGATCTATCCCGTTGCTCGAGTAGACGGTTAATACAATATTAAAATGAAACCTTAGGTGCTGCCTGTATCTCCGAACTATCTTCAAATTCCAGCAGACTGGCATCTGCAGCATGGCCAAAAGGTCCGGCAAAAAAGTTTTGCGGGAATGACTGCTTATAAGTATTGTATTGCATCACACCATCATTAAAAGACTGCCTGGCAAAGGCTACCCGGTTTTCCGTACTGGTCAGTTCCTCGCTTAACTGCATCATGTTTTCATTTGCTTTTAAATCAGGGTAATCTTCCATCACCATATTAAAACGACCAAGTGCACTGGATAACTGACCTTCAGCCTTTGCCAGGGACCCCATAACATGGGCTTCACCGGGATTATTTTTCGCTGCATCCAAACCGGAAGATGCTGCATTACGTGCCGTAATGACCGCATCCAGCGTCTCACGCTCATGCTTCATATATCCTTTGGCAGTTTCAATTAGATTCGGAATCAAATCGTAACGACGTTTTAACTGTACTTCGATCTGCGCAAATGCATTTTTATAGCGATTTTTTAATGACACCAACTGATTAAAAATACTGATGATATAAAAAACAGCCAGACCGATAACGACCAGGGTCACAATTGTTGATGTTTCCATGCGCTACTCCATATTGTAAATAAATATTTAACTTTCACTGACTATAGTTTATTTGTCAGGAGTAAAAGACTGCCATGACTAATATGGCGGCTTTAGCCCATTAATATGACAATAAGTAGCCATAACTGGTGACATATTTTAGTGGTCAAGTTGTCTAAAATTATCAATTTATTATTTATAGATAGATTTTTTAGTTTGTAGTAGTTCGATAATACCCTCTGGCAACAGAGGTTCACTGTATAGATAACCCTGCACCTGGTCACAACCCTCATCGAGCAAAAACTCTCGTTGTTCTTCTTTTTCTACGCCTTCAGCGATAATTTTTAATTGAAAACTTTTACCCAGTGCGATGGTCGCCTTGATAATCGCTTCATCATTTTTGTCCTTGGTTACATCACGGATAAAAGACTGATCGATTTTAAGGCGGGATAGCGGAAACTGTTTAAGATTGACCAATGATGAATAACCTGTTCCAAAATCGTCAATCGCCATTGAAATACCCATGTTCTTAAAATTTTTGAGGTTCTTGTAAACGATATCCACATTATCAAGGATGGCGCTCTCAGTGATCTCAAATTCCAGTCGATTTCCATCGATGTTCTGCTCAGATAGAATAACTTTTACCCGTTCAGAAAGATTTGGTAAGACCAACTACTTCATGCAAAGGTGAACGAAAAGGTGATAGACGAACACAAATGAAATGAGTATGCATAACCCTGCACACCCGGATGCCGTATCAGGGCGACTCACTGGCAATACTGCGTCATTCAGCAGGCACCTCAAGTGCTTTTCTCGAGGTAAATGAATTGGGATGTGTCTTTTTATCAATACCTTCGCGATAAGAGTAAACTCATCGCCTCCGATACGCGCCAGGGTATCGGAGGCACGACATACTTTTGTCAACCGCTTACTTACCTGTACCAGTAGATCATCACCGACCTGATGCCCCAGATTATCGTTTATATTTTTAAACCTATCCAGATCGAGAAAGAACAAAGCGCCGATGCTCCTGTTGCGTTCTGTGCGATTGATTGCCTGCTGTAATCGATCGTGAAATAAGATTCGATTAGGTAAGTTGGTTAATGCGTCATGTGTCGCGACGTGCTCAAGTTCCTCCTGCGAGCGTTTTATTGCAGAAACATCAGTCAGCATTACAACATAGTTAATAATCCTATCGTTATAATCTTTAGTTGTGTTGATCGTTAACCATAATGGGTAAGATTTACCTTCCATATTATGGCCAGCAACTTCACCGATCAAGTATCCATCTTTTATCAAGGCGTCTTTTATTATGCCATTTGATTCAGTCTGCATGAAATTAGAGACTAGATCAGGAATTGCATCGTTGATCGTTGCCATAGTCTCCCCATTTAACTCACAAAATGCTTCATTTACTGTAATGAGTTTAAATTTGTGATCAAGTATTAACAGACCTTCCTTAGAACTTTCAAAAACAGTAGCTATCATGCGATTCTGTACGTCGGCTTTAACTTTTTTGGTGATATCTATAGCAATAAACACGACAGTGCGTTTTCCATCATATTCATAGTTTGATGGCATGATACGGCCTTCGAAATAATGCCTTTTATCATTTATCTCGAGCTCATAATTTAAAACAACCAGTTGTTCACTGTCGATTGCCTGATTGATCGCATTTTGAAAAATATACGCTTGTTGCTCTGAATAAACATCTCGAAAGCATTTACCCAGTGCCATTTCCCTGTTTATTTTTAACAGGTGCTTATTACCTGACATCACTTCGATACATTCTCCCTCTTCCGTCAACAGGAAAAGAACATCGGGCATAGCATTAAATATCGACTGCAGTCTGTATTCATATGAAAGTTTTTGGCGCTGTTGCAGTTCTTGTATCTCATCATATGAGATAGTGAGTGATCGTTCCAATGTGTAACGGTCCTGGTCAGATGCTTCATAACTTGCATCTATATGATCGATAAATTTAGCCCACAAAGAAAGATCAGGCGCTGCCGACTTTTTAAGCTTTAGTTTTTTTAGCTGGCGCATGAGCAGACGATGCATTTCGATCTACCTAAACGTTTTCCCACATCAACGTCAATGTCATCGTTTGATTGTGTAAATCACAACGCCCATTTGTAAGTGGTGAAATTTCGCCGTATGAATAAAAGCCTATTTGTTTCGTTTCTTCAGGCATAGCATTCAAAGCGGCATCGATTTCTTCTTCGGTGCGTGGCCCTAAGACTAGGCGGCGACCAACACAACTGATAGAGATGCCTAATAATGGTCCTTCACGATAGCCCTCAGTATTAATCGCGTCAGCAGCATCGGCAGCACCATCGATCAGGCGATCAAAGTTGGCACGCATCAAACGCACATGGCTGCCCTGTGGTATATCACCGGCAAAGGTTATCGAATTATCGTCTTCATCGATCGCGAGAATCGTTCTTACGGTGTCATCAGCAGTGTCGTCTTCATTAGAGATGGCGAGTGGGAATAATAAACCTGTTGCTGGTAAGCCTTCTGCCCTTTCACCCAGGTATTTCTTATATAACTGTAATGCTGGTTTTCCATCGAGTTCATACAATACATTGTCAGTCGAGCGTGTAACTTCACGTTCTAGTCCAAGCACATCCCAACCGCCGCGTGAGCCGTGACCTATACCGATACTGTCACCATAAAAGCCGACTGCACAAACATGGTCATTTTGGATATTACCGTTAGACCACACCCAGGTTTTTTCGAAACGGTCACCGTCACCAGCAAGACCACCGGTGATCACCACGTTCGATGGTAATTGATCCGTTAAGCCTGCGATTAATTTTGTGCCATTCACTGCTAGCCCATCAGACAGTACGAGAACGGAGCGAAGGTTTTCTCCATTAAGTCCGCGGGCAATGTTCTGACCTGCTGATTTTGAATCATTAGAATCGGATATCTGCTCGGTCGTCAGTTTTAATTGAGTGTTTTCAAACTGTACTATGGAAAGTGAAATACTGTTATCGTAAACATCGTCATCAAATATCTCCCCTGCACTTGAACATCCCACCATTACTGAATGCGGGAATGCCTGATGCAGAGAAGCCAGTAGATCGCTTACGATTGACTGGTCAGGCGAACAAAAAAATAATAATAACGTCTGTGTTGAATCTAACGTAGTATCAGGTTCATAGTTCCAGCCAGAATCAGCAGAATATTGATATGTTTGTAACTTCATATGGTGCGCTCAGTGATGGTTAAGTGTTGAACTACTTACAGTTTTTGAGTAATTGCGTAACGGATAGATGTTACACATTAATACTTAGTCGACATTACGCGGTAGTCAAGGTTTCAAGTTGGCTTAAAATGTCTATAATTGTAGTTGTTGCGGGGTCTATGAGGTATACAAGACACCAGGAAAATAATTGCTGTCACCGATTTCATCTATAACTTTTTAATTAATAGGTGACTTTGTTTGTTGTTTGTTCGCAAATTAGAACTATTATTACCATACTGAATCCAATTCAAAACAATATGCATCGAAATGACCACAATTGTTCACGGGAATATAATAATATGAAAGAGCATACGGTAACCATAACTGACAATAAAACAGGCCAACAAATCGAACTCCCGGTAAAATACGCTACACATGGACCGTATGCAGTTGATATTGGCCCTTTATTTCGTAAAACAGGTTATTTTTCTTATGACCCGGGTTTTTTATCCACTGCCAGCTGTCAAAGTTCGTTGACTTACCTGGATGGCGAACAGGGTGAATTACTTTATGGTGGCTACCCTATCGAACAACTGGCAGAAAAAAGCAGCTTTATCGAGGTTGCCTATTTAATGTTATATGGCGAGTTACCTGACCAGGAACAACTGAAAAACTTCGACAATGTCATTGTGCGCCACAGTATGCTCAATGAATCAATGAACAGTCTTTTCGGCGGCTTTTATCACGATGCACATCCTATGGCGATCATGGTTGGTGTGGTGGGTTCATTGTCAGCTTTTTATCATGATTCAACTGACATCAGTAACCTGCGCCACCGCGAAATTGCTGCACACAGAATGATTTCTAAAATGCCAACTATTGCCGCAGCAAGCTATAAGCATTCAATAGGTGAACCGCAGGTATATCCAGATAACACTCTCAGTTACACAGGTAATCTTTTACGCATGATGTTCTCCGTGCCCTGTGAGCAATATGAGGTAGACCCAATAGCTGAAAAAGCGCTGGATCTGATTTTTATATTGCACATTGACCATGAACAGAACGCCAGTACGTCTACCGTTCGCCTGGCAGGCAGCTCCGGAGCCAACCCTTTCGCCTGCATCGCTGCAGGTATAGCTGCCTTATGGGGGCCAGCACATGGTGGCGCCAATGAGGCCGTACTGGACATGTTAAATGAGATTGGCGACATTAATAACATAGCAGAATATCTGGCTCGCGCAAAAGATAAAAATGACCCGTTTCGTCTAATGGGATTTGGCCACCGCGTTTACAAAAACTATGATCCTCGAGCAAAAATTATCCGCGAGATGTGTCATGAAGTGCTGGAAAAGCTAGGTAATAAAAATGATCCTGCTTTTGAGCTGGCACTGCGACTAGAGGAAATTGCACTTAATGATGAGTATTTTATCGAGCGAAAACTATATCCTAATGTTGATTTTTATTCCGGCCTTATTTACAAGGCGATTGGCATTCCCAGCAATATGTTCACTGTGATGTTCGCCATCGCCCGAACGGTAGGCTGGGTTGCTCAATGGATGGAAATGATAGGTGAAGACAACCAGCGTATCGGTCGTCCACGCCAGTTATATATTGGCCCTACCAAGCGTGATTATATAGAAATAAACAAACGCCAATAATTAAACAAACGGGTCTACAACTCATTTCGCTGCGGTCATTTCAGTTGCAGTTTTTTACCGTCAATAAAAAACGTGACAGGTGCTGAAAAGCGCGGGGCGCGAATTAGAATTATCTAATTTACTTTGCTCGAAGTGCACGCTGGAAGCGCTCATCTAATTCTTTTTGCTGCTCCGGTTCCGCACCTGGCATACACAGCCAATCTATTTCCATATTTTCCAGGTACTCGGCGCTATTCTCTATATGCTGGCCCAGTCCCGATTTGATTCATCTGCTCTAACTGGTATTGCATGCGTAAGGCTTTATCTTCAGCAGGGCTTTCTGCACCCATCGCAATTTCCAGCTGCAGACAGAGCATTCTGCGTTCTGCTCCGATTGCAACTCGATCAATTGCAGCCTGAGCAGAGTTTCGCCGCTTCTCTATACGGCGAGACATAACTGTGTCATGCAGCTCTATGGCATCCCATTGTTGCGATATTTCCTGCAGTTGTTCCTCTGAGGGCGATTCCCCCAGGGCCTCCTGTAACGCACAAAGCTTTGCCTTCATTCGAAGCGCCTCTATCTGCTGGCTGTGCTTACTATTGAGAATCCGAGCATGACATTCTTCAAACTGGTCACAGGCATTGCGATAATCACGTTGAATACCTTCTGCCACTTTTTCCGGGAGTTGCCCGCTAGATTGAGGCCGATGCGGTTCAGGGCGAAATGAATCCGGACCATGCGCTTCCGGCCGATTTGATTCAGCCAGCTGTAACTCAGGCAGCTCGGCGTATTTAGCCTGCAGAACAGCAAAGAGCTGATCAGCCTCCGCCAGGTCCGTAGCCGTCCGCGCCAGTTTTTGAATATCCTTAATAATATCCCTGTAGGCGTTGATCTGTTGATCTGTTTTTTCTCTATTCCCCTGGCGAACTTGCTGCACTTTGTGGTAAACAATATCACCCTGTTTTTTGAATTCAGTCCACGCCTTTTGATCCTCTTTGCGCCTGGTAATACCAATCTGCTTCCATCTTGTTTGCAGTGTTTTGAGTTTAACAAGATTTTCCTGTTTGGCATCTGCTTCAGCAAGCGCCTCAGTTTGCTCAATCAACTCACGTTTCAATTTTATATTTGCATCATAAACAACATCCAGTTTGGCAAACACACCATCCCTAAATTTTGAAAATTGCTTCCATTGTTTCTGACCCGCACCACGTTCAACATCTTTTATACTGGCAAAGTGATCACTAATGCTGCGCACAGAAGACTGTACAGCCTTATAGTCAGGGCTGTTGTCCCAATCGGTTTTTTCGAGTAGTTTTTGCATCTGTTCAACATACTGCTGTCGTTGTTCGAGATGGGTTTGACGAATCTTGTGTCGCTTATCAAAAAATTCGGCACAGGGCTGGTAAACTTTATCAGCTGCCTGTTTAAATCGTGGCCAATACTGCTCTGATATATCCGAGTTGCCGAGAGTTTTCCAGTGTTGCTGGAGATCCTTCATCTCGCTCGAGAGCTTATCGGGGTGCTGTCTGGAGGTAGCAAGAAGCTCCATTGCTTCACAAAGCTCAATATACTTGGGTTCGGTGGCGAAATTTTTCCAGTCACCCATGTCACCCAATGTTTTCCTGGCTTCTTCAAATCTCTCTTCGAGTACTAAACGATCTTTGCCTTCAAATTGATTAAGTCCTTTTTCCACTTTGTCACACAACTGTTTTGCTCTCGCCAGATTGCCAGCACGGGAAAAGCGAAAAATAGAACTTATTTTTTTGTGCAAACGGTCAAGTTTCTGTTCCCGTTCGGCTGCAGACTTCTTCAGTGATTTGCGCCATTCTGTAAGCTGCGCCTGTAATTCAGTTGCAACCTGCAATTCACCATAGACAGAAGGCCATTCAAGTTTTTTTAAAGCAGCATTCAATTTCTGACTATTTTCGGTTAACTTGTTGGCGACTCTGGTTTGCCCGGTACTTATTTGTCTGCTACCTTCAGATTCATCTAACTCTGCAATGCTCTCATCTTTTAATATGTCGACGGCCTGGCGCACTAGCTGGGTCGCAGATTTAAATGCACTGAGCATCTTGTCGTATTGATCATGCATGACCAAATTTGGACGGGATTTAACGGCTAATTGCTGCCAGCTAGAATCAAACTGCTCCTGTTTTGTTAGCGTTTTGGGTAGTGACTCTATAAAGCTGGTGAGATCCCTGTCTGCTATGTTTTGCAGAAAAGCTTCAATCTCAATAATCAGCTGTTGCTGAGACTCGTGAGTATGTTCAATAATGCTTTGTTGTTCAAATCGAGACTCGATAATTTTACGAGCAGTTTGATAACGCTGATTCGATTCCGGATCTATTTCGAAATCCAGATTATCCCAGTGCTTTCGATGCACCAGTAATTTAGCTTTGAACTCAGGCCGCCAGTCACGACTGACGAGATACTCCACTTCTTCAGTCAGCCTTTTTACAGTTGCTAAATTTTCGGCCTGCTGTCGCTCCTGTTTTCTGAATTCATCTATTTTTGTCTTAAGAATGCGTTCGGCATTCTTATCTTTGCCACGCAGCATCTTCCTGGCGGACTCAAGTTCTTCGATGTTTGTCAGCCTTTCTGCGATAAGTTGTCGCAAATCTGTATAAACGGTTAAGCCAAGTATTTCAAGAAGTTGTTTCGTGGACAAGCTTTGTATAGCTTCAATTCGAACTGAAGGCAGTTCAGCATGGGCAGCAATACGCACAGTCAATTCTGGATAGTTATTTAGCAAATCGCAGTATTCATCTTTATTAACAGAACGGCTTGCAGCCATAAACTCATCAAGCCTTTTCCCTGCTGCTAAACGAACTGTGTCACTGGCATGCTGCATCGACATTTCATGCAGCACAACGGCAGAGGTTATTTTCTGGATTGCCGCAATACAAATTGAAACATCCTCATCATCAGTCGCCAGCTGTATAAGTATCTTCTGCTTCTCTGAACTAGCGCTATCCATTGCAGAAATGGCTCTCAGGCGTTTCTCAACTGAGCGGCTTTTCCAGGCGGGTTTAAAAAGGTCGGCTAACATATTTTTCCATCTGGTTTATTTTAGCGGGAGTATTTACCCTCGGTACTCTATTCTAGTTGATATTAGAATAAATTCGAAATGAAAAAAAACAAAACTCACAGGGCCAGGCCAAAGTCCCCATTATTACTATTTTTATCTGGGTATTGCGGGTGTCCTCTCCCCGTAACAGCCGGATAAATGCAAACCGTGAAATAGTGGATTATTAGCGAGCAAAAAAAAACAGCCCGAAGGCTGTTTTTTCATGATTCCAAAATAAAAACCCGGATTAGTTATTCTGAATAACAATATTTGGGAATTTAGCTGAATAGTCTTTTGCTTTCAGTGACAGTTTGGCCGCTGTACGACGAGCGATGTCACGATATATCAGAGATGCTTTACTTTCTGGATCATCTGCCACTGATGGATGACCATCATCCGCATTAATACGAATATTAATATCAAGCGGTAACGCACCAAGAAAATCAACATTATGTAAATCACACATTTTCTCACCGCCACCCTGACCAAAGATATGCTCCGCATGACCACATTCAGTACAGATGTGAATGCTCATATTCTCAACCACGCCCAGTACAGGTACTTCTACTTTCTCAAACATTTTCAGACCTTTACGCGCGTCTAATAATGCGATGTCCTGTGGAGTGGTCACAATTACCGCGCCACTGACCGGGACTTTTTGCGCCAGTGTTAACTGCACATCACCCGTACCCGGTGGCAAATCGATGATTAAATAATCCAGTGATTTCCAGCGGGTATCACGCAGCAACTGCTCTAATGCCTGCGTTACCATCGGTCCACGCCAGATCATCGGCGTTTCTTCATCAATCATGAAACCGATCGACATCGCCTGCAGGCCATGACCGCTCATTGGCTCTAAAGATTTTCCATCAGGCGATTCCGGCTTACCTTCAATACCTAACATACGAGGAATACTCGGACCATAGATATCGGCATCCAGCACACCTACGCGTGCACCTTCCTTTTGTAACGCCAGCGCCAGGTTTACTGCAGTGGTTGATTTACCCACGCCGCCTTTACCTGATGCCACAGCAATCACGTTTTTAATGCCTTCCAGCGGGTTCATGCCGCCCTGTACGCTGTGGCTGCCGATTTCCCAGGAGATATCAACTTCTGCAGAGGAGACGCCGTCTACCGCTTCAATCTTTGCTTTTAAGTCGGCTGATAATTTATCCACAAAACCAGATGCAGGATAACCGAGAACGATTTTGACTTTTACCCTGTCACCGTCATTGGCGCCGTCAATTACAATATCCTTAACCACACCTGCGGTGACCGGGTCTTTCTCAAAATAAGGATCAATATATTGTTTAAGGGCTGATTCAACTTGTTCTTTTGTAACGCTCATGGCGAACTCCGCATTGGTTAGCTACCCGGTATGCTACTTGTCAAACACACCAAAAAGCTCTCTCTAAAATTTGATGGCGTATTCTACAGTAATACGCCTTGATTTAACCTTAACTTTTCAGGGTGGATAATAATCGTCAAACTAACCCGAAAGAGGTAACAGTGTATATGTAGTCAATAATTTTATTTTCAATAGCTATAAATAAATAGTGCCAGTCCCTCTTTTCCACACGGCAGCAAGTGAACGAAAGAATAACGCAAATTACTGACTTGATCCGGGTTTTTAGTGCATTAAGTCAGCCAAAATGCTAAATTGTTCGCCCTTTGTACAACCTGACCCAGTCCCTCTAAACATGACATCCAAACGCAACATTCTGGTCACCAGCGCACTGCCCTATGCTAATGGCCCCATTCATCTTGGACATTTAGTTGAATATATTCAAACAGACATCTGGGCACGCTTCCAGCGACTGCGCAATAATACCTGCTATTATGTCTGCGCCGACGATGCACACGGCACACCCATCATGTTACGCGCTCGTCAGGATGGCATCACCCCGGAACAACTGATTGCTACCACACAAAAAGAACATGAAGCCGACTTTGCTGATTTTCTCATCGACTTTGATAATTACTACAGCACACACTCTGATGAAAACAGAGACTTTGCTTCTAGTATTTATCTGAAACTTCGTGAAGCAGGCCACATTCATACAAAAACTATCAAACAGGCTTATGACCCGGAAGCAAAAATGTTTCTGCCGGATCGATTCATTAAAGGCACCTGCCCCAAATGCGGCAGCGAAGACCAGTACGGTGATAATTGCGAAGTCTGTGGTGCAACCTATGATCCGACCGAACTGAAAAATCCGGTATCAGCGGTCAGCGGTGTTACGCCAGTTGAAAAAGATTCTGAACAGTACTTTTTCAAACTCAGCGATTTTTCCGACATGCTGCAGCAATGGCTGAAACAAGGCCATGTGCAAACAGAAGTCGCCAACAAACTCGAAGAATGGTTTGCAGAAGGTTTAAAGGACTGGGACATTTCGCGCAATGCGCCCTACTGGGGATTTGAAATTCCTGATGCGCCGGGTAAATATTTTTATGTGTGGATGGATGCGCCCATGGGTTACATGGCCAGCTTTAAAAACCTGTGTGATAAGACCGACATTAATTTTGATGATTACTGGGCTGCAGACAGTGAAAATGAGCTCTATCATTTCATTGGCAAAGACATTGCCCGTTTCCACACTTTGTTCTGGCCTGCGGTATTAGATGGTGCAGGTTACCGCAAACCAACAGCAGTATTCTGCCATGGTTTTCTTACCGTTAATGGTCAGAAAATGTCGAAGTCACGCGGCACCTTTATCAAAGCACGCACTTACCTCGACAATTTAAATCCGGAATATTTACGTTATTACTACACGGCCAAGCTATCTTCCGGTGTAGATGATATCGATTTGAATCTTGAAGACTTTATGCAACGCGTTAACTCAGACCTGGTAGGTAAAGTGGTTAACATTGCCAGTCGCTGCGCAGGTTTTATTACCAAAAAATTTGATAGGCAGCTGTCCACAGAACTACCCGAACCTGAACTGTATAACAACATTGTCGCTGCCGGTGAACAAATCGCCAAACATTATGAAAACCGCGAATACAGTAAAGCCGTTCGCGAAATCATGGCGCAGGCAGATAAAGCCAACGTATACATTGATGAAAATAAACCCTGGGTATTAATAAAAGAAGAAGGCCGTGAAGATGAAGTGCAAAAAATATGTACCCAGGGCCTGAATATGTTTCGCCTGTTGATGACTTACTTAAAACCTATTCTGCCGGCTACCGCCGAAAAGTCTGAAGCATTTTTAAACACTGAATTGAAATGGGCAAGCATCAGCCAGCCATTACTTTCACATGAAATAAATAAATTCAAACCTTTGCTGACACGTATTGAAAAAGAGCAGATTGAAACCATGATCCATGATTCATTAGAAAATCAGGCCAATACAAACATGCCGACAAATGAAGAAACAGTAACGGGGCCATTAGCCGATGACCCTATCGCGAACGAAATCAGCTTTGATGATTTTGCTAAAATCGATTTACGCATTGCCAAAATTGTAAAAGCTGAGCATGTTGAAGGCGCCGATAAATTACTGCAGCTAACGCTTGACCTGAATGGTCAAACTCGTAACGTTTTTGCTGGCATTAAATCTGCTTACAAACCCGAAGATCTGGAAGGAAAACTTACCGTAATGGTGGCGAATCTGGCGCCACGAAAAATGCGTTTTGGGTTATCCGAAGGTATGGTGCTTGCTGCCGGACCGGGTGGTAAAGACCTGTTCATCCTCAATCCGGACGAGGGCGCAATTGCAGGTATGAAAGTCAAATAACCATCTACAGCAAGCAGACCTGATATTTAAATAAAAAGATAAAGCTTAGTCCGCGACTAAAATGCCTGGATCATTTTGAGCGCACGATAGTGCGAACCGCAGGGCGTAGCGCTTGATAGCGCGAAGTAATAACCCTAAATTAATCAGTTGACCGCTGAGAGTCTGTTTAAGTGAATGATCTTAAAGTAAAAAGAGTTAAATACCCAATTCACCCAGCGGGTGAAGACGCTACAGCATTCATAGCAGCCTTGCCAACTCGCCTGACTAAGCAAAAAAAACGGCAATGGAGCGACCATTGCCTTATTTTTTTGCTACACCAGTCAAGCCGGCAAGACCACTCTGAAAGCTGTCCAACTGATTATTTTAGGATAACGCAAAAAAAACAAATTAATCCGTTCGTTTATATTTTTAATTTCGCGTGTTTTGCGTATTTCGCGGACTATTTTTTGTTCTATTTATGACATTAAACAATACTTTGTCGCAGCACACCACGCTGAATCAAACCTTCGGAAATTAAAACGCAACAAAACAGCAATCATTAAAAGCCTACTTTCCTTGTTGATTCTATTCGGTTTTTTATAACTTAAATCAATAAAACACTGCGCCGCAATCTGCTAGAATGCTTGCATGACTGAATATGCGCTAATCCTGTTAAGCACCATACTGGTAAACAACTTTGTGCTGGTCAAATTTCTTGGCCTGTGCCCTTTTATGGGGGTTTCCCGAAAACTGGAAACCGCTATTGGCATGGCGTTGGCCACCACATTCGTGTTAACACTGTCTTCAGTAAGCAGTTACCTGGTCAATGAATATATCCTGGCACCACTTGGCCTTGAATACATGCGCACTATCATGTTTATTCTGGTAATTGCAGTGGTCGTACAATTTACTGAAATGGTCGTGCATAAAACCAGCCCCCTGTTATACAACGTGTTAGGTATTTTCCTGCCGTTAATAACCACCAACTGTGCAGTATTAGGTGTTGCGCTACTTAATATTCAGCAACAGCACAGTTTTTTACAGTCATTATTTTATGGTTTTGGAGCAGCTGTGGGTTTTTCACTGGTATTAATTTTATTCTCCGCCCTGCGCGAACGTATTAGCGTTGCGGATGTACCCGAAGCCTTTCAGGGCACATCCATTTCACTGATTACAGCCGGCATTATGTCACTTGCTTTTATGGGATTTGCCGGCCTGATTAAAATTTAAACGCCTGTCGAAAAGAGCTAAGCCTGAAAATATAAATAAATCATGTTAACCGTCATCATTACACTCGCCCTCATCGCCAGTATCTTTGGTTTGATACTTGGCTATTCTGCGGTGCGATTTAAAGTTGAAGGCGATCCGGTAGTAGACAAGATTGATGCACTGTTGCCACAAACTCAATGTGGACAATGTACTTATCCCGGTTGTCGTCCTTATGCTGAAGCCATGGCAAAAGGCGAAGCCGACATCAACCAGTGCCCGCCCGGCGGTGAAGCAACCATTATTGCGCTGGCTGATTTACTCGGTGTAGAAGTCAAACCCTTAAACGCGGAACACGGCAAAGTAAAAACATTGCCAACAATAGTCCGTATTGATGAACAAACCTGCATCGGCTGCACCTTATGCATTCAGGCCTGCCCGGTGGACGCCATATTAGGTGCCGCAAAACAAATGCACACGGTAATTGAATCTGAATGCACCGGTTGTAATTTATGCATACCGCCCTGCCCGGTTGACTGTATTCATATCTTTGAAATCAAACCCACCATCCGTAACTGGACAGCAACCTTACCCGATGCTGGATTTGCTGCGCCCAGTGCCAGTTAAGGTGACCAGTTAACAACGATATTAATATCATGAAACAGTCACCCACCCACAACATAGACAACACCCTGGCGACATTCGACGGCGGCTTAAAACTACCTGGACATAAAGATTTATCCACCGGCACAGGCATTTCAGTGGTTCGACAATGTGAACAATACATCATTCCATTACAGCAGCATATTGGGGTCATCAGCCAGCCAGTGGTGAAACCGGGTGATAAAGTTTTGAAGGGGCAAATGCTGGCGCAACCGGGCGACCTGATGAGCGCAGCCATACATTCACCTGTATCGGGCCTGGTAAGCGATATAAAACCACATGATGTTCCACATGCGTCCGGTCTATCAGATTTATGTATTTTCGTCGAAAATGACTTTAAAGATGAATGGCTTGAGCGGCATCCACTCGGTGACGAATATTACCAGACCACGTCATCTGATCTGCGTAAAATTATTCGTGATGCCGGCATCGTTGGTTTAGGTGGCGCCACATTTCCTGCTGCCGTTAAACAAACTGAAGTAAACATTAAGACCCTGATTCTTAATGGTGTCGGAATGCGAGCCTTACATCACCTGTGATGATGCTTTAATGCGTGAGCATGCGGAAGAAGTCCTGTCTGGTGCCGATATTATTGGCCAGGTCATCAAAGCCAGGCAATGTATCATCGCTATCGAGGACAACAAACCTGAAGCCATCAAAGCTGTTCAGCAGGTTATTGAAAAAGACGGTACCGGTTTTTTTCAAATGAAAATTATACCTACCATCTATCCCAGTGGCGGTGAAAAACAATTAATAAAAATCATTACCGGTAAAGAAGTCCCCAAAGACAATTACCCCGCAGAACTCGGCGTGTTATGCCATAACGTTGCCACTGCTTATGCAATCCATCGTGCTGTCTATTTTGCCGAACCGCTTATATCACGCATCATCACTGTAACCGGCCATGGCATTAAAAACCCGCAAAATATTGAAGTATTAATTGGCACCCCAATGCAGGCCTGTATTGAACACTGCGGTGGTTATACCGATGACAGTGATGAGCTTATTATGGGCGGCCCGATGATGGGCTTTTCACTTAAAACTGATACATTGCCTGTGGTAAAAGCAACCAACTGTTTACTTGTTACAGCAAAAGAGGACAAGCCTCACCTGCAAAACCACCTGCCCTGTATCCGTTGCGGTCGTTGCATGGAAGTTTGTCCGGTGCGTCTGTTACCACAACAATTGTACTGGTACGCCAGCAGTAAAAATATTGAGCGACTCAACGAATATCATTTATTTGACTGTATTGAATGTGGCTGCTGCGCCTATGTATGCCCAAGCAACATCCCCCTTGTGCAATATTATCGCTTTGCTAAAACAACTATTTGGCAACAGGAACGTGAGCGTAAAGCATCAGATATTGCTCGACTACGCCATGAAGAAAACCAGGCAAGAAAAGAAAAACAGAAACGCGAACGTGAAGAAAAATTACGTAAAAAACGTGAAATGCTAAAGAATAAATCAACTGATAATAAAAACATTAGCAGCGAAACAGGTACTAATAAAGACAGCAAAAAGGCAGCTATAGCAGAGGCAGTCGCCCGCGCTCAGGCAAAAAAAGCCGAGCGCAATAAAAATAAAGAGACAGGTTAAACAATAAAATAGAATGTTATTTAAAAACACACCAGCACCGCATATAAAAGAAAACATCAGCGTACATGACATGATGTTCATGGTGTTATACGCCTTAATACCCGGTGCCCTGGCATCCATTTATTTTTTTGGCTGGGGTGTATTATTTAACCTGTTGATAGCCATTAGCATGTGCCTGTTAACAGAAGCTGTTATTTTAAAAATACGGCAACGAGATGTTTACCATACACTGCTGGATGGCAGCGCTTTACTTACTGCCTGTTTGCTGGCGCTTGCTTTGCCTTCGCTGGCGCCATGGTGGCTAACCGCTATTGCATCAATTTTCGCCATCGCGGTTGCCAAGCATTTATACGGTGGTTTAGGCTTTAATCCATTTAACCCTGCCATGGTCGGTTACATTGTAGTGATGATTTCATTCCCTCTGGAAATGACACTATGGACAGTACCAATGGGAGTAAATGCCGGCTGGCCTGATTTTATCACCACCTTTAACTGGGTATTTCTTGGCACACTGCCTTATGCAGAAACCATCGATAGCATTTCAATGGCAACCCCGATAGACCTGATTAAAACGCAACTCAGTCAGATGCACGATATAATAGAAACACGAAACAGTGTTGAACACAGCGCTTTGTTTGCAAGCATTAGCGGTACTGGCTGGCAATGGATTAATATTTTATTTCTGGCTGGCGGCATCTGGTTAGTAAAAAAAGGTGTGGCAGACTGGCGTATCCCTACCGCTTTTATTCTTAGCCTGGTATTAATTTCCAATATATTTGCCGTTGTGGATTATTCAACAAACAGCTCAGCACTGTTCCACGCTTTCAGCGGCGGCACTATGTTATGCGCATTTTTTATTGCCACTGATCCTGTTACAGCATGTACCACAGCAAAAGGCCGCTGGATTTATGGTGCAAGCATCGGCGCGCTGGTTTACATCATTCGAAGTTGGGGCGGCTACCCCGATGGTATTGCTTTTGCCGTGGTGTTAATGAATATGGCTGCACCACTAATTGACTATTACACTCAACCAAAAGTGTATGGCGATTTAAATAAATAAGAATGAATTTTTCTAACCTACAAATAAAGAATATTTTAATAACTGCATCATTGCTAACGCTGTTTGCAGTGTCAGGTGCTGCGCTGGTAGGTGTGACATTTATACAAACAGAAGATGACATCAAGCACAATGAAGAACTCACACTGCTTAAAAAATTAAATAATATTATTCCCGCTGAATCCTATAATAACGATTTACTTGCCGATACTATAATCATTAAGCCCAGCACATTACTCAGTACCAAAGAAGAATCACTTGCATACAGGGCCAGAAAAAATAGTGAAAACGTTGCTGTGGTCTTTTCCAGTATCGCGGCCAACGGCTACAATGGCTCAATCCATTTATTGGTTGGTGTAAATGCAAACGGTAATCTGTCAGGTGTCAGAGTCATCAAACATCGTGAGACACCCGGTCTTGGTGATGCTGTTGAAATTTCACATTCAAACTGGATACTTGGTTTTAATGATAAATCACTCAGCAATCCAGATGCTCTGGGCTGGCAAGTGAAACGTGATGGCGGCATATTCGATCAGTTCACTGGTGCCACGATTACCCCACGTGCTGTAGTGAATGCAGTACATAATGCTTTGTTATACTTTGAGAAAAATCAGGACATGTTATTCAGCCTGAATACCGAGAAAACTGGATTAGATACAAAAGCCAATACTAAAGCCAACTCTGAAGCAGAAAACAGTAAACAACCATGACAGACGATACCATTCAGCAGACTAAAAATCAGACCAATAAGCAAACTAAGGCCATAAGTAAAAACGGCCTGTGGACAAATAATGTTGCGCTGGTTCAATTATTAGGTCTATGTCCTTTATTAGCCGTTACCGGCACAGTCATTAACGGACTGGGGCTTGGCATCGCGACATTAATTACCCTGGTTTTATCAAACAGCATCGTTTCTCTGATACGACCCTGGTTAAAGTCAGAAATTCGTATCCCCATATTCGTCCTTATTATTGCATCCATCGTTACCACCATTGAACTCAGTATGAACGCCTGGTTTCATGAGTTATACCTGGTGCTAGGCATATTCATCCCTTTGATTGTCACTAACTGTTCAATCATCGCACGCGCCGAAGCCTTCGCGTCAAAAAACAATCTGTTTGACTCTGCATTAGATGGATTTATGATGGGACTGGGTTTTACCCTGGTATTAGTTGTATTAGGCGGCATGCGTGAACTAATTGGCTTTGGCACTTTATTTGCCAACGCACAATTAATGTTTGGCAGTATTGGCGAAACCATGACAGTCACTTTCAGTGAAAATTACCCGGGTTTTTTACTTGCCGTATTGCCACCCGGTGCCTTTATCGGTCTTGGCTTACTTATTGCGATTAAAAACATCATAGATAAACGCCAAAGTGCTAAACAAGTGGTTGTTATTAATGACGCAGAACCTGTTACTCATTAACTGTAATACCACTACACTTATTCACCTCGGCTTTGCTAGAGAAAAACAAAAAAACATTAATCCGCAAATGAACGCAAATAGAAGCTTATTTTATGTTTTTACATTTGCGTTTTTTGCGTTCATTTGCGGATAAAATAGTTTTTCTGCTTTTACTGCATTACACATTTACTACATGAACAAAACCAAACGTTTTGAAATCTTTTCACGTTTACAAAAAGACAATCCCTTACCTACAACCGAACTCAACTTCAATTCCACCTTTGAATTATTGATTGCCGTTATTTTATCCGCACAGGCAACCGATAAAAGCGTCAATATAGCAACAGCAAAACTTTACCCTGTAGCCAACACCCCAGAAGCTATTTACAAACTCGGTGAACCCGGTTTAAAAAAATATATCAAGACCATCGGCCTGTTTAACAGTAAAGCAAAAAACATCATCAAAACCTGCAAGATATTAATGGAAGAGCACAATAGTATTGTGCCAGATGATCAGAAAAAACTGGAAGCCCTGCCCGGTGTTGGCAGAAAGACAGCAAACGTGGTGCGTAATACCGCCTTCGGTCATCCTACTATGGCAGTAGATACACATATTTTTCGTGTATCAAACCGCACTAAAATAGCACCCGGTAAAAATGTACTGGAGGTTGAAAAAAAACTCCTTAAGTTCATTCCCAAAGAATTTATGGTCGATGCACATCACTGGTTGATTTTACTTGGTCGATATACCTGTGTTGCGCGTAAGCCGCGATGTGGATCGTGTCTTATTGAGGATTTGTGTGAATATAAGGATAAAACTGAATAACACGACACTGCCGTCATCCTGAGCGACAGCCGAAGGATCTTATGCTTTTATATTTGTGCTCAAATATTTGCGGCTTGTATTTTATTTAACATTGCGGGTCTCGCCTGCGGGGCGAGACCCGCAATCCTCGAAAAAAAACAAACCATAAATGCCAACCAACAAAACTAAGAAGCTATGCATTCCCAAGCGGAAGCATGAAAAAAAAGAAAGATCTCTTCCGATGGTAGAAATGACAATCATAATGAGGTGACAGTAATCATTGCATTAGCCAGTTAAAATTCACCAATACAGCCACGACGCACATCCTGTATTATTAAACAATTAAATTAACACAAAACCAATATACAAAACCATGTTCGGAAATAACAGAAACGAGTTACGCCAGGTTTACCTGAGCTGCTGGCACACTGAAAAAAAACAAACTACCGATGGACCCGATGCAGGAAGTGGTAGCCAATATCGTTGAACAACATCCTGAATATCATCATTTGCTAGAGCATGAAGAGATCATTGATAAAGATTTTTCCGCTGATACTGGTGAAAGTAACCCGTTTTTGCACATGAGCATGCATATTGCCCTGCATGAACAAATCAGCACCAATCGCCCTGCAGGTATATATGACTGTTACCAGAAATTATGTATACAGCATGGCGGCCCACACGATGCTGAGCATGCCATGATGGAATGTTTAGGCGAAGCACTTTGGCAGGCACAACGAGACCAAACTGCTCCGAATGAAAGCAAGTACCTGGAATGCCTGAAAAAAATCGTGCAAATAGACTAAATATTATAAAAAATGATGAACTTGCAAAACATAGCATTGTCTTTACATATGTTTACAATGTAGACTATATTGCCCTTTTTAGGTAACAAAATACTTTCTGGAGATTATATAATGAAGAAAACTATGAAAAAATCACTATCTATAGCATTAGGCACAACATTTGTAGCAGCGATGTCAGCTTCACCCGTTGCAAATGCAGACACAAATCCATTTGGCATGCAAAACCTGGAAAGCGGTTATATGCAGGTTGCTGAGGGCAAATGCGGCGAAGGCAAATGCGGCGAAGGCAAAATGGAAAAAGCCAAAGAAGGCAAATGCGGTGAAGCCGAAGGCAAGATGAAAAAAGAACAAGCCAAAGAAGGCAAATGCGGCGAAGGCAAATGTGGCGAAGGCAAAATGGAAAAAGCCAAAGAAGGCAAATGTGGCGGTAAAGAATAAGCCAGTTTAACTAATGGTAATTTAATCGCACCGCCATCCGTGGCTCCTTGCGAGATACGACCGCCAAGGATGGTGGAAGTGCAGGTAATGCCAGGAGCAATTACCTGTCCGTCCATCCATGGACATAAAAAGCCTCGAAAATCGAGGCTTTTTTGTTGCAAGGTATAAACAAAGTATTTATATTCTTCTCACAAAAAACCAACTATTATCAAACAAATATTGAACCAGGCTTAACAAGGCAACACTAAATTTAAAATTAATAAAATTGGGATAAAAATGTTTTCCGGTGAATCTATTGGACTTGAAGTATTAGGCTGGATGGCAATCGCTTTCATCTTTGTGGTTGGATTTTTTATTCTTTTTCTTATTGCTGTCTATATTGCCGATGTAACACAGACCAAACAGGCTATCAGACGAAATTATCCTGTCATCGGCCACTTCCGATACTACTTTGAACACGTTGGCACCTTCTTTCGTCAGTATTTTTTCACCATGGACAGAGAAGAGATGCCATTCAATCGCGCGCAACGCTCCTGGGTATACCGCGCTGCTAAAGACATAGATAATACAGTCGCTTTCGGTTCAACGCGCGATTTAAGACCCAGTGGTAGCGTGCTTTTTGTAAACACCGCATTCCCGACACTAGGCAAAGATGCTGTTAATTGCATACCTGTTATCATCGGCGAGAGCTCAGCGTCAAAACCATTTACTGCTCACTCATTTTTTAATATTTCCGGTATGAGTTATGGCGCTATTTCAAAACCTGCCGTACAGGCTCTATCTTATGGTGCACAAAAAGCCGGCGCCTGGATGAATACCGGTGAAGGTGGTCTGTCGCCTTATCATCTGGAAGGCGGTGCGGATATTGTGTTTCAGATCGGCACCGCTAAATACGGTACGCGAGATAAGGATGGTCACTTGTCCGATGAAAAACTACGCGAACTCGCCGCACATGAAACGGTACGTATGTTTGAAATTAAGATGTCTCAAGGTGCCAAACCCGGCAAAGGCGGTATCCTGCCGGCAGCAAAAGTTAATGAAGAAATTTCTAAAATTCGCGGCATTCCAGTGCATTCTGATTCCATCAGCCCAAATCGCCACCCGGAAATTGAAACCAATGATGACCTGATCGATATGATTAACCATATCCGCCAGGTCACTGACAAACCGGTTGGCTTTAAAGCCGTTTTTGGTGACAAAACCTGGCTATGTGAATTTCTAACTGCGGTAAACAAACGCGGCAAAGAATTTTCGCCGGATTTCATTACTGTTGATAGTGCCGATGGTGGCACGGGTGCTGCACCCATGAGCCTGCTCGACTATGTCGGCATGCCCATCCAAGAAAGCCTGCCCATGGTCATAGACTCGATTTGCAAGGCCAGTCTGCGCGATAGAATAAAAGTCGTCGCATCAGGTAAACTGATCAATCCAGCAGAAGTCGCCTGGGCGCTTTGTGTCGGCGCTGATTTTATAACGTCTGCCCGTGGTTTTATGTTTTCACTGGGTTGCATTCAGGCATTGCAGTGCCACCAGAATACCT
>CAWDMF010000041.1:0-21799 GCA_963803185.1 uncultured Gammaproteobacteria bacterium | reverse complement strand
CTATCTCCTTGATTTGAGCCTGCAGGGTAGAGCGCAGCTTGGTAAACTTTTGCAGGGTGGACAGCGTATCGCCCGCTTCCTCCTGTTCGGGAGAGTTTTGCGCCACCTCCTGCGCCCAGGCGATGGAAGATAATGACAGCAGCAGCAAACTTAAAAAATATAGCCTTATCATCACCCTCACCTTGTCAATGAATTTTTTGGCAGTATACAACATCACATCCTCGACGAGTACAGGGTGCATTAGTACAATCACCCACAACTTAACGAGTGTCTCTAATGGGTTCAGGCTGTGTAAAAAGTCGAAAAAATTTTAGCCTGTGGTGAGCGGGCCCTGAATATGAAAGATATTGCAGCAAAATAGTGATAATAAAATCCACCTGGAAGTAATTACTGTTCAATATCTGCTTTCATTTACCACTTTTACAAATGACTAATAGTTTTCACTCAGCCTGGGTCGTCAGCAGCCTGTTAGGCAGCGCTAATATTAGAAATCGCTAAAGATTCGATCTGGGTCGACTCTGCCATTGGAGTTAAATGATTTTTAGAGGTGAAATCCGGTCTGACGGTGACTCAGAAAACAAAAAAGACCTAGCATTTCTACTAAGTCTTTGTATTTTATGGTGGCCGAAGGTGGAATTGAACCACCGACACGCGGATTTTCAATCCGCTGCTCTACCAACTGAGCTATTCGGCCATTTATGGTGCATGACAACACGTTGGGTAACGTTCAGGCTCCATGCCTTCTCTACAATCTAGCACCGCCCTGCCAAACTTCGTGTTTGGCGTTCGCCGCTCCTTGCCCGCGGCTCACCCAACTGAGCTATTCGGCCATTATTGGCATTTCTGACAATTGCGGCGCGTGTCATTAGAGCATAAACCAGCACGGCACAACGGATGCGTATTTAATAGGCTTGATGGCTTCGAGTCAAGTTCAAGATTCGTTTATTTTGTTTGGAAAATAGCGCTCACTGGTGCAGCTAGCGCCAACTTGGCGATATCAGCATGCCATTGATAGCGCTCGGCATCAGCTATGGTCAACATTATCGGCTCAACTTCCACTTCACACGGTGTAATATCCAGATGAAAATGACTAAAAGTATGGCGAAATAGAGGCAGGTCACGGTGTCTGTTTACGGTTAATTGCCAGTTATTCCTGACAACTCTATCAACTGATTCATCCATTGCCGTCTCCGGCAAACTCCATAATCCCCCCCATATTCCACTCGGTGGGCGTTTTTCCATCAAGAACTCCCCCCGTTCATTACAAATGATCAGAAAACGTTTTTCTCTTACCGGCAATGCTTTTCTGGCTTTTTTTGTAGGTAGCTCAGTAACCCGGTTTTGTTGAAACGCTTTGCAATCGTTGTTCAACGGGCAGCTTTCGCAATATGGCGAAGAGCGCTTGCACACCGTCGCACCTAAATCCATGATAGCTTGAGTGTAAGCAGCTACATTCTGTTCGGGTGTACAGGCTTCAGCCAGCTGCCACAGCTGTTTTTCTACCTGCATCTGCCCCGGCCAGCCCTCAATCGCCTGATGCCGCGCCAGTACCCGTTTTACATTACCATCAAGAATAGCATGGCACTGATCTAACCCCTGCGCAAGGATTGCACCTGCGGTTGACGGCCCGATACCGGGCAAAGCTAAAATATTGTCATATTGCGCTGGAAATATGCCCTGGTATTGCTGCGCAATGATGTTTGCGGTTTTATGGATATTTCTCGCGCGACTGTAATAACCCAGGCCTGCCCAGTGTAATAACACTTCATCCTGTGATGCCTGTGCAAGCGCTGAAATATCGGGAAAATGCTGCATAAATCGTTCAAAATATGGAATCACCGTGGTTACCTGGGTCTGCTGCAACATTATTTCAGAGATCCAGATACGGTATAACGTTTTATCTTTTTGCCATGGCAGGTCATGCCGACCGTGCCGGTGATACCAGTGCAGTAAACGTGCTGCGAATGTCTTCATCTGTAGTAGCTTAATCCTTAAATGACAATTTTTTGATCTTGTTTTTTTATACTAACGTTTATGACCGGCCTACTCCACCTGGCATTTGTCCAGCACCATCTAAAACAAGCCTTTCAGTTTGTTTTTTAATTTATCCTCCAGCTTATCCGTGCTTTTTTTCAATTCTTCCCGGGCTTTTTCTTCCGCGCGTTTCTTTTCAGCATCAGCTTTATCCTTTAAGCGTTGCTTTTCTGCATCCAGTTTTGCCTTTGCTTCGTTCTTCAATACATCGGTTGTGGATTTTTTCAGTTGATCTTTGTCCAGCTCATATTGCAGCGCATCAAACGGACCATGCACCCGGACAAACACCGGCTCATCAAAAATCTTTTCAACCGCTGTTTTAGAACGGGGTAATTGTATGGAGGAAATTACATCCATGGTGTTCTGCATTATGTCAGCATGGCCTTTTGCGGTTACTTTTACGCGTTTGGAATCCATCAAAAAGTCATCGGTACGCGCTTTACCATCCGCTATATTTACGGTACTGTGAATTTTGTCGAACACGGTGACATCACGTGGTTGGTATTGACCCATAATGGTGTTTGATAAACCAATACCTTTGCTCTGAACATAATCGGTAATGGATGAGCGCAAATAGAACTCGGGATCAAAACCATCAACACGGGTTTCGTTCATATCAAGCACAATGACACCCTTACTGGCTTTTTTCAGCTGATTAACCGAATCACCCATGGTTCTAACATCCATTTTCATATTGACTGCACCGTCCATAGTTAACGGTTTATCGCCCATCACACCGACAAGGAATGGATTTACGACAGGCCCCGCCTGCAGATGATTAACATTAAGATTAATGACATAAGCAGGTTTTTCTTTATTCACGTTTACATTAACGGCAGAGTCAACCTGCCCTTCGAGAACCTGCATTGAAAGGGGTTTAATTGCTATGTCACCTTTTTGCGCTTTTAATGACATTAAGAACTGTTTGATTTGATATTCCTTTGCGGTTAGCGCAGCAATACGAAAATCACCCTGTATATCCAGCTGGCGCATCATTTCAACCGGCAATTCTATTTTTTCATCACCCGTTGCTGCTGGTGCCGTAACTGCTGGTGTAGGTGTATGCCGTTGCCACTGGTGCAGCAGTAGACACATCCTCAGAATCTGCCGGCAAATAATCATTAATATCAAGCTGATCAAAAGCCAGCTCATAACGCAGCTGTTGCTTACTTATATTAAGCACATGCAACCAGCCACTTAAGGTGCTGCTATCCAGGCTTACACTCAGATTATTGGCTTCAAATTTTTCACCCTGTAATTTTATTTTTGTTTTCAGTGCCACGTTATGCAGTGCATCTGCTTTAGCCATAGCTGGCAGATCGACACCGGCACGTTTTGCTAGCATACGTGCGTTAAAGGCTTGAACCTCAATGTCACCCTGTATCAGAGGTGTTTCTAAAAATTGTGAAACAGTAATATCGGCCAGGGTGTTTGTGCCCAGTGCTGATAGTTGCAACTGTTTTAAAGCTATCCGCTGCTCATCCATCGAAACATCAATGTTTGATTTAATTTCAATGGTCTCTTCCTGGGCAATAAACGCATTTTTTTGTGCCAAAAGGGTAAACACAAAATCACGTAAATTAAACTCGGTAAACTCCTTGTTTAAGATTAGTTTTGTAGTGAGTTTAAGCCTGGTATCTATTTCCGGCTGGTTGTTCTCAATACGGGCACCAAACGAAACATCAACCGCCTCGTCAAACTTAATGGCACTGGTGGTTAGATTTAATTCCGAAACGGTGGCTTTGGTATTACTGCTTCCATCATCATAATGAATAGTCGCATCAACAAACTCAAAACCTTCCACCTGTAATGACTGCAACGGTGAAGCCTTACTCTGTTCTGCTGTTGTTTGCTTCGCTGGCGCCTCCGCGTCAGCCTCCGTGGTTACATCTGCCACGGGCGCTTCATCAGATGGAGTCGGCTTCTGCTGCGTCAGGCTTGACCAGTTATTGCTTTTGTCTTTTGCAACTTCCAGCGACACATTTAATCCATGCAAACGAATGGTATTAATCTGCACTTCCTTTTTAATTAGAGGCAAGACATTAACTTTAACATCCAGTTGTTTAATCGCTGCAAACTGATCTGCTTTGAAACCTTTTGCATTACCCAAAGCAGCGTTTTCAACAGTCAACCCTACCCAGGGAAAGACGGATAAATCTATATCGCCATCAATAGTAAAAGACCGACCCGTTGCTTTTTCAACCTGTTCGATTATTTCAGGCTTATAATTATTCGCGTCAAAGGTGGCGACAAATGCAAGCAGGGCAAGCAAGACCAACGCCAGGAAGATAAAAAAGAATTTAATTGAACGACGCATTACACTCATAATAGTTATCCTGAATTTCCGTTTATCTATTGTATAGCCAAAGGGATCGGAGTCAATTAATAAACGATAGTGCGTTGTTTCATGCACCCATTAATAAATTGACTCCGAGCCCTGGCATTTTATAAGCAACACTGTCATTCCGGCATGCTATTAGCCAGAACCATGCATGGGTTTATGATTTCCGGTTAACAGCATGCCGGAATGACGGCCTTTTTACTATTTTGAACTTTTCCAGTCACCCGACTTGCCGCCGGATTTCTTAACCAAACAGATGTTATTCATCGACATACCACGATCCATAGCTTTACACATATCATAAATAGTTAACAAGGTAATCTGAACGGCGGTTAACGCTTCCATTTCCACACCCGTCTTTCCAGCCGTTTTTACTTCCACAACACAATGCACACTGTGTTCTTTTTCATCGGCATTCAACTGGATATCAACATGGGTCAACTGCAAAGGATGACAAAGCGGAACCAGGTCTGACGTTTTTTTTGCGGCCATCACACCTGCAACGCGAGCCACACCTAACACGTCGCCTTTTTTATGCTCACCCTGAATAATACGTTGCAGGGTTTCAGCCTGCATCTGGATAGAGCCTTCGGCAACTGCACGACGCTGCGTGACATTTTTATCACCCACATCAACCATATGTGCTTCGCCACGTTGATTAAAGTGGTTGAGTTGATCGTTGTCTGCCATAAATCTGAACCGTGTTTTTGAATTGCTCTATTGGGGCGTTATTATGCCATTTTTACGGTGAGTTATGTTTTTGCTGGGTATTGTTGTTTGCTATTTACGACTGATGCTTACTTTGGCATTGCGGTTCTCGCACCGCAAAGCCTAACTAAAAACCAACAGTAAATTTAAAACAACAATACCCCACCAACATTAGCCATGACTACTCAACCATTAACCGTTAAAATAAAACCCATGAGTATCAACATACAATTCTTCGCCAGTTTGCGAGAACAGATTGGCAAATCACAGATTACCCTGCCATACGATACACCACAGAATGTAATTGCTGTATGGACTCAGGCGACTGATAGTATGGACATGCCCGCTAACACCTTGTGTGCCATCAACATGGAATACGTTAAAACCGATGCCATGGTTAGCGATGGTGACGAAGTCGCTTTTTTCCCACCAGTGACAGGAGGCTAAACATTTATCATGCCTGCAATCCTGTTAGATAAAAGTTTTAATCCCTGGGATGAAATACAACGTTTCCAGAACGCGCATTTACAGTCCGGGCATTATGGTGCTACTGCCAGCTTTGTCGGCACCATGCGTGATTTCAATATTAATGAATCCATCAGCCACATGAGGCTGGAACACTATCCGGCAATGACACAACATTTTCTCGATAAACTATGTGTACAATGTAAAGAACAATATGCACTGGACGATTGTTTAATTATCCACCGCTTTGGTGACATTCAGCCGGGCGAGCCTATTGTGCTTACCACCGCCTGGTCTGCACACCGTGCACAGGCCTTTGATGCCTGCCGGTTTTTAATGGAAGAGCTGAAAGCGCAGGCGCCATTCTGGAAAAAAGAAATGACAGAAGATGGTGAACGCTGGGTACATAACGATTTGAAAAAATAGTTGGCAGTTGGCAGTTGACAGTTGGCAGTTGGCAGTTGCTTGCATTTTAAAAAATTACTGCTGCTATTAAAACAACTATTTATCTCCATGGGTGGAGGGTATGCTGAAATCGTCAGGAATTATTTCAGTGCGCTTTTAACTGCTAACTGCCTACTGATAACTTTTTTTACTGTATAAGAATAAACAAAGCCGTCTGGCCACGTTGCACATTAAACAGAATCTGTTTGTCGCTGAACTTCACTATCTTCTTCAAATCACCCAGTGTTTTAACCGGTGCGCGATTCACTGATAAAATCATATCGTCTTTTCGCAGCCGCGCATTCCATGCCGCACTGCCGTGTTCCACGTCTGTTACCACCAGGTAATTACTTCCACCCTCATCACGACTTTCAATCACCGCACCGGCTAATTTTGGATTGAGCTTTTCACCGGCCAGCGACTGTTCAATTTCATTTTCTATGTACGCGGTAAGTTTCATTTCGTCACCATCGCGCAACACGGCAATATCCATTTTCTCACCAACGCGCATTAAACCCACCATATTACGCATTGCAGAGGCACTTTTCACTGTCTCACCATTAATTTCAGCAACCACATCACCGGCTTTTAAACCGGCTTTGCTGGCAGCAGAATTTTCCACCACCTGTGAAATAACCACGCCCTGGTGCATGTCAAGACCAAATGCGCTCGCCAGTTCCGGTGTCAGGTTCTGCATGATAACGCCCAGCATACCGCGTCGAACTTCACCGTATTCAATCAGCTGGTTGGTTAACTCGCGTACCATGTTGATTGGAATCGCAAAACCGATACCCACATTACCGGCCCCTCCCGATGCTAAAATCGCGGTATTAATACCGACCAGCTCGCCGCGTAAATTGACCAGTGCGCCGCCCGAGTTACCCGGATTAATCGACGCATCGGTTTGAATAAAATCTTCATAACCTTCGATGCCCAGCCCGGTTCTGCCCAGGGCACTAATAATACCCGAGGTCACGGTTTGCCCTAAACCAAACGGATTACCAATTGCCACGGTGAAATCACCGACACGCAATTTAGACGAGTCTGCAAAAGGAATATGGGTAAGATTATCGTGCTCAACCTTTAATATAGCCACATCCGCTTCGGGATCGGAACCGACAATTTTTGCCACCAGTTGTTGACCATCGTGCAGAGTCACCGCAATTTCGTCGGCACCATCGATTACGTGATGGTTGGTCACGATATAACCGGCATCGGCATCGATGATGACACCGGAACCCAGGCTTTTAACTTCTTTGCGCTGCGGCATGTTCTCAAATCCCTTGAAAAAACGTTTAAATAACGGGTCATTCAGTAAGGGGTGATTTTTTACGTCCACAGAACCACGCGTTGCAATATTCACTACTGCTGGGCGTATTTTTTCTATCATCGGCGCCAGGCTGGGCAATGGCCCGCCATCGACATAGGCCGGTAGTGCAGCAATAGCAGTCGAGCTGACAGTTGAAGCTAATACGGCAACAAATAGAGTCGCGGTTAACAAAATCGGCCTGAATAAAAACATACATTCTCCTGATACTTTAAACGTGTCTCATAGACATAATGTAATAATGATAGTTCATGCATAATATAGTGATACTGGTAGTGTTTACAAGATTACCTGACGTTATTTAGTATTGCGTCCGGCCTGTATCAATTCCCGGGAGATGGCCGTGCTGTTGCCACCATGAGTGCAACCTTGACGGAGTATGGGTTGACCTGATACATTTTGCCACCTCAATTACATACCAGGAAGATTTATGCGAAATTTTACCCTTTCAACCAGCGTCATCATACTGTCATCGGGTCTTTATGCCTGCAATGAAGGCAGCAACACGACACAACCACTTGAATCATTGCAACAAAAAGCCAGTTACAGTTACGGTGTCGATGTTGCTACCCGCTTGAAACAACAGGGCATCGAACTCGATGTTAATGCACTCAATAGAGGCATTGCTGATGCGTACAACGGCAACGAACTGGCCTTAAGCGAAGAAGACCGTTTGCAGGCGAAGACAAGTTTTCAGAATGAATTACGTGACGCCCTGGTTAAAAAGCAGGCTGATGAGGCAGAAAAAAACCTGGCTGAGGGTAAAGCTTTTCTTGAAGAGAACGCCAAAAAACCAGGGGTCATTACCACAGACAGCGGCCTACAATACAAAATCCTGACCACTGGCGAGGGCAAACAACCCAAAGCCAGCGACACGGTAACCACTCACTATAAAGGCACATTAATCGATGGCCGCGAATTTGACAGCTCTTACAAACGTGACAAACCCGCTTCCTTTCCGGTTAAAGGTGTCATCAAAGGCTGGACCGAGGCATTACAGTTAATGCATGTTGGCGATAAATGGCAGTTGTTTATTCCTTCCGAACTGGCTTATGGCGCAACCAAACGTAGTGAATTAATTCAGGCGAATTCAACTTTAGTGTTTGAACTTGAGCTGCTTGGTATAAAAGAGTAAATCTATGGTTAAAAGTTGGACAGTTGTTAAGTTTTAAGTTACTTTATTTATATTTCTGGCTTTTAACTGTTCAACTTACGTCTTCATCTTGCAACTAAGCTTTATTCTATATTCTGAATCTGTTCTCGCATTTGCTCGATTAAAACCTTTAATTCCACCGATGCACTGGTGCTGGTGATATCTGCAGATTTAGAGCCCAGTGTGTTGGCTTCACGATTCAGCTCCTGCATTAAAAAATCCAGTCGACGCCCCACTGCTTCATCACGATTTAACACGTCGTTCATTTCTTTTAAATGACTATCAAGGCGATCCAGCTCTTCCTCGACATCCATTTTTTGCGCAAGATAGACAAGCTCCTGTTCCAGCCGGTCGTGATTAACTTCTATTTTTAACTCATCCAGTCGATCACGTAACCTTTTCTGGTAGCGTTGTTGTATCTCAGGCATTTTTTCGCGTGTTTTATTGATGATCTGTTGAATTGATTCACAGCGCTGCAAAATTAAATCTGACATGCGCCCGCCTTCACGCTCACGATTTGCAATCAAATCATCTAAGGCTGCATTCAAACCAGTTTCACACGCTGCTATTACGGGTTTCATCTCCAGTTTTGCTTCCTGCACCACACCGGGATATAGCAACACTTCCATCGGATTGACATCCGAAGGCTGGTGTAACAAGTCATTTATTTTCTGACAGGCATGAATCAGCGATTTAGCCTTTTGCTGATTGACGCTCAACGCTTCAGCCTCCGGTGCATTGACATTAAACCGCAAATTACATTCAACCTTGCCGCGTTTTAAACGTTGCTGCAGTATTTCCCGAAATCGCATTTCGCTGATTCGAAAGTCCTCCGGCATTTTCATATGCAACTCAAGAAAACGATGATTCACACTGCGAATTTCCCAGATAATCTCACCCTCATCCAGGTTTTGCTGGCTACGTGCAAAGGCGGTCATGCTTTTTGTCATAGGTAAATCTCTCCAGGGCAGCGCTAATTTATTATCAGTTTCGACGAGTCTATCATGCCCACACAACAGTCCGTCATTTAATCGGTCAGCCATGTATAATAGCGGAAATTGCTCCTGCATTTTCCGTCCTTCACACATCTGACCTCCATGGATGGAGGAAATGCAATAGTATTGTAGGAACAATCATTGCCATGTGGGTCGGCTGAAAATTGCTCCTGCATTTTCCGCACTCCCCACTCTGACCTCCATGGATGGAGGAAATGCAATAGGATTGTAGGAACAATCCTTGCCATGTGGGTCGGCGGAAAATTGCTCCTGCATTTTCCGCACTCCCCACATCCTTGTGGGTCGTCCGCAGTACCCACACCTGTATGGGTACTGCGCATTTAACTATAGAGGCTTTATTTAAATATGCGTCCAAGCAACCGTCAACCTGATGAAATGCGCGCCATCCGCATTACCCGAAATTACACAAAACATGCAGAAGGATCTGTATTAGTTGAATTTGGTGATACCAAAGTGATCTGCACCGCCAGCATCGAAGAAAGAGTGCCTGGCTTTTTACGTGGCAAAGGCCAGGGCTGGGTGACTGCAGAATACGGTATGCTACCCCGTTCTACCGGTTCTCGTATGCGCCGTGAAGCCTCCAGTGGCAAACAGGGGGGGCGCACCATGGAAATCCAGCGCTTGATTGGTCGTGCCTTACGTGCCGGGATAAACCTTGAAGTGCTGGGTGAAAACACCATCAGCCTGGATTGTGATGTTATTCAGGCAGATGGCGGCACGCGCACCGCAAGCATCACCGGCGCCTGGGTTGCATTAAACGATGCCATACAGCACCTGCTTGATAAAAAAGTGATCAGTAAAAATCCTCTGCATCATCAGATTGCTTCGGTTTCTGTTGGCATCTTTAATGGCACACCGGTGCTTGATCTGGATTACGCCGAAGACTCCAATGCAGAAACCGATATGAATGTAGTGATGAACAGCGATAACGGTTTTATCGAGGTACAGGGCACGGCAGAGGGTCACCCTTACAGTAAAGATGAACTCAACAGTATGCTGGTATTAGCTGAGAAAGGCATAAAAGAATTATTTACTGCTCAACAGGCAGCCATAAAGAGTTAAGCAAGAATGAAAAAAATCAGCAAAATCGTGCTCGCCAGTGGTAACGCTGGAAAAGTTCGTGAAATAAATAAACTGTTTGCCGGCAGCGGCATAGAAGTCGTACCACAGTCTGAATTCAATGTGCCGGAAGTACCCGAAACCGGTACCACCTTTGTTGAAAACGCAATCATCAAAGCACGCCATGCCGCAGAGTGCACAGGTTTGCCAGCCATCGCTGATGACTCAGGTATTGAAGTGGATGCACTCGATGCCAGGCCCGGTGTTTACTCTGCACGATATGCCGGTGAAAATGCCAGTGATGAAGACAACAATAATTTAATGCTAAAAGAATTAGACGGTGTGGCCGAGGCTGAGCGTACAGCCCGTTATCAATGTTTAATTGTGTTTATGCGTTCACACACGGACCCGGTACCGATTATCACGCAGGGCAGCTGGGAAGGCCGCATATTAGAAGCACCACAGGGCGATGGAGGTTTTGGTTATGATCCTATTTTTTATGTGCCTACGCATGGCTGCTCAGGTGGCGAACTGCCGCTTGATGTTAAAAACACTTTAAGCCATCGATCTATTGCGCTGAATGCGATGCTGGAAGAATTCAAGAAACATAAATATATTTAAACCAGCAGAACAGAAATGCCCCTTCCGCAAATGAACGCAAATTTTTTAATATTCAATAACGTTTTTATTTGCGTGTATTTGTGTTCATTTGCGGACAATATTCGTTTCTAAGAACATGTCCGTTCTACTTTGTAACGATATCAATCTAAAACACCTGCAATCTTTGCTTGCTCGTTACGGCATGGAAATTAAAACCGTTGATGATAACGAAGCCATTCCCGGCAGCTTCTGGCAACCGCCTGAAGCCGGCTTGATTGAGAACACCCTTTATATTCGAAACGACACACCGGTACATTCTGCGCTGCACGAAGCCTGTCATTATGTTTGCATGGATAAACAACGCAGAAAAAATCTTGATACCGACGCAGGTGGCACGGCTATTGAAGAAAACGGGGTTTGTTATTTGCAGATTCAACTGTCCGATTTTATTCCAGAGATGAAACAGCAGCGTATGTTGAGCGACATGGATGCCTGGGGTTATTCTTTTCGCCTGGGTTCTGCAAAAGCCTGGTTTGAACAGGATGCAGAAGATGCATTTGAATGGCTTGTTGATAATAAGATAATCACCTCTATTAACAAAGCCACCTGGAAAACTCGGCAATAATAATATCCCCTAACATGTCATCTCGACAAAGGAGAGATCTTGTATATTCAAACCTTAAGATCTCTCCTTCGTCGAGATGACACTTTCTAAGTTTTTAATAACCAATAGTAACACCGCCATCCCTGGCTCTTCGCGAAATACGACCGCCATGGATGGTGGAAGTGCGGAAAATGCAGGAGCAATTTTCAGCCGACCGCCATGGAAGTGGGAAGTGCGGAAAATGCAGGGAGCAATTTTCAGCCGACCGCCATGGCAACGATTGTTCCTACAATCCTGTTGCATTTCCTCCATCCATGGATGGTGGGAGTGCGGAAAATGCAGGGAGCAATTTTCAGCCGACCGCCATGGATGGTGGAAGTGCGGAAAATGCAGGAGCAATTTTCAGCCGACCGCCATGGATGGTGGAAGTGCGGAAAATGCAGGGAGCAATTTTCAGCCGACCGCCATGGATGGTGGAAGTGCGGAAAATGCAGGGAGCAATTTTCAGCCGACCGCCATGGATGGTGGAAGTGCGGAAAATGCAGGGAGCAATTTTCAGCCGACCGCCATGGCAAGGCTTGTTCCTACAATCCTGTTGCATTTCCTCCATCCATGGCAGGTCCGCGACATACCGTACATCCTGACCATGCGTCACTCTTTGCCATCCATGGCACCGCGACATACCGTACATCCTGTACATAAAAAAGCCCTCCAAAGAGGGCTTAGTTCTCTAACATTTAATATTTTTATTAGAAATTAAAGTTTGCCTGTGCGCTTAAGATATCAACAGATGATTCATAAGAACCGGTTAACGTTTCACCTGTAAAGTTCGCGCTGTTAATACTGGTATCACTGAGGAACAGGTGCGAATAACCAATGTCAAATGACCAACTAGGCGCTGGCGCATAACCCACACCCAGGCTTAACCATGTGCGGTCATTACCAGGTATTCTGGCTGAAGTTTGTTCAGGTGAACGAATCGGCGTTTCATCATAAGCCAGACCGCCACGATAAACCAGTTTGTTATTGTGATGGTAATGTACACCCACTGAATAACGATTGGTGTTTGCATAAGCCAAATCTAGTGATTGCTCTTGACCAGGCACACCACCTGCCTGAATAATAGTGACCTTATCCAGACTGCTCCAACCGGTCCAGGTCCAGTCAACCAATGCTGTCCATTTCGAATTTATGTCACTAACAAAACTGATAGAAAATGTTTCTGGCAACTCCGCAGTAGCCTCCAAAGTTGTGTTTTGCACAACATTAAAACCCGATATTGCTTTAAAAAAGTCCGATTCAGCTTGTAAAGTTGGATCCAAGTTATATGCCGCATCACCGGAAACTTCGTGTTTAATGGCAGAACGATAAGCAATACCTAAACGGCTTTTATCATCCACATCAATTAAGATACCGGTATTCCAGCCCATTTCAGTCGAATCACCAGTTAATTTAGCAGTACTATCTGCCAGCGGCGGCGTACCACAACCTGGCTCTACCACACCTGGGGGCAACGCAGACGGAGGAGGTACATTTGCTGAAATACCAGCACATATTGCTGAAGAATTGAGGCTGTTGGTTAGCTCTAAATCCAGATACTGAATACTAATTCCAAATCCCACCGAAACCTTGTCTGTTGCCTTCCATGCAATCGAAGGATTAATATTAACGCTCATTATTTCACTTTTTAAAGCATGGTAACGACCTATCCAGCCATCATCGTATACTGTTGACAGTCCATAGGGTACATTCACACCCACACCAACAAAGATTTCATTCGGTAGTTCAGCAGAATAATAAAAGTTTGGCACGAATCCTGTTTCGTCAGTAGTAGAATTTGGTCCAGTTACTCCCGTTGAACCAGAGTCAGTAAACTTAGCTTCTGCTGCAATAACATGTCCAGCAACTATAATTTGCTGGCCCGATAATCGTGTCATACCAGCGGGGTTGAAATAGATAGTACTGGCATCCTCACCTAACGCAGAAGCACCCGCATAAGCCGAACCCTGACCACTGGCACTTTGTTCAATCAGTCCAAAAGAACCCGCTTGAGTAACGGCAGATGTGCTTGCAACAGCAATGGCAAGCAAAGTTTTCGAAAAAGAATTTTTTAAAGTAGTGTTCATTCGAATATCACCTTATTTTTATTTTATTTATGAATCACAACGCATAATACGCCAGCTTTTCTATATTGCAAAACATAGTTTGCTTATATACTGATTTTATAGACTAATATTCAACTAATAGTTATATGCTGATGTTATTTTTAGCAATTTTTATTAAATCTAGAATATTTAAAGCATTTACTTAGTTATCCGCTGTTTTATCTATTATTTCATACAAAGCAGGAGATAAATCATGAATACTTCTTTTACTAACTTAATACCCATAGCCTAATGCCACTTACTTAAGGAAAGTATGATAATCCTCTACCGTCATTCCCGCATGTTTGTGGCGGGAATCTACAGCTTTTCAGGCTGGATTATGAAATACATCCATGTATTTCATCCTGCGGACCAGCCATAGGCTGTTCAAACTGCTCCAGGCAGATTTAGTCCGGCTAAAAACATACCGGAATGACGAAAATACAATGAAGTTCGTCTTAAGTAAGCGCCATTCACCCATAGCCAGTTTATTTTTCAGGTAGCTGTTTTGGCCGCCGTTTTTTATCAATAGACACATAAGTCAGTACTGCTTCAGTCACTTTTACACATGAAGTTTCGCCTTTACTCATTCGCTCTGCATAAACTTCAACTTTAACCTTCATGGAAGTACGACCTTCAGAAATAATATCCGCATAACAACTGATTAAATCACCAACAAATGCCGGCTTTTTAAATTCAAAGGAATCCACAGCGCGTGTGACTACCGGTCCACGAACACGAGCCAGTGCAGGAATGCTGCCGGCAATATCAACATAAGACATAATCCAGCCACCGAAGATACTGCCTCCCGGGTTTTGATCTGCATGTCGTGCAGGCACACGAATGACAGGCATGCGATTTTCAGGCAAGCTGTCTTGAAGCTGGTTTATATCAGTCATGTGATTCACCTATCTATTTTCATTGAAAGTAACATGAAAACAAAAAGTATTAAATGTAATTTTAAAAATTCACGCGGTGTTGCTCTGGATGCACGTCTTGATGTACCTGCTGGTATCGATATAAAAAAAGTAGCCACGTTTATTATTTTCTGCCACTGTTTTACCTGTACCAAAGAAACTATTACCAGCTTTCGCTTAAGTCGTTTGCTTGCTGAGCAGGGTTTTGGTGTTTTGCGTTTTGACTTTACCGGCCTGGGAAATAGCGAAGGTGATTTTGCGTCGAGCAATTTTTCTACGACGCAGGATGATTTACGCAGCGCCATCAACTTTCTTAAAGATAAATATCAGGCACCATTATTTCTTATGGGACATAGCCTGGGTGGCACGACAGCACTTTCTGTCGCTCAGGATTATGATTTTATCAAAGGCGTAGTTACCGTCGCATCACCCAGTGCACCGGATCATGTACTGCATCATTTTGGCAATGCATTAACCTTACTGGAACAAAATAGTGCTGCCAGTTTTGAAGTTGCCGGGCAGCATTATGATATTGAGCCTGAATTTGTTGAAGATGTCCGTAATACTGATATGCAATCGATTTTATCCCGACTGGAAAAACCAGTACTTATCTTTAGCATAGAAAACGATGCAGTTGTTGGTGAAGACAATGCAAAGGAAATACAGCAATGGATTAAAGCTGAAACTCAGTTAATTATTTTGAGAAATACAGACCATTTGCTTTCTGATCGACAATCAAGTGCGGATGCTGCAAAAAAGATCATTGAGTGGTTAGACATTAAAAAAATAAAAACTTTTAAAATCCACAGATGAACGCAGATAAACACGGATGTTTAAAATAAAAAGAATATTTTTATCTGTGTTTATCTGCGTTCATCTGTGGATAAATTTTACTTATCTTTCCAGGAAGTAAAGACAACCTACCAACCAGTCGCCTCAGCCACGCCCTTACCAAGTTCAGCCGGCGAACGCACGGTAAACACACCCACTTTTTCCAGTGCGGCAAACTTTTCTGCCGCAGTACCTTTACCGCCGGCAATAATCGCACCGGCATGTCCCATACGTTTTCCTTTTGGCGCGGTGCCACCGGCGATGAATGCCGTTACCGGTTTGCTGACTTCAGATTGAATAAATTCAGCGGCTTCTTCTTCTGCACTGCCACCGATTTCACCGACCATTAATATGGCTTCGGTTTGCGGATCATTTTCAAATAACTGCAAACAGTCGATAAAACTGGTACCAGGAATGGGATCACCACCAATGCCAATACAGGTGCTTTGACCAAACCCGGGATCACTGGTTTGTTTTACCGCTTCATAGGTTAATGTGCCGGAGCGTGAAACCACGCCGACCTTGCCTGGCAAATGAATCTCTCCTGGCATGATGCCAATTTTACATTCGCCCGGGGTAATAATACCCGGACAGTTAGGACCAATAATGCGTGCGCATGCAGTATCAGCGACAATTTTCACCTGCAGCATATCCAGTGTCGGAATGCCTTCAGTGATACAGACAATTAACTCGATGCCCGCATCAATGGCTTCCAATATCGAATCTTTACAATATGGCGCGGGCACATAAATAACCGTAGCGTTGGCACCGGTTTCACTCACTGCCTGCTTAACGGTGTCAAATACCGGCAACTCCAGATGTGTTTGCCCACCTTTTCCCGGTGTTACCCCACCGACCATGTTTGTGCCATAAGCAATTGCCTGTTCGGAATGGAAGCTGCCCTGCTTTCCAGTAAAGCCCTGGCAGATAACTTTAGTATCTTTATTGATTAATACGCTCATAAAACTTATTGTCCACAGATAGACGCAAATAAACGCAAATAAACACAGAGAAAACTTTTTTAGGTTTTATATTTGCGTTTATTTGCGTTCATCTGCGGATTAAATATTTTTCATTTATTAACTGCTGCCACAATTTTTGTCGCCGCATCGGTTAAATCGTTTGCCGCAATAATATTGACATCGCTTTCAGATAATAACTGACTTCCGCGTTCAGCATTATTACCTTCCAGGCGAACGACAACGGGCACATTAACATGCACCTCTTCAACCGCACCGATAATACCTTCGGCTATCAAATCACATCGCACGATACCACCAAAAATATTGACCAGAATACCTTTAACATTACTGTCTGATAAAATGATTTTAAATGCTTCACTGACACGTTCTTTGGTTGCACCGCCGCCGACATCTAAAAAGTTAGCCGGCTCTCCACCACACAGTTTAATCAGGTCCATCGTTGCCATGGCCAGACCGGCACCATTAACCATACAACCGATATCACCATCCAGAGAGATATAATTTAAATCCCATTCTTTGGCACGGTTCTCACGTTCATCTTCCTGCGTTTGATCACGCATTGCCAGAATTTCTTGCTGACGGTACAGCGCATTATCATCAATATTTATTTTTCCATCGAGACAGATCAGCTGGCCTTCTTCTGTGACCACCAGCGGATTTATCTCTACCAGGCTCAAATCTTTTTCGACAAACATTTTTGCAAAACCGGTTAATAGCGCAGCAAACTGCTTCACCTGATCAGCTTCCAGCCCCAATCCAAACGCCAGTTCTCGCCCCTGAAAAGGCTGCAGGCCGGTCAACGGGTTAATTGTCGTTTTTAAAATTTTCTCCGGTGTTTCTGCGGCAACTTTTTCGATCTCCATGCCACCTTCGGTAGAGGCCATGATCACCACGCGCTGTGATGCCCGATCGATAACTGCACCTAAATATAATTCACGTTTTATATTACTTATCTCTTCGATAAGCACCTGGTTAACCGGCTGGCCCAGATCATTGGTCTGATAGGTGACCAGCCTGGTGCCTAGCATGTCACTGACCGCTTTTGAGACTGCTTCAGCAGAGTCCAGCAATTTAACACCACCGGCTTTACCACGGCCACCGGCATGCACCTGCGCCTTCACCACCCAGCGATCACCATCAAGTTTATCCAGCGCAGAAGAAACACTGTCTATCGATTCGACAACCTGGTTATTCGGCACGGGCATACCGTACTGTGAAAATACCTGCTTCGCCTGATATTCATGTAAATTCATTTTTATCTCATCAATTAGACAATTATTTTTCTTGTAGCGTATTAGATCACGAAGAACGTTGTGTTCGCAAAATAAATACTAAAGATTTTTGAACCGCCGAGACGCAGAGACAAACCATGTTACGTTAGCTGCGTCACAGGCGCAGCTAAAAATAAACCTCTGCGACTCTGCGCCTCGGCGGTGAAAAGCATTTAATTTTTCACATGTATCGCCCGACCATGAACCGATAATGCAGCCTCATGCATCGCTTCGGACAAAGTCGGATGTGCAAACACAGTTAATGCCATGTCTTCTGCTGTGGCCTGCATCTCCATCATCAGTACAGCCTGCGAAATAAGCTCGGATGCCTGCGTTGAAAAAACATGTACCCCTAAAACAACATCTGTTTCAGCGTCAGCAATAATTTTCACCAGGCCCTCGGTCTGTGCCATGGCACGCGCCCGCCCGCTGGCTACAAATGGAAAGCTGCCAACATTAATTTTTATCCCGGCGTCTCTGCAAGCTTGTTCAGTCTTGCCTACCCAGGCAATTTCCGGTTGCGTATAAATAACCGATGGAATCAGCTTATAATCGATTTCAGCATGCTTACCCGCGATAAGTTCAGCGACCATGATGCCTTCTTCCGATGCTTTATGTGCCAGCATTGGCCCACCTACCACATCACCAATGGCATATATATTAGGCACACTGGTCTGGCATTTTTTATTGACCAGAATATAACAACGCTCATCTCTTTCTATACCCAGCTCTTCACCGAAGACGCGGTCACTATTGGGTTTACGACCGACGGCGATGACCAGTTTATCGAAAACCTCTTTATGCTCACCATTTTTGTCTTCGAATAAAACCTCTACTTTTTTATTGTTGACCTCGGCTGAAATCAACCTGGCATTTAAGCGGATATCCAGTGACTGTTTTGTAAAGCTGCGTTGTGCCAGGCTGGCAATCTTGCTATCGGCCATTGCCAGAAAACCCTGCATAGCTTCCAGCAAAATCACTTCAGAACCGAGACGCGACCAGACACTGCCCAGTTCCAGACCGATGGCACCGGCGCCAATAATTCCAAGCCGCGCCGGTACTTCATCCAGCTCCAGGGCAGCAGCTGAATCTAAAATATAGTCATCTTCAAGTTTCACCTGCTGCAAACGCACAGGTGACGAACCGGTCGCAATAATGATATTTTTTGCTTTTATTTTATTTAATTCTTTGCGCGTCTTGCGGCTGGATATAACGATGGTGTCAACAGCCGTAATTTTTGCACGACCATGGATCACCTCAACATTGTTGACATCAAGCAAGGTCAACACACCCTGTGTCAGATCCTTGACCACCCTGTTTTTTCGCGCCTGCATGGCTTTAACATCCAGTGCAACGGATGGCACCGTAATGCCATGCTGCTCGAGACCTTGCTGCGCCTGATGGTAGAGGTGAGATGACTCCAGCAGTGCCTTAGAGGGTATACATCCGACATTCAAACAGGTCCCGCCTAATGATGGATAACCTTTGTGATCTCTCCATTCATCCACGCAAAGCGTTTTCAAACCCAGCTGAGAACAACGGATTGCAGCCACATAACCGGCAGGTCCTGCCCCAATGACGACTACATCCCATTTTTTTGAATTGTTTGAGGCCATCTCTATACTCCAATCAAGATACGTGATGGATCTTCCAGCAACTGTTTTACCGTAAATAAAAACTGCACTGCACTTTTACCATCGACCAGGCGATGATCATAAGACAGCGCAAGATACATCATTGGCAATACGGTCACTACACCATCGACCACCATGGCACGCTCAGTTATATTATGCATGCCCAAAATCGCACTTTGTGGTGGATTGAGAATCGGCGTAGACAGCATGGAACCAAATACACCGCCGTTTGATATAGTAAATGTACCACCGGTAATATCTTCGATTGACAGCCTGTTTTGTTGCGCCTTATTGGCGTAATCAATGATGGCCTGCTCAATCTCTGCAATAGTTAAAATATCGGCATCACGCACGATGGGCACGACCAGGCCATTGGGACCTGATACAGCAACGCCGATATCGTAGTACCCGTGGTAGACAATATCATTACCATCTATGGAAGCATTAATCTCAGGGAAGCGTTTTAACGCTTCTACACAGGCCTGCACAAAAAATGACATGAAACCCAGTCGCACACCGTGTTTTTGTTCAAAGACATCTTTAAAACGCGTACGTAACTCCATTACCGGCTGCATGTTAACTTCGTTGAATGTAGTAAGGATTGCAGCCTGCTGTTGTGATTGAACCAGGCGCTCTGCTATTCGTGCACGCAGCCGGGTCATCGGCACACGCCGCTCAAAACGTTCACCCGATAAGGTTTGTTGCGCCTCTGCTTTAATCGCCACCTTGTTACCCGTCTCCACTTTATCAGGTTTATTCTCTGTAATCCTTTCTGCAATCCTGTCTTCAGTCAAAGCCTGCGACTGTGTTAGATCCTGACTCAGAAATTGCTCAATATCCTGTTTCAGGATACGACCATGTTTACCGCTGCCGCTTATTTGTGCCGCATCAATCTGATTTTCTGCAATTAATTTTCTCACCGATGGACTCATTGCCGGTACTGCAGCAGCTGCTTTCGAATTCACTGCTGGATGGGTGTCATTCCCTGCTTCAATAATCTTTGCTTTATCCTCAGCTGAGGAGACAACCGCTGATTCATCGATCACTGCCAGCAACTGTCCAGCCGTCACCGTATCACCGGTTGAAAATAGAATTTCTTTTACTACACCCTGTTTAACCGTTGGCACTTCCAGGATGACTTTATCGGTTTCAAGATCAACCAGAACCTCATCTTCTTTTATCGCTTCGCCAACCTGTTTATACCAGCTTGCAATAACGGCATCTGCCACAGATTCCGGTAATTCCGGTACTTTTATTTCTATGCTCATCTTATTATTCTTCCGCAATGAGTAATGCTTTGTTAATTATTTCCTGCTGTTGCCTGGCATGTAATTTTGCCGAACCTACAGCAGGGGCAGATGACGGTTCACGCCCGACATAATACAACGTCCATCGAGGATTAATAAATGCCGGTAGGCGAAGTTTACAAAAATCCCAGCCACCCTGGTTCTTCGGCTCTTCCTGACACCAGACCAGCTTATTGGTGTTAGTGCTATAATGCCAGCAGTGCATCCAGCTGGTCACCGGGAAATGGATAAAGCTGCTCTATTCGTAATATCGCTATATCATGAATTCGACTTACCCGTCTTGCTTCGAGTAATTCATAATAAATTTTTCCACTGCAAATGATGACGCGTTTAACTGTCTCAGGATCCATCTCATCCAGTTCCGGCATCACCCACTTATACTGGTCATGTGTCAGATCTTCCAGCGTGCTGACGCAGAGTTTATGGCGCAGCAGACTTTTTGGCGTCATTACTATTAATGGTTTTCTGCAGTTGCGTATCATCTGACGCCGCAATAGATGAAACATTTGCGCCGGTGTACTTGGCACACAAACCTGCATATTATGCACAGAACATAATTGCAGATAACGTTCCAGTCGTGCGGAAGAATGCTCAGCACCCTGCCCTTCATAACCATGCGGTAATAACATGACCAGGCCACTTGCACGGCCCCATTTATGTTCGCCGGCAGATATAAACTGATCGATAACAACCTGGGCACCATTAGCAAAATCACCGAATTGCGCCTCCCATAACACCATAGTATCCGGCTCAGTGGTTGAAAAACCGTATTCAAAGCCAAGTACTGCAAGCTCTGACAACAGCGAATCAAACACCCGAAAATTATTGTGTTTCGTACCCAGCCCTCTCAATGGCACAAACGAACTGCCATCATCCTGATTATGCAAAACGGCATGTCGATGAAAGAAGGTACCACGTCCACTGTCCTGCCCGGACAACCTTACTGAGTAACCCTGCTTAA
>CAWDMF010000040.1:0-23710 GCA_963803185.1 uncultured Gammaproteobacteria bacterium | reverse complement strand
GATTCACGCATGCCGCCTGTCCACCAGATTCGACAGGCGCCTTCATCTGAAACCATACACGGCCCTATCGGATTTCTGGGTATACAGGCTTTACCAAACAGCCGGCATTCATTGGGATAGATTTTACCGAGTACAACCTGTGCGCAGTCACATCCCGGTGGCATCTGGCCTGCGCGTTTGCGTGCATCATCGGCGTAAGATGGAAACAGTTTTCTGGCATCATGCTTGCTGTAGGTCTTATTCAACATGTAACCGGACGCAGGAATAATACCCACCCCGCGCCAGTTAGCATCATAAACATTCATCGCTGTATGTAGATGTGCCTGTGCAGATTTATTACCGCCCGGTTTTACCAGCTCTGGATAACAGTTATCCAGAAAATAGCGCTTGTCGTTAAGCTGGCGTAAGGTCGAATACATGGCTGCCAGCAGGCTTTCCGGTTTAAAACCGGCTACCGCTGCCGGAATATTGTGTTTTTCAACCACAAAGCCCCATTCCTCAGGCCCCATAATAGTTGATACATGACCGGGAGCAATCAATGCATCAAATCCGGGCTCACCAGATTCCAGCAACATTGCCACTGCCGGCCAGGTCAAACGACCGGACAACAGCATAGACAAATTTTCAGGCACGCCCTCTACCATCATCGCGGCCACCGGCGCAGTGGTCGTTTCAAAACCGGCCGCAAAAAACACTACCGCTTTATCGGGATTGTCTTTTGCAATTGTCACCGCTTCAGTGGGGGATGCAATCGGCCGGATATCGCCGCCCTGTGCTTTGGCCTGCTCCAGTGTTCTCGCTTTGGCTTTTGGCACATTGACTGGTACACGCAACATATCACCAAATGCGACCAGGATGATTTCTTCATTGAGTGCCAGCTGGATTGCTTCAAAAATATCTTCTTCCGGGCAAATACATACCGGGCAACCGGGACCGGGAACCAGCTCAATATAATCAGGTAATACCTTACGCAGACCAGCCATGGTAATGGAACGCTCATGGCCGCCGCAGACATTCATGATTTTCACCCTGTCTTTTTTTTGCGGCAAGGTCTGAATGCGCTTTAGCCATTGTTTTGCGCTAATGGTCATTTTTAAGCTGTTTTCTCTTCATGCTCATGATGCTGATGATGACTATGCCTGGTCGCTAGCGGATGTGCCTGCAGATAGGCCTTACGACTCTCTATTTGCTTATTAATCCAGTCAAGCCACTGCGGCAGACCAGACTTATCTTTGGCGGAGAGTTCCATCACGGGTGCAGTACTGGCGATATCATGCAAATAACGTTTTGCATTTTCAGGTTTAAAATCATCAAGTATCGGTAACAGATCACTTTTGCTAATTAAAACCAGGTCAGAGGTACGGAACATGACCGGATATTTAGCCGGTTTGTCATCACCTTCCGGCACTGATAGTAAAGTAACATTCAAATGCTGACCCAGATCAAAACTGGCCGGGCAAACCAGGTTGCCGACATTTTCGATAAACACAATATCAAATTCAGCTAAATCAAGATTATGCAAGGCCTGATGAATCATGTGTGCATCCAGATGACAGGCACTGCCGGTAGCAATCTGGATCGCCTTAACACCATGTTGTCGAATGCGCTCGGCATCGTTCTCGGTTTCAAGATCACCTTCGATAACCGCTATTTTGATATTGCTATCTAACTGTTGAATGGTGGCTTCAAGCAGCGCTGTTTTACCCGCACCGGGTGATGACATCAGGTTGACCGCCAATACGTTAAACTGGTCAAAATGTTCACGGTTGTGTTTGGCCGTGTGGTCGTTTTCATGCAGCAGGCTATGTAGTACAGTAACAGCCTCTTTACCGCTTTCTGTTTTTTGAAGTTTTCCACCGGGTCTAATTAAACCTTCATTACCGTGGGTTATGTTGCATCCGCAGGTATCACACATTTGTACTCTCCAAATATTTTTTAGTTTTCTTCACTACTATGATGCACGAAGAAACTATTGAGACAATATAACAACAAGTTGAAAGTTTATTCTTTAACTTTAAACTTGTAACTTAAAACTATTAATGTACCGCTTCCAATTCTGGTCCTTTCGTTTTTCAAGCTCAACACTCATCAGCATCATTTCATCACCACTAATTAACGTTGTTCGCCAGTCACCACACTGTTTACAAATTAATTTGTTTGGCAAGGCATCCGACTCACTGCCGCACTGAGTACATTTAACTTTAATCGGAAGATGCTCGATAACAAGCTCTGCATCCTCAGCGATTGTTCCCGCGCTGGCAATCGGGTAAGCATTTTTTAATAACTGCGTTTCTACACCCGACAATGGACCCATGCCAATAACGATAGTGGTTACACTCTGTGCCTTGCGTTCCATGGCAATGACCTCAACCTGATCGATTAACGACTGACAGATAGCAAGCTCATGCATATCTATAACTGTTCCGCTGCCAGCATCTCGTCATATATCTGCCACGCAGTCTGCGCTTCCTGCGGTGAAATTTTCTGGATAGCATAACCGACATGCACAACAATAAAGTCATCTAGCTCAAGATTGTCATCCTGCATCATAAACAGGCTGACATCACGCTCGACACCTTTGGCCTCACAACGTGCCATAAAACCATCGATGGATTTAATTTGCATGGGTATACCGAGACACATAAATTATCACCCTGAAAAACCATTAAAAAAATAAGTATTTAAAAAAAACAAACTGTTAACGTATATTAAACTTTAGAAAATGCACCAACAATTTGACATATATCAATAAGAGTAGCACGATAGACTGATAAAAAGTATAGTGAACTTACAGGAAGCTCGATGAACTCTAATGATACTTTAATCCTTGGAATCGGCAACACCTTACTTACAGATGAAGGTGCCGGCATCCATGCACTCAAGCTACTTCAATTAGAACATCCTGATATACCAAACCTGACTTTCCTTGATGGCGGCACCCTCAGCTTCTCTTTAGCGGTATGGATCGAGGATTGCAGCAATCTAATTGTTTTTGATGCCACTGAATTACATCAGCCTGCCGGCACAGTAAACACTTTTGTTAATACGGCAATGGATGAATTTCTTGGCAGTAAAAAACGCAGTGCCCATGAAGTTGGCCTGCTTGACCTGATGGACATATCACGTTTAACCGATCACCTGCCAGAAAACCGCGCCTTGATTGGTATTCAGCCGAAAACAATGGACTGGGGTATGCATCCTAGTAAACCCGTTCAAGATGCCTTGCCTCATGCGGTAAATGAAGCCGTAAAATTAATAAAACAATGGCAGAAAATTAATACAGATCAAGAAGTTTCTGCGGCGTAATATTATTATCAATAGATGAATAGAATTAATAACCAGGGGAGATAAATAGTGGAGCAAACAATATTAATTCCAGTTGATGGTTCTGAATCTGCCGAGGGAACTGCGCTTTATGTGCGTTCGATATCTCCAAAAGAAAAGACTCGCATCGTTCTCATGCATGTAACACCCAATGTCAATGCAGCAAATGCTGCCATTGATATTATTCCAAATGTGAATATGATTTACCAAACGCTGCTACAGGAAGGCTGCAACGTTGATATTGAAACACGCATGGGTGAGCCGGTTGTTGAAATTATAAAAATGGCAATATTACTGCCGGCCACGATGATACTTATGTCTACACATGGCCGTTCTGGCATCGAGCGTATACGTAATGACAGTGTTACCGAACAGGTATTAAAACAATCTCCCTGCCCTCTTTTCATTCTGCACAGTGCACGACCTGAACCGACTGACAATCGTACCAAAAATTTATTCAAACGCATACTGGTACCACTTGATGGTACTGACGCATCCTCTGCAATACTGGAATGTGTTGAGCGCTTCGCAAAAATGCATGATTCTGAAGTGATAATCTTTCATGATGAGATGGAATCTGCTGAATTCGATGATAAAAAAGCAGCTATCAAGGCAAAACTGCAGGAACAAAGCGTAACACTTGCAAACAGCGGTATAAAAGTCTCACTTGATATGAGCACTTATAAACGGCCTATCCGTGAAATCCTCGACAGGGTTGACGATATGGGCATCGACCTGGTTTCGATGACAACACATGGTGATAAAGGCGAAAGGCGTGCATTGGACGAGTCTGTTACCGCAGAAATTGTTCGCCATTCAAATTGCCCGTTATTAGTGTGGTCAGCTGAGCCACAGTGCCCAACTGTAAGTTGAATCAACGAGAGCCCCGGCAATGTCTGAAATAACCATACCGGTGACGGAAGCGATAACATTTAATATCCAGGTCGCTGATGAACTGACACAGAATGTTAAACCTCTGTTGCATGAGATTAAACATGCCCTGGATAACCTTATAGAAACAGGCCAAACCAGCATTATTGATTTGCGCAGTATCCCGCTTGCGCCCGGTGAAGAGGACAGAATTTTAGATACACTGGGTCGAGGTGAGGTTCTGGCTGAGCTGAGTGCACTGGGTTTAAGTGAAGTCATCGAAACACAGTATGCAGGAGTCTGGCTTGTTACACACTATAACGATGAAAACCACATCATCAGCCGTTTTATTGAAGTGACAACCATACCGGAGATTCTCTGTTCGCAAACAGAGGATATTATGGCTGCGTATAGCAGTCTTACCCTGGATTTGGACGAAAACCAAGAGACTAATTAGTCATCGGTGGAGAAAACAGTATGACAGACAGTACAAATAATAAAGATAAATCCCCTGCTGATCTTAATCAGCTAGAGAGCATTCAGCCGGAAAGCGGCCAGTTGAATAAAACACTGGGTGAAACCTTACGCAGTCAGGGAATATCACGCCGCAGTTTTCTAAAGTTCTGTGCCGCCACCGCTTCGATGATGGCGATGTCACCAGCGATGATTCCAAAAATTGCGCATGCACTGGAGAATGCGCAAGAAGACCCTCTGTTATCTGGTTATCTTTCCAGGAATGCACCGGCTGCACCGAGTCATTAACACGCGCGCACACGCCTACGGTTGAAAGCCTGATTTTTGATACAATCTCGCTGGACTATCACCATACGCTGCAGGCCGCTTCCGGTCATGCAGCTGAAGCAGCACGTGAAGCTGCCATGGAAGAAAACTTCGGCAAATATTTACTGGTGGTTGACGGTTCTATACCTATGGATAACCCCGGCTACTCTACCATCGCCGGCATCAGCAATTATGATATGTTGATGGAAAGCGCAAAGGGAGCAGCGGCAATTATCGCCGTAGGTACCTGTGCAACGTACGGCGGTATTCCACACGCCAACCCCAATCCAACCGGTGCGGTTTCAGTTGGCGATTTGATCACAGATAAACCTATCGTTAATGTACCCGGTTGCCCACCGATTCCTGTAGTGATTACCGGTGTGCTCGCACACTTTTTAACATTCGGAACCATTCCCGAACTTGATCATATCGGTCGGCCAAAAGTATTTTATGGACAAAGTATTCATGACCGCTGTTACCGCCGACCTTTTTATGACAAAGGCCTGTTCGCCGAAACGTTTGACGATGAAGGTGCAAGAAAGGGCTGGTGTCTATACAAGCTTGGCTGCAAAGGACCAACAACCTATAACGCCTGTGCCACCACCAAGTGGAATAATGGCACCAGCTTTCCCATTGAAGCAGGCCATCCCTGCCTGGGTTGCTCCGAACCCGATTTCTGGGACGGCGGCGGCTTCTACAAGGCACTTTCGATGCCTACGGAAAATATTACTAAAACCGCCATCTACACCGCGGCTGGTGCAGCGGCGGCTGGTATTGCTCTGGGTGCGATGAACAGGAGCAAAAAGAACAGTGCCCTTGCTGCACATGATAAAACCACTATCGATGACCTGAAAAAATAGAGCCTAAACAACAGGTTCCATAAGATATAACACTGTAAATAGTTAATTGAAATGAGGATAGAACAATGAGTGAAATAGAATTTCTGAACTGGGTACGTGGCCCGGGATTTCAGATTGCTACAGTCATCTTTGTTGCCGGGGTGGTTATACGTGTTGCCGAAATTTTACTATTAGGCCGTAAAGCCAATCTTGCCGAGGCCAAAGGCTCCGAGATGAGTAGCGGGCTTCGCACCATCGTAACAAGATCTATTCCTGATAAAGGCACTTTTCAACGTTCAATGTTTACCGTTGTTGCCGGATACATTTTTCATATAGGTCTGTTTGTTACAATATTTTTCTTTGCGCCACATATACTGATGTTTAAAGAAGTGCTCGGTTTCGGCTGGCCATCTTTACCCACACAGGTTGTTGATGCAATGGCAGTAGTAACTATCATCGCATTGCTTGCCGTGCTGGCTCATCGTATGCGCGACAATGTGCTTAAATTTCTGACTACTACAGAAGATTATATTGTCTGGCTGGTGACCATAGCACCGCTTATTACCGGTTATATTGCCTTCCACCGCATCGGCATGAGCGCGCCGACATTGCTTGCTATCCATATTCTCAGTGTCGAACTATTACTGGTCGTGTTTCCTTTTACCAAACTGATGCACACCTTCACGGTTGTATTATCACGCTGGTACGGCGGTGCCATTTCAGGATACAGAGGAGTTGAATCATGAGTGCGTCATTAAATAAAGGCATTAATGCACTAAAAGAACAGGTTGATTCCAGTGTGGCAGCGTTTTTCAGCAGCTGCGTGCATTGCGGCATGTGTGCTGATGCCTGTTTGTTTTATACGGAAACCGGTGATCCGGAACGTACCCCGATCAACAAAACCGAGCCACTACGCCGTATCTGGAAATCTGAATACACACTGCTAGGTCGCATTGGTAAGATGTTTGGCCTGACAGCAAAGGTTGATGATAAATTACTGGCCGATTGGGAAACACTGGTATATGACAGCTGTACCCTGTGCGGACGCTGTTCCATGGTTTGCCCGGTCGGCAATGACATCACCCTGATGATTCGCAAAACACGTGAGGGCATGGCCGCTGCCGGGCATGCGCCGGAAGACCTGATCGGCGCTACTGCACGTGCAGTAACCATCGGTAGCCCTATGGGCGTGAAACTGCCGGCTTTGCTGGCACAGATCAAGCACGTTGAAAATGATACCGGTTTGAAAATACCGCTTGATGTTGTCGGCGCTGAATATATGCTGCTACTGTCTTCAATGGAAATCATGAATTTTCCTGAATTTATCGAAGCCATCGCAAAGATATTTTCCAAAGCTGGTGTCAGCTGGACAATTTCAACAGAAGCCTTTGAAGCCACCAACAGCGGTATCCAGATTGGTGTCTCAGATATCGCCGCGGAACTGGTGCAACGTATCGTTGACGCCGCTGAAAAACTGAAAGTCAAAACCGTGATCAGTCCTGAGTGTGGCCATGCTTACATGGCGATTCGTTGGGATGGGCCCAACCTGGTCGGCAAAGCCTTTAACTTCAAGGTAAGACATATCCTCGAAATACTTGATGAATTCCGCCAGGATGGTCGCCTGAAGATTAGCGGCAAAGAAGAGCAGCGCCTGACCTATCATGACCCCTGCCAGATTTCACGTCGTGGTGGTGTCATAGATCAACCTCGTAACCTGATCAATATGTTTTCAGACAACTTTGTTGAAATGCCTGACACCGGCAAAATGAACTGGTGTTGTGGTGCGGGTGGCGGCGTCAGTGCAAATGGACGTGCCGATGAAATTCGTCTCAAAGTATTCCAGCGCAAGAAAGACCAGCTGGATGAAATAAAACCCGACGCCATTGTTAGCGCCTGTTCTAACTGCCGTATTCATCTTGAAGATGGGCTGGAGGAATACCACATGGATATACCACTAATAAGTCTGACTGAAACGCTTGCAGACCGCCTGGCAGAAGACTAAAGATTGACCATGAAGACCTGGAGCAAGATGAAATGAGCCAAATAAGCAATGATGCCGAATTCAAACAGGCATTACAAAATCTGGATGCAACACAGCAGCGTGTCGTCGCCGGAAAATTTATTGAGCATGTACTGCCACTGAGTAATGATGACCGTATTAAACGTGTTATTAAAGTTGCAACGGATAGTGACGCTTCACAGGATGAAATTAACGACGCACTGAGATCAGCCAAAGCGGCAACAATGGACAGCCATACTCGTTGCGGATCTGAAGGTAACTGGACCGAGCAGGCAGGTTATTTTGTTGCCCGTGCAGCCGTTGCTGCAATAACCCCGCAGGCACAGTCAAGAGCCAGCGGCCCTGCATGGCAGGCGGCAATGAGCTGCCGAATGGCACAGACCAGTTTACTTATCGACAATGAGTCTGACGAAGTCGCTGCTAATTCAGAAAATGAATGGCAGTATGGCATATTATCGGGCTATCTGAAGTCATAAGCGAAAGTGATGACTTATATTGAATAGCGAAATTTATAAGAAGAGAGAAACAACATGAGCGAATCCGGTGGAAACGAAAGAATTGTAGTTGACCCGATCACCCGTATCGAAGGTCATCTGCGAATTGAAGCACAGATGGATGGCAACAAGATAAAAAGCGCCTATTCATCCGGCACCATGGTGCGCGGCATTGAAACTATTCTTAAAGGTCGCGATCCGCGTGATGCATGGGCATTTGCGCAACGCATCTGCGGTGTCTGCACACTGGTACATGGTCTTGCTTCTATCCGTTCAGTAGAGAATGCGCTGGATTATAAAATCCCAAAAAATGCAGACCTGATTCGTAACCTGATGAGTGGCGCACAGTACATTCACGATCATGTTATGCACTTTTACCATCTGCATGCGCTTGACTGGGTCGATGTGGTGTCTGCCTTAAGCGCTGATCCAAAAGCCACCTCAGAGCTTGCACAGTCATTAAGCAATTATCCAAAATCATCACCCGGCTACTTCGCTGACATGAAAAAAAAACTGAAAGGTTTTGTAGAAGCCGGCCAACTGGGTATCTTTGCCAATGCCTACTGGGGCCACCCTGCTTACAAATTGCCACCGGAAGCAAACCTGATGGCCGTGTCGCATTACCTGGAAGCACTTTCCTGGCAGCGTGATGTTGCGCGTTTGCAGACCATCTTCGGTGGTAAGAACCCGCATCCTAATTTTGTTGTTGGCGGTGTTCCCTGTGCCATAGACTTAAATTCAGATTCAGCCATCAACATGAAAAAACTGTCGCAGGTACAGGACATCATCAACCAGATGAAAACTTTTGTTGACCAGGTTTATGTGCCTGATACGCTGGCTATCGCGGGTTTCTACAAGGACTGGGGCAGCCGCGGTGAAGGCCTCGGTAACTTCCTGACCTATGGAGATTTCCCCTCTAACGGTATGCATGATCCTTCAGGATTTATGATTCCAGGCGGCGCCATCCTCAATCGCGACCTGAGCACAATTCACCCGGTTGATATGAATGCACCTGAAGAGATTCAGGAATTTGTTTCGCACTCATGGTATGACTACGAAGGCGGTAAAGACGCTGGCCTGCATCCATACGATGGTGAGACCAATCTTAATTACACCGGCCCCAAACCGCCTTATGATCATCTTGATGTGGACCAGTCTTATTCATGGTTGAAATCACCGCGCTGGAAAGGCCATTCAATGGAAGTTGGCCCGCTGGCACGCGTGCTGATGTTATATGCAAGCGGCCATGAACAAACCCAGGAACTGGTCGGCATGACACTGAATAAACTGGATGTGCCGGTAGAAGCCTTATTTTCAACACTAGGCCGTACCGCCGCGAGAACGCTGGAAACAAAAATCTTTGCCGATGCCATGCAGGGCTGGTATAACGATTTAATTATTAATATCAAAGCCGGTGAAACCAGGACCTTCAACGAAGTTTCATGGGAACCTTCTTCCTGGCCAAAAACTGCACAGGGTGTTGGTTTTATGGAAGCGCCTCGTGGCGGCCTGGCACACTGGATCGTTATCGAAGATGAAACCATCAAAAACTATCAATGCGTCGTACCCAGCACATGGAATGCCGGTCCGCGTGATGCTAACGGTGTACCGGGGGCATATGAAGCTGCACTTGAAGACAATCATACCTTGCATGATGTAAAACAACCGGTGGAAATCCTGCGCACTATTCATAGCTTCGACCCCTGTATTGCCTGTGCGGTACATTTAACCGACCCGGATGGCGAAGAAATTATTAAGGTAAAGGTGAAATAATGAAAAAAATACTGTTCTCTAAATTATTGCTGACATTATTATTACTGATTTCAACATCAGCACTGGCACATACAGGTCATTTATCAAATGAGCCTGTACACGGCCTTCTTCATATTGAACACATTATTTTGCTTATCGCAGCTGCTTTAATTGTTTTTGTTTTTAAAGCAATAAACAAAAAATAGAACGCTGAGTAGCAATAAGTGTGTTTGTAAAAACGCCTGGCATCTGCCAGGCATTTTTTAATTTGATCTGACTGTTAACACCACAAGTACGCATCGGGAAACAGCTGACGAATCAATAGCTTTGCTGTTTTGTCCAGCTAATTGATCTTTGAACAAGGGAACCTCTGAGACAATAATTTAAAATTATTTTTAGTCATTGCCAGGTAGCAGATATGGATTCACCGACGATTTTCCTGTTAGCTGCGGATGTAATCCTGCTGCTGCATGTATTATTCGTTGCCTTTGTAGTCATTGGCCTGTCACTTATATTGGTCGGCAAGGTTCGCGCCTGGTCCTGGATCAGAAACCCATGGTTTCGCTTAATACATCTTGCAGCTATTACTGTCGTCATGATTCAGTCGTGGTTTGGCCTTATATGTCCGCTCACTACATTAGAAATGGCGTTGCGTTCACGGGCTGGTGATACTGTGTATTCCGGTTCTTTTATCTCACACTGGCTGGAAAGCATTTTGTACTATCAAGTACCGCCGTGGATATTTGTCGTCTGTTACCTGGCATTTGGTGCTGCCGTTGTTGCTAGCTGGTTCTGGATTCGTCCGCGACGATTTTAATTATTGAATGCCCATTACCAACCTCATTAAAAAAACAGTATCCAGGGACCTCTGATTGAGTCTGGGTCGAACAGATTGTCGGTTAAAATATTCTGGTTCAAGGCGTGGAACGTGCGTAATAGCAGGGCTATTGCGAAGTTCTGCAACGCATATGTCCATGGATGGACGGTAGTAGAGTAATGCAGGAGCAATTACCGAGAAACAGGACATTTTAACCACAAGATATCGATTCATGACTTAATCAGAGGTTCCAGATCCTGGTTCATGAAAGCTACCTGTTTTACATAAATCATAGTAGCCCAGGGATTATATCTCATTGTATTCTATTTCCTTTTATTCCAGATACAGTTACAAATTTTAGAATTTGTAACTGGAAAAAAGCACATAATAAATAATATGAAAATGAATACTAATTTCCCCATTATCAAACTATTTGGCCTCTAACTTATTATTTATAATTGCGATTTGTAGAAGTATCTTTTGTCGCCAGTTTGTTTGATAATTCGGCAATGACATTTAATATAATGAATATGCTGAAGCCGGAAGTATATGATCACCCGGCTAAAAATATAGAGCTCATCGAAACCCATATTTCATGGGTAATTCTAACGGGTGACTTTGCCTACAAAATCAAAAAGCCGGTGGACTTTGGTTTCCTGGATTTTTCTACCATGGAGAAAAGACACAGCTTTTGTCTACAGGAATTAGAGCTGAATCGCAGACTGGCTCCGGCAGTTTATCTTGACGTTGTTTCTATCAACGGCACAGCAGATAAACCTCGAATCTCGGGTAACGGCTCTGTTTTTGAATACGCGGTAAAAATGAAACAGTTCCCGCAATCTGCTCAGCTTGATAACAAACTCGCTGCCGGTGATCTTAAGCTTGAAGATATGGATGCGATTGCCCATATGGTAGCTGATTTTCATCAGTCTATCGATGTTGCTGATGACACCATGGATTTTGGCAATAAGGAAATGGTTTGTCAGCCGGTCGAAGAAAACTTCAGACAGATAAATGAACACCTGGACACTGATCATTACGCAGATAAACTGAAAGCACTTTCGCAGTGGAGCAAGTCTGAATTTGTAAAACAACAAAGTCTATTTACAAAACGCAAAGCTGATGGATTTATTCGTCAGTGCCACGGCGATATGCATTTACGTAACCTGGTTTGGCTGGACAGTAAACCGATGGCATTCGACTGTATCGAGTTCAATCCTAAATTAAGCTGGATTGATGTAATAAGTGAAATCGCGTTTTTGATTATGGATTTGCAACATCGTCAACAAGCTCTACTGGCAAATCGCTTTTTAAATAGCTATCTTGAAGATACCGGTGATTATGCCGGCCTGTCGGTTTTACCCTATTATCTTTGTTACCGGGCACTGGTTCGTGCCAAGGTAAATTCACTACGTCTCGAACAACAAAGCATCACTGAAAAAGAAAGGGCGCAAACACTGACTGAATTTGAGTCATACCTTGAACTGGCAACGAGCTACGTAAAACAGTCAACACCAAAGTTAATTATTACCCGTGGTCTATCCGCTTCAGGAAAAAGCACAGTTTCACAACAGTTGCTGGATACACTCGGCGTCATACGTATCCGTTCTGATGTTGAACGTAAACGATTATTTGGCATTGATTCAACTAACCGCGTTTCAAACGACAAAACACCAGGTGAAATAGATAGCGGCATCTATTCTACACAGGCATCTTTGCAAACCTACAATAAACTGGCTGAACTGGCTTCAGAAATTGTCAATGCCGGCTACAGTGTTATTGTTGATGCGGCATTTCTCAAACATGAACAGCGAAAACCGTTTCAACTACTGGCAAAGCATTTAGCTGTTTCATATATCATCATGGAAATTACAGCGCCAGCAGAGGTGTTACGACAGCGCATTAAAAAAAGAAAAAACGATGTTTCAGATGCCGATTTAACGGTACTTGAGCACCAGCTTGCAAACTGGCAGCCTTTGCACGAAGATGAATTTGACTCAGCAGTGTCGATAAATACAGCCAATAAGCTGAATATTGATATGTTAATAGATATAATCAAAACAAGATAACATCAACATAAAAAAATATATGGCTTTAGTAATGAAAGTAAAAACAGTCATCATGTCGATGAGAGTTCCATTTCTAGCTGTAACATTTGTTTGCGTATTTTTAGGCGCGAGCACTGTTGTTGCGACCCAGACAAATGTAAGTTTGCCTATGCTTACGCTAGCACTACTCGGTGCTTTATTAGCCCATATCAGTGTTAATACACTTAATGAATATTTTGATTTTAAAAGCGGCCTGGATTTAGAAACCGTAAAAACACAATTTAGTGGTGGCAGTGGCGCCTTACCACAAAATCCGGACATGGTTGAAGCAGTATTAACTGTTGGTGTTGCATCCTCGATTGCTTTATTTATGATTGGCAGTTTTTTTGTCTGGTCATACGGAGCAGGCATTGTGCCAATAGGCATTACTGGCCTGCTATTAATAGCCACATACACAGGCTGGATCAATAAACATCCATTTATCTGCCTGGTAGCACCAGGCATTGGCTTTGGATTTTTTATGGTTGCAGGTACCCAGTTTGTATTGCAGGGACAATACACAGCATTGTCCTGGCTGGTTGCGTTGGTGCCATTTTTTCTGGTGAATAACATTCTGTTACTTAACCAGTACCCTGACATTAAGGCTGATACAAATGCCGGTCGCAACCATTTTCCTATCGCCTATGGCGTTAACCGCAGCAATATAGTTTATGGTTTTTTTACCCTGGCAACAGTTTTTATAATTATTGGCTATGTGCTAACTGGCCTGCTGCCCGTGTTAAGCTTAATTGCACTGCTACCAATGCCACTCGCCTTTTTTTCTTTATATGGCGCAATAAAATACGGGGAAACCATTGGTAAATACCCGCAATACCTCGGCGCCAATGTTGCTGTAGCAATACTGACAACATTGCTGCTTGGCATATCATTAGTCATTTAGTTATCTGCTGCACTGAAAACCCTGCGTAGGCCTTCATGTTAAGCTCTTTTGGTCGTGGAAGTAAAAGTATGCCATCTCTTAAAGAACTGTTATCGAGTTTATATAAACGTTTTAAAAGCTAAGTAATTTAGCCTCAAATGACGCAATATTTTAATAAGTGATAGCCTCTGACTACGGTTTCTCTACCGTAATAAAAAGCTGATGGGAAAAATCGAGCTATAGCAATCGTTCACTAATGTGTAAAACATTCTGAAAAGTGTAAAACTATCGTTACACATTCTCTCCTGCACAAATCCAGTTATAATCGTAACTTATTGATAAATAGAACATCATGTAAACAAGGCATGGATTATGCTTGTCTTTTAGCAAGGTTATATTATAGAGAGGTACTGAAATGGGCATTTTAGCTAAGCTGATGTTACTGATATATTTGCTGGTCATGGTTGTGGCGACTATTTTTAGTGTTGTCTGGATTTTGACGGCTATATTTACACCCGAATGGGGCACGAAAAAAACATTGTTAATGAAACTGCAAAAAGTAAAATCGCATGAAATAAACAGGAGCAATAAATTCAGCAAGTAAAACTTCCAGATTTCCTTTTCTGTTGACCGAAACGTATTTATAATGCGGAATCAATAATGCCTGTTACAGGCCCAGACTTTTGAGACCACATATATTTTCTAATCTGAGTGAACAAGGCCACATTAAGCGGCCATCCTTTAAGTTCACACACTAACAGATAATCATCACAAGCTAACTAGCAAAGCAATTACTCTTATTTCGATGCTGTTGCCAGTACTTCTACACTCGGTGGTACTGCATCATACATAACCTTGAAGCGATTGACCCGGTCACCCACATTATGCATGCCATCAACAAAACCGGGCTGTGTTGCCTGGTAAAGCAATCTAACTTCTACGGTATAAGGACCTGATTGCCCATCGGTATTGACCTGGTAATGTACGCTATCTTTACCGCAACCTTCGTCAGTACTCTCACAGTTAAAATCATTGTCACCTGAAACACCAGACGGCACGGTCTGCGGCTCAATGTTTGTGGCTTTACTGTTAGTAAACCCTGCAGGTGGAATGCGATTATCCTTAAGATATTGCGAACCTTGCAACAGTGTATGGGTAATATTGTTATTTATATCACCCAGTACCGTTTCATAGATAGCGACCTGTGATTGATCATTAATGACATCCCGGTGTGGTTCATAGCATATGCTGGTATCAAAACCTTCAAGTTTATGTGCAGACATACAATCTGCTTTCAATCGAGCTGTATCTGTTGAGATATAACCTTTTGCATCGGGCTTGCCTGATTCAAATATAGTCTGACCCGCACTTTTTACCACAACATGTAACCACACACGGCGACTAGGGTAAGCCGAAGGCATTTTGTGGCCAGCCTTGTTGGTGACCTCGACATTGAATTCGAGATTATTGTCAACGTTTGCGAGTGTCGAAACCGTAACTTCAGCTGCACTGCCAAGAAAGTTTCGAGTCAGTGCAATTTGATCATTAAAACCTGTAGTCGATGTTGTATTGGCAATGCCAAGTTCAGTACTATAGTCACGCAGTATTTCCAGCAAATGAGCATTACCGCCGACCAGGGTATGCTGTCCATATGGCTGGCGTGGAGATGGTGGATTACCAGGCGGCCTTGTCGAAATGACTGTTTCATAGGTATCTGACGGAACAGGCATATGGCAATCCTGACATTGTGCTTCCTGTGCCTGTCCGGTTGCATAAACACTGTTCTGCCATTCCAGGTATGGACCCTGCTCCAGGAAACTTATACCCGTTAGATCACCGGTATCAGGATCTAGCGAAGGTGTGTACAAGGTATGGCAACTGGCACAAAGTTCTGAAGATTCTACATGTTTACTTTCCACCGGTGTGTAAGTGGTATTACTGAGCATAGGATTAGTTTGTGGACCAGCATAAGGCCCAAAGATAACTTTATTTGTTGTTTCACCGGATATGATATAGCCACCAGAATCAGTTCCGTCAGCCTGCATTTGATGACATGCTGTACAGCTCACGCCTTCACGTGAAATATCCTCACCTTTAGCAGTATCAAACCGGTAATAACCTTCAGCGTCCAGATTAGTGTTGGTGTGGTACGCATGAGTACGCCCCATGGGTGCATGACATTTCGTACAGGTGTCTTCAATCAAGCCCGAGAGATGCGGAAAACTATCTACCTCGTCTTCCACTGCTGCCTGCCAGTAAGGATCATTGAATGCATTCGCCATCACGCTGTGCTTCCACTGCGTGCTCGGGCTAATATCATTCGTGCTTAAACTCACCTCCGGGTTATCAAATTGCATGATTGTCCCATTGGACACATGACAATCTGCACAGATCACAGCAGCGCTAAACACACCTGTAGATTGCCAATTATGGTCGAATATACTATCAACCGACATCTTCTCTCTGTCGATTATAGTGCCTGTGCCTGCAGCTATACTTAGTTGAGCGTTCTGCGGATCAGACAACACAAGCTGCAAGTTTTTGCTGGTATCGGTTTGCGCTACTGTATTACTTAGTACAGAAACAGTGACAAATTTTCGCACTTCACCGGGCGCAAACTGTACTGTGCCGCTGGCGGCAGAGTAATCGGTACCCGCCAATGCTGTTCCATTGCTAGTTGCATAATCCACAATAACAGTTTCTGCGCTTGCCGCTGAAAGACTGACTACAAACTCAAGATCACCCGCACCCTCAACCACAGTGGAATCGTAAATACCGACCTGAACTGCAGAAACCGGTGTAACATTATCCGGAGTGGTTGTCTGCACCACAGGATCATCAGTACTGGTGCAACCGGTGATAACCAGGCCAGACAAACATATTCCTGTAAAACAAACGCTTTTTATTAAACCTTTAATACAAAATCTCATAATAATACCCAACTCTGAACGATGTCGTAAATCAAATATAAAACTGACATCTATACAAAAAAATAAACTCACGAATAAAAAACTATGTGCTGAAAGAATCGCAGGATCAGCTTTCACATTTCACAACCAGAAAACGGGAGCCCTGCAGGCAGGACACCCGTTTATATGATTTTACAAAATGTTTAACGATCCAGTATCTCGTCAACCTGTTCCTGACTCAATACCTGTGCCTGGTAGTTTCCTTGACCAATCTGTTTTTCGATATTTCTCACATAACCTTCCAGGTGACTATCCGAACCATCCAGCAGGAAATCATAGAGTCTTACGATATCCGAATTATCTGTAGCAATTCTGCCGCACTTGGTAACTTCACTAATTCCGTTATCTGCTTCCACGATAACTTTAGGGCACTGGTTAATATCCATCATATCCAGCTCTTCAATAAAGGCACCGACATACAATGCCTCAAGCTCACTGATAGAGGCGCGCTCAACCAGTAGATTATATTTCTCTGTAAAGTACCAGCCGTAGTCTTCACCTGTGTAGACGCCAATGTTATCGTTGCTACTAGGATCTTCATAACCATACTTTTCTATCATGTTTTTCACTGCTGTTGTATGTCTTTGCTCTGAATCATCGATGTTTCCAAAGATAACCGAATCAGGATACATAGAGCCAAGTTTCGTATACACATCGCGCGCCAGTTTCTCTTCCTCACGCATAAAGATAAGATGTGTCCGTTCATTATAATCAAGCACCCCATCATCAGCAGTTGATACATCAACAGTTGTTGTAGAAACATCATCAACTTTCACGGGCATTGATTTTCCACCTTTAGCCATTGCGCTGCCTGCACCTGCAATAATAGCGAGACCAACAAAGCCATTAACAAAAATTTTATTTAATATATTCATATTTATAAAACCTGAAAAATTATAAGAAGAATATTTTTTCTCATTTATTTTTTTGCACATTTATTTAAATTTGAATAGTGTCTGTGCAGTTAAATACAGGCAAAGTAAACCTTACTGCCTGTATTTCCAGACAGCATTAAGATACCCAATCATCTGAAAAATACTTATCGTTTCATATTAGGCATGGCGCCGGACTGAGAACCTGGGATGGAACCTGGCATTGAACCTGGCATTGAACCTGGCATTGATCCCGGTATTGAACCAGGAATGGCTCCCGGCATCATATTATTACCAGACTGCTTAACAGGCATCAGTGTTTGCCGCCCACGAGGCAGAGTCATTGGCTCAACTACATGACCAAGTTCCAGCTGTCCTGAGGCTGGTTTCTGTAGTTTCAGAATTTTAATTCCCAGGCGATCATGTAATGTCTTATTCGTTTTTTGCTTCAGCTTTATAGCATGATCAACACCGTCCAGTTTGAAAGTTGCTTTATCATTTGACACATGCGTCTGCACTAACCAATGCGTGGTTTTTCCTTTAAACGGTAACTCAGTATAAATGCGTAATAAGGTCTGTTTACTGTCAGCCGGTGTTACTCTGGTCGCCAGAATAGTCCGCTCATCAATACGAAAACCCGATACCGCCACTGTTGCACCAACCTCGGGCAATGCTACTTTGTGTATCGCCTGTACCACGCTTTGACCATTAACGGTAAAACTAAACGTTTGCGCCTCAACCGATTCAACTTTGCCAATAACCTCATGCCGCAGATTAATCACCCGGGCTTGAGTGTGTTTGTTAGCATCAGTGGTAAGTACTTCAACAACATCACCGATTTCCAGCTGCTGAGGTACGGCAGTTTTGCCATTTATTGTAAAAGCCGTTTTGTTGTCGTATTCAATTTCAATACCGTTAACGAAAACACTGCCAAAACCGGTTATTTCACCAACAACACCTGTACCACCCAGGCCGCTGCCAGCCCCGCCACCGGCATTAGCCAATAGACCAGTACCACCAAGACCAATGTCCTTGTCTTCATCATTATCTGCGACCGCCATATTCGATGGTGTTGATGCACAGGCAGCAAAACCGACAATCAATAGAAGAAGAATAATTATTCGGTAAAGTTTATTCATTTTTCAGCCCCCTTATCTTTATCAAGCTGCGCCTGGTACCAGTAAACACCCAGACGCATACGATAAGTCGCGTCTTCTTTCTGTTTGTCTGCATCGTAGAGTTTGATGGCCTGTTTGTTTAAATGCTGCAGTAATTCATTTCCTTTTTTACTGGCAATAGTATTAAGTTTATTCACGGAATTTTCGGTTAAGGATGCGTAATAAACACTGCGTTCCAGCATAGGGTCACTTTCCGCAAGTATGTTGCTGACGCAGCTTGCCATATGATCGTGAACATTATGACCAAGGTAATAGGCCATTTCTGTAAATTCTTTATTAGTAACAAAAGCCGATTTATTCAATACAACGTAGTCGTCTTTTAGTCGTACTATATTAAGACGCAGCCATTCCTCAAGAACAACTTTGGGCCTGACATCCTTGTTGATACCTGATACTAACTGTGAGAATCCTACTTCGTTGTTGTTACCGCTTTTCAATAGCGGCCTGGGTTTGCCCTTATCATCCAGGTATTCCGGCATGCTCGCCCATCTTGCTACAATTTCACCACTCAGTGATGCTGAGCTGATAATTTGTGAATTTTCCTGCTCAGCCTGCTGACGTATACGTTTGACATCTTTTCGATGTACCCCAGTTAGCACAAAAATACGGCTGTCACTGGGTTTTTCACCATCCAGAGAAAAATGCTTATCCGCCACCTCAACATAAAGCTCTTTCATCAGCTCACGAAACTGCGGAAAAGTCATGCCTTTTTCTATCAACAGGCGAATTAACGGCTTGCAAAGCATAACGACTGCCTTAACAAGTGCTGCCTGTGTTTTGTTGTATCCGTTTTGACTCATAATTGATTCTGCAATGGCTTGATAAGCGTTTTTAAGATTATTGATCTAAATCATATTTCTCAGCATTATACCCTTACGTGGGATTTAATACCACATAAAATGTGCCTTTAAGTGGGAATATATCCCATCTAATCAATATATAAAGGAAAACAACATAAAATGATAAAAAGTACACTTTGCTGTCAACTGGAACTCGCAAGCTAACAACTGTTGTGCCACCAGTCTTTGTACAGAAATGATATTTCTAAAAGATAAGAAAATAGCGAATACATGGCTTTCTGAAGATATGGAAAACCGAGAGATTTTCAATATCGATGATGTCATCGATTTTTCTACACGATTCTTCAAACCACTGGTTGATGAAACGGAGCTTCTCTCAGTTTAAAACCTAAAATTGTTATTCATGTAGAAGCGCTTTCGTGAAGCGCTCCTACAGGAATAAGGATTTTATATCTGATATGCTTTACCTACTTTTTATCAAGGAGGATAAATTATGGCACAACATCACGGCCGTGATCTTAGGAAAGGACGAGTCTCAATCCCGGGACAAATTTATCTAGTCACAGCAGTTACCCATCAACGGCAACCTATATTTACAAATTTTCACTGTGCTCGAATTGTGATTAATACGATACGGCACATGGAACAAACCTGTGAAATAGAGTCTCTATCTTTTGTTATTATGCCTGACCATCTACACTGGTTAATTTCTCTTGGAAATAAGATTCCTTTATCTCGAGTAATCGCAAATGTGAAGCGTAGATCTGCCTACCGCATTAATGAACATAAGAAAAGAACGGGGTCTTCTGTCTGGCAGAAAGGGTTTCACGATTATGCTTTACGTAAGGACGATGATATTAACCCGGATATTTCATAGGAACGCTAAAAATATAGTCGCCTGTAACCATAGCTTATGTACAGGAAGTGCGGTAGTAGGGCAATGCATGGAGCAATTGCCGAATGGCTATGCTTTTCAGCGAATCGGCCAAACTGTCTCGCTGAGATTCTCCCAAAATTCTGTATTCCTATGAAATATCCGGGTTAAAGATGTCGCACGATATATTGTTGCTAACCCGCTACGTGCAGGACTGGTTAAAAATATAGGTGATTACCCGTATTGGGATGCGGCCTGGTTGTGAATTCATCGCGGAATAAAATCCGCTCCTACAAATAACACAGAGTCTTGTAGGAGCGGATTTTATTCCGCGATTCACCCTCTTAAAAAAACAAAAAAGCCCGAACAAGTCGGGCTTTTTTTGCTCATGGATAAGCGGTATGTCACAAAGAGCCAGCGACCTACATGGATGTAGGAAGTTAGGGTAACGCAGGAGCAGTTACCGAGATGGCGTGTGACTTACAATGCAGCTTTATTTGCTAGCTATGGCTTCCAGCTGCTTAGCTTTGATAATCTGTCCATCAAGACCAGACTCCTTGCCATTCTTACCATAAGCAACTGACATCAAGGTACTGTAGTAAGTCACCGGAATATTGAATTTAGTGCCGTATGTGGCATTAATTTTATCCTGGTACACTTCAACGTTCATCTGGCATACCGGGCAAGGTGTAACAATCATATCTGCGCCGCCATCATAAGCTGCTTCGATAATGTCCTTGATCAGAGCCTGTGATTTTTCTGGTTCAGAGAATGCCAGGGCACCACCACAACAGGAAACTTTTTTGTCGTAGTTTTCAACCGGCTCAGCACCCATGGTTTCGATGAATTTATCCAGGTATTTAGGATTCTCGAAAGACTCACCTTCGATACCGAATGGACGGTTTGTCTGGCAACCCACATATCCGGCAATTTTAATGCCGTCTAAAGGTTTCTTCACGTGTTTGCCCATTTCTTCGTAACCGACATCTTCAATCAGAACTTCTACCATGTGGCGAATTTTTGATTTGTTTTCCAGCTTAAGGCCGGCTTCTCCCAATGCCTGATTAGTCTCGTCCATTAATCCGGCATCGCTATCTAAACGCTCCTGTGTTTCTTTTGTTGCTAACCAGCAGGCTGCACAGGTGGCAACGATGTCCTGACCGGCATTATGCTGCTCAGACAACGCAATGTTACGTGCTGACAAAGCTAAACGAGGCAGCTCACCACCACCGCAGTAACCGATAGAGGCTGAACAGCAGTTCCAGTCCGGGATCACGTTAAGTTTAATATCCAGCACATCACACATTGACTGTACTGATTTCAGGTAGTTTGAAGAAGACGCGCCTTCTTGCGATGAACAACCCGGGTAAAATGAATATTCTTTTGACATAATATTTTCCTGCCCCAAAAATTAGTTAGAGCTATCAACACGAGCTGCTTCCAGCTCCTGTGCTTTTTTGATCATTGCCTGGAAGCCTTTCTTGTCCTTCACGGTATGACCGCCAACAAGTTCTTTAAGGCTCAAACGACCGGCTTTAAGCATGCCCAGTCCGATGCCCGCCATGCCCAGTGCAACCTTGATGCCTTCGACGATACCGTTCATGAAGTACAGGTTTACACCTAACCATAATTCATTTACACGGCCGTTCTTCGCCAGGTTGTCCCAGAATAACTGAGAAAACTGACGAGTCGGCTGACCTTTGGGCTCGATACCCAGACGTGTCGCGTAATGCGCCAGACCGTGCATGATATGTGTAATAGGCAGTTCGCGAGGACAGCGTACGATACAGTTGTAACAGGAAGTACACATCCACATCGAGGTGGATTGCAGCACTTCGTCACGTTTACCGGCACGAATCATCATGAACAGTTCTTGTGGTGGATGATCCCAGTATGGGCCTAATGGACATGAGCCTGAGCACACACCACATTGCATACACATTTTCACCCAATCGCCTTCTTCGACATTGGCTTCAACTTCTTTTAAAAAGTTGTTGCGGTATTTTTCAACCATGCCTGTATTTAAATCACTCATGGTAATCTCCTAGAACTTGAACGGGCTCATGCCGATCTGTTCGATCGTCTCAGCCATATCATTGATTATTTTTGGAACTTTATGAATATCGGTTATCGAAATTTCATAGGTCTGTACACGTTCTTTTTCAAGACTTAAGGACTCAAGTGTATCGCCCACCTTCGACATACGCTCCTGTGCCATCAATGAACCTTTAACGAAGTGACACTGATAATCATCACCACTTGGGCAACCCATGAGGATAATGCCATCAAAACCGCTGTTTAATGAGTCAGTAATCCAGCTCAAACTCACCGAACCTAAACAGCGAACAGGAATGATACGGGTGAACGCACTGTATTCCAGCTTGTTTTGCGCCGCCATATCCAGTGCAGGATAAGCATCGTTTTCACAGGCAAGTACCAGGATACGAGGTTTTTCATCGAATTCTTCCGGGATATCAACGGCTTTAAGCTGCTGGCCCACGGTATCGATTGAATAGTTCTCGAATGAAATAACCCGTACCGGACAGGCACCCATACAGGTACCACAGCGACGGCAACGTGATTCGTTGAAAATCGGGAAACCTCTCTCGTCTTCATTAATCGCGCCAAAAGGACATTCCACGGTACAACGTTTACATTGAGTACAACCTTCCAGTCGCACGCTAGGAAAACTCAGGTCGGCCACACGCGGATGTGCCGCTTTACCTAAACCGGCGTTTTCAGCCGCAGCAATCGCTTTCATTGCTGCTCCCATTGCATCATCCATCGCTTGTGCGGTATCCATAGGACGGCGAGTTGGACCCGCAGTATAAATACCCGTACGTTGTGTCTCATACGGGAAACAGATGAAATGTGAATCAGCAAAACCATTATCCATATGAGGAACGTCTTTACCCTGACGGTAGTCAAGATTTAAAATAGACTCAACGTCGACTCTAATTATCTGCTCCTCATTCCTAGCTTTTGCTGCCGCTTTATCTTCATTCTCTTCAATGGTTAAATCAGCACGCGACTCCTGACCGGAATTAGGCACCATACCCGTTGCCAACACAACCATGTCAACTTCAAGGTCGATGTCTTCATCAAGAATCAAATCTTTGAACTTGACTGTCGGGTTCGCACCATCAACCACTTC